>JANXTX010000142.1 GCA_025352165.1 Caulobacteraceae bacterium | reverse complement strand
TGCCCGACCGCGGATCTTCGACCCCACCAAAGCAGTCCCGAAATCGCTCCATCCCGTCCCTCGCGTGCGCCTGTCTGTGCGTCGCGAAGAATCTTGTTCGTCATCCAGCACAACCCCAATTCCGTCTGCGATTCCCCTGCGATGAGGGGGGGCCCTGCTTGACCTGGCTTCCAACTTCGCCCTGCCGCTTAATGAGGCTGATGACCACGATCCGCAACGGTTCGAGGCTCTGCCGCGCGCGGAATTGACTGGTCGGCCCGCGGGCGACGCTGGCTTCGTCGCCGCCGTCGAATGTGTTCTCGGGCGGAGCGTCACCGCACGCGGGCGCGGCCGTCCGGCCAAGGCGGCGTGACGAGACGAAAATAGTTAAAATATATCATGTCCCGGTTTCTTCTCCATATCATGTCCCAGTTTCTTCTTAGCACGTCACCAGATCGCCGTCAGACTCCGGACATCCGCCGCCCGCCTTCGCTGGACGCGGTGAAAGGGCGACCCTATAAGCGGCGATCATTGGTTCGTAGCGCGGTCTCGAGACAAAGTGCTGAAAGCAATCTTCACCTGGTGGTACGGCGCGACAATCGGCGCGCGCATGCAGATTGGCCGTGGCAGCAAGTTCGTGGGCGAAGACGAGGTCGGTAACCGCTATTTTGAAACGGTCGACAAGCGGTACGACTACGACGGGCACAATCGGCGGTTCGTGATCTATAAGGGTTACGCCGACGCCTCGCGCGTAACGCCCGACTGGTACGGCTGGCTGCATCATACCTTTGCCGAGCCTCCGACACGGGAACCCCTCAAGCGCCGTTCCTGGGAAAAAGATCACAAGCCAAACATGACAGGCACGATCTGGGCCTGGCGGCCAAAGGGCTCGATCGCCAGGGGCGGACAACGCGCCAAGGCCTCGGGGGACTATCAGCCGTGGACCCCGGACTAACCCGCTCGCTCGCCGCGAGCGTGTTGGCGGGAGGGCTGGCGCTCATCGCCGGGCTGGCTCCGGCGCAAACTTCCGTTGAACCATCAAGTGTGGCGTCGCCGCCCGTCGAGGGACCGGCGATGCCGGCGCCCGCCGCGTCGATGAATGCGCCGTCCGTAGTGGGGGCTACAGCAGCGCCGCCCGGCGGGGTAGCGCCAGAGGCCGCCAACACCCCTCGGGGAAATGTGCCCGCCCAGCCGATGACCTCGCTCGTGGCGGGCCCGCCAAAGGTCCCGTCGCCGTCCGGTCCGCCGCGGCCGATTCGCGCACCGACGGCGGTCATGCAGGTGCTCGACAAGGTCACCGCCGAGACGTTGCGCTTCGAGGCGCCGGTGGGAAGGCCGATTCGCTACAAGACCCTGGTGATGACGATAAAGGCCTGCGAGACGCGCGATCCCGATGCGCCACAACCTCGTCCCTCCGCCTATCTGGTGATCGATTCACAGCCGGTCGCCGTGCCCGGACACACGCCTCCGCCGGCAAAGCGGGTCTTCTCCGGCTGGATGTTCGCCAACGGTCCGGCGCTGCATCCGATACAGCATCCAATCTATGACGCCTGGCTGATCTCCTGCAGCGCCGCCGCGCCCCCCGTCTGAGGGGGCATCGCAAAGAAGTCGCCATTCACCGTGAGGGCGTCGGCAAGCCGGGATCGGTATTCGGCGCGGGTGATCTCAATGGCGCCCAGACTGGCAAGGTGCGAGGTCAGGAACTGGGTGTCGAGCAGCTTAAAGCCGCCGCTGACCAGCCGCGCCGCCAGATGCACCAGGGCGACCTTGCTGGCGTCCCGCTCACGCGAGAACATGCTCTCACCAAAGAACGCCGCGCCAAGAGCGATGCCGTAGAGTCCGCCAACCAGCTCGCCAGCTCTCCAGGTTTCGACGCTGTGGGCAAGTCCCTTGGCGAACAACCGGCCACAGAGCGCCTGGATGCCATGGCTTATCCAGGTTTCGGCGTGACCCGGCCGAGGTGAGGCGCATGCCTCCAGGGTGGCGTCGAAAGCCGAATCGATTCGCACTTCGAAGCGATCGCTACGTACGGTACGCGCCAGGCGCCTCGACAGGCGCAGGCCATCAAGCGGAATGATCCCGCGCTCGGGCGGGTCAACGAGGAAGACGCGATTGTCGTCGCGACTATCCGACATCGGGAAAATGCCTAGACGATAGCAGTCGATCAGGTCGTCGAGGGTAAATCCGCGCAATCCGCCCTGGTTCACCCCTGCGCCTTGATCCACCGCTCCAGCCAATGAATGTCGTAGCGGCCCTCGACAATATCCGGCTCGACCAGCAGATCCTGAAACAGCGGGATGGTGGTTTCAATGCCGCCTACCACCATCTCCGCGAGCGACCTTTTCAACCGCGCGATGCACTCGGCCCGGTCGCGGCCCTGGACAATCAGCTTGCCGGCCAGGCTGTCATAGTAGGGCGGGATCGAATAGCCGGCATAGAGCGCCGAATCGAGGCGGACGCCCAGGCCACCCGGCGCGTGGAAATCGGTGACGAGGCCGGGCGAGGGCATGAAGGTGCGCGGGTTCTCGGCGTTGATCCGGCACTCGATCGCGTGCCCTTCCAACAGGATGTCATCCTGGGTGAACGAAAGGGGCAGGCCCGCGGCGATGCGGATCTGTTCGCGAACCAGATCGATGCCGGTTACCGCCTCGGTCACCGGATGTTCGACCTGCAGGCGGGTGTTCATCTCGATGAAGAAGAACTCGCCGTTCTCATAAAGGAACTCGATGGTGCCGACGCCGAGGTAGCCAATGGCCTCGATGGCGTCGACGACGACCTTGCCGATCTTTGCGCGGGCCTCGGCGTCGATCGCGGGGGAGGGGGCTTCCTCCATCATCTTCTGGTGGCGGCGCTGCAGCGAGCAGTCGCGTTCGCCAAGGTGACAGACGTTGCCGAAGGCGTCGGCGATGATCTGCAGCTCGATATGGCGGGGCGTGGAGAGGTAGCGCTCCATGTAGACCGCGTCGTCGCCAAAGGCCGCTCCCGCCTCGCCGCGCGCCGTCGCATAGGCCTCGACCACTTCTTCACGGGAGCGAGCGACCTTCATACCGCGCCCACCACCGCCTGCCGAGGCCTTGATCAGCACCGGGTAGCCGATCGCATCGGCCGCTTCGACAGCCTCGGATTCGCTGGTGATCGCCCCGTCGGACCCCGGAACCACCGGAATGCCCGCCGCGCGAACGGTGCGCTTGGCTTCGATCTTGTCGCCCATCACCCGGATGTGCTCCGGACGTGGACCGATGAAGGTGTAGCCGTGAGCGGTGACGATCTCGGCGAAGCGGGCGTTCTCCGACAGAAAGCCGTAGCCGGGATGGATTGCCTGCGCGCCGGTGATCTCGCATGCGGCGATGATCGAGGGGATATTGAGATAGCTCTTGGACGCCGGCGCGGGGCCGATACACACACTTTCGTCGGCGAGGCGGACATGCATGGCGCTGGTGTCGGCCTCGGAATGGACGGCCACGGTGGCGATGCCCATTTCCTTGCATGCACGGTGAATCCGTAGCGCGATCTCGCCGCGGTTGGCGATCAGGATCTTGTCGAACATCAGCCGATCACGACCAGCGGCTCGCCGAACTCGACCGGCTGGGCGTCCGCAACCAGGAACTCGACTATCTTTCCGGCCTTGGGGGCGGTAATCGGGTTCATGGTCTTCATCGCCTCGACCAGCAGCAGGGTCTGACCGGCGCTGACGGTGTCGCCGACGCGGGCGAAGGGCGGAGCGCCCGGTTGCGGCTGTAGATAGACGGTGCCGACCATCGGTGATTTGACGACTTCACCGGCGTACGCGGGCGCCGCGACCGGCGCGGGCGCAGGTTGGGCTGCATAGACAGTGGCCGGGGCGCTCAGGGTCTTGGCGACCCTGACCTTCATGCCGTCGCGTTCGACCTCGATCTCGGAGAGGCCGGTCTCGTTGAGGATATCGGCCAATCGGCGCACGAGTCGCGCGTCGATCGTATCGGCGGAAGCCTTGGACGTGGGCATCTAGCAAATCGCCTTGCTGGTTGGTGACTTCATGGTTTCGACTTCGAGGCTAGGCCATACGCCGCCTCGACCGCCAATTCATAGCTCCTCGCACCAAAACCGCTGATCACCCCGGTCGCGGCCAGGGAAACATAGGTAGTGCGACGAAACGACTCGCGGGCGGCGGGGTTGGACAGGTGGCACTCGACGATGGGGATGGAAAGCATCTTCAGCGCGTCGAGCAATGCGACTGATGTGTGGCCGAACGCCGCGGGGTTCAGCACCAGCGCGCTGGCCTCCGTGCGCGCCTCCTGCACCCAGTCGATCAGCACGCCCTCGTGATTCGTCTGGCGGCAGACCACCGAGGCGCCGAGTGTCGCCGCGCGCGCCGCGCAACGCGCATGCACGTCATCCAACGTCTCCCGGCCGTATATTTCAGGTTCGCGGACACCCAGCAAGTTGAGGTTGGGGCCGCTCAGCACATAGATCGGTTTTGTCATTACGCCCCGCGAGCGCCAAAGCCATCTTGTATCGCCCGCCGGAGACGGTCACAAGCTCGCCGCGTGAGACTGATTGTGAACGGTGAAGAACACGACGTCGAGGCCGACGATCTTCGCGGCCTGCTGGCGGCGCTCGACCTGAATCCACGCAAGGTGGCCGTCGAACTAAATCTGGAAATCGTCCCCCGCTCGCTATACGCCCAGACAGCGCTGGCCGATGGAGACCGCATCGAGATTGTCCACTTCATCGGCGGCGGTTGAGTTGGATTGATTGTTCTTCCGCCGACGGCGGGAAAGAACAGCAGAGCGATTGGATATTACCCGATGAGTGGCCCAGATATTTCCGACGATTCCTGGACCGTGGCCGGCAGGACGTTTCATTCACGGCTGATCATCGGCACCGGCAAGTACAAGGACTATGCGGTCAATGCCGCGGCCGCCGAAGCCGCTGGCGCCGAGATCGTCACGGTGGCCGTGCGCAGGGTCAATCTGTCCGACCCGTCGCAGCCGATGCTGGTCGATTATGTGAAGCCGGACCGGTTCACCTACCTGCCGAACACCGCGGGCTGCTTTACCGGTGAGGAAGCGGTGCGCACCCTGCGTCTTGCCCGCGAGGCCGGCGGCTGGGACCTGGTCAAGCTCGAGGTGCTGTCGGACACCCGGACCCTGTTTCCGGACATGGAAGAGACCCTGCGGGCGCTGAAGATGCTGGTCGCCGAGGGATTCAAGGTGATGGTCTATTGCAGCGACGATCCGGTCTACGCGCGCAAGCTGGAGGATGCCGGCGCGGTGGCGATCATGCCGCTCGGCGCGCTGATCGGTTCGGGCCTGGGCATCCAGAACAAATTGAACATCCATCTCATCGTCGATCAGGCCAAGGTTCCGGTGCTGGTCGACGCCGGTGTCGGCACCGCCTCCGACGCAGCCGTGGCGATGGAGCTGGGTTGCGACGGCGTGCTGATGAACACCGCGATCGCCGAGGCGCGCGATCCGATCCGAATGGCGCGGGCCATGAAGCACGCGGTCATAGCCGGCCGCGAGGCCTATCTTGCCGGCCGCATGCCGCGCCGGATGTACGCCGACCCATCCTCGCCGATGGCTGGATTGATCTGAGGGCGGCTATCTCTCGTGCAGGGCCTCGCTGGTGCGCCTTGCCAGGGGTGACAAGAGGTAGTCGATGATGGTGCGGCGGCCGGTCTTGACCTCGGCTGTCACGGCCATGCCTGGCTGTAGCGGCCGGACGACGCCGTCGACGACCATGGTCGACGTTTCCAAGCTGATCCGCGCGACATAGGTCGGCGAGCCGGGCGTCTGCGGCTGCGGGGTATTCTCTGGCAGGCTGTCGTCCGCGCGCTGATTGTTGGCGGCGACGGCGTCCTTGCTGACGTCGATCACCTTGCCGTGGATCAGGCCATATCGGGTGAAATTGAAGGTCTCGATCTTCACCGCGACGTCCTGCCCGGCATGGACGAAGCCGACATCGCGGTTGGGCAACTGGGCTTCAACGAGGAGTTGCTGGTTGTCCGGAACGATAATCAACAGCCGCTGGGCTGGAGTGACGACGCCGCCGATGGTGTGGACCGCCATTTCTTCGACGATGCCGTCGATCGGCGCGCGAATTTCCGTCTCGATGGACTTCTGGCGCGCCTTGACGAGGTCCTGGGTGAGTTCGTTCTGCTTTTCCTGCGCCTTACCGAGATCGGAGAGCACGCCGGCCGCGAATTCCGACACTGCCTGGGCACGCTGGCGTTCGAGTGAGGCCGCGGCGGCTTTCGACTGGGCTCCGCGCTGCGCCAGCACAATCAGATCGTTACGTGCGTCCGACAGGGCCTGCTGGGCGTCGAGAAAGGCGAAGCTGGTGCCGAAGCCCTGGTCGTGCAACTTCTGGTGAAGCCGCGCCTTCTCGTCCAGCATCGGCAGGCTGGCGTTGGTCTTGGCGATCGAGGCGGTAACCTCCGAGGCTTCGGCGCGCTTTTCGGCGATCTGCTGGTCGAGGCCCGCAACCTTGGCGGCCTGCTGGTCGATCTGCGCCCGGAGCGCCGCACGGGCCTGCTCGACCTCGTCGGGAGAGGCGTCGGGCGGCGGGATCAGCGCATGAGGGGCCGCGCCAGTTTCCGCCATCGGCTTAAGCGCATTCAGTCGAGCCACGTCGAGATCGGCGCCGACGAGGTCGTGCGAGAGGCGCTCGCGATCGGCGACCGCGAGCGTGGGATCCAGTTCAATAAGCAACTGGCCGGCCGTGACGTGGTCACCATCCTGTACGTGGATCGCCTTGACCATTCCCGGATCCAGCGGCTGGACCACCTTGATCTTGCCGGCGGGCAACACGCGGCCGGGGGCAGTGGCGAGTACGTCGACCTTGCCGAACAGCGACCAAAGCACCGCAATCACGAAAAAGGCGCCGATGATGAAGGCGAGCAGACGCCCGGTCGGTGACGGTGGCGTCTCCAGGATTTCCAACGCCGCCGGCAGGAACTCGCGTTCGTCCTTGCCGTCGAAACGCTCCACGCCCCGGCGGAGCAGGCCGGTGAAGGCATCGGCGACGTTCATTCGGCGCCACCGATCGATTGGGCGTTGCCCGATTGCAGCTTCCAAAGCTCGGCGTAGCGGCCGCCGCTCCGCAGCAATGATTCGTGAGTGCCGTCCTCGATCAGGCGGCCCTGCTCGATGGTGATGATGCGGTCGGCGCCGCGCAACGTCGACAGACGGTGAGCGATCAGCACCACGGTCCGGCTCTGGGTGATGCGACGCATATTGGCCTGGATGGCGGCCTCGCTCTCATAGTCGAGCGCGGAGGTCGCCTCGTCGAAGATCAGGATCCGCGGGTTGCCGACCAACGCCCTGGCGATGGCGATTCGCTGGCGCTGACCGCCCGACAATGACGCCCCGCGCTCACCGATGATCGTCCCGTATCCTTCCGGCAGTCCGACGATAAATTCGTGTGCGCCGGCCAGTTCGGCCGCGGCGATGACGCGCTCCATCGGCATGCCGGGGTCACTGAGCGCGATGTTCTCGCGCACGGTCCGGTTGAACAGCACGTTTTCCTGCAGCACCACGCCGATCTGCCGACGCAGCCAGGCCGGGTCGACCAGCGATAGGTCCGCGCCGTCGACCATGATGCGTCCCGTCTCGGGAACGTAGAGGCGCTGGATCAGCTTGGCGAGTGTGCTCTTTCCCGAACCCGATGAACCGACGATGCCGATGACCTGTCCAGCGGGGATGAGCAGCGAGATTTCCTTCACCACCGGCTGGGCGTCGAGGCGATAGCGGAAGGTTATGTTGTCCAGGCGGATTTCCCCGCGGATCGGCGGCAGGCTGGCCTGACCGGTCTGGCCGGGTTCCGGGGTGGTGTTGAGGATGTCGCCCAGGCGGTCGATGGATATCCGCACCTGCTGGAAATCCTGCCACAACTGCGCAAGGCGCAGGACCGGGGCGGACAGCTGGGACGAGATCATGTTGAAGGCGACCAATTCGCCAACGGTCAGCTTGTTGTGGATGACCAGCCCGGCGCCGAGGAACAGGATCAGCACTACGGTAATCTTGTTGATCAGCGTGGTGGTCTGCGTGGCGAGGTTGCCTACACCGATCACGGAGAAGGCGGCGCGGACATAGGCGGCGATCTGCTCCTCCCAGCGGCTCTGCATGACCGGTTCGAGCGCCATCGACTTGACAGTTTCCACACCCGAGACCGTCTCGACCAGGAAGGCCTGGTTCTCCGCGCCGCGGCGGAAGCGCTCGTTGAGGCGCTCACGGAAGATCGGGGTCAGACCGAGGCTCAGCAGCACGTAGAGCGGCAGAGCGCCGGCGACGACGATGGTCAGCAGCGGGCTGTAGATGAACAGCACCACCAGGAAGATGATGGCGAAGAACAGGTCGAGCGCCAGGGTGATTGCCGACGAGGTCAGAAACTGACGGATGGTATCGAGCTCGCGGACCCGCGCCACGGTATCGCCCACCCGTCTCGCCTGGAAATAGGCCATCGGCAGGGCGAACAGATGTCGGAACAGGCGCGCGCCGAGCTCGACATCGATGCGATTGGAGGTATGGGCGAACAGGTAGGTTCGCAGTCCTCCGAGGATCACCTCGAACAGGGAGAGGATGCCCAGCCCCAGGGCCAGCACCTCCAGCGTCGACAGGCCGCGGTGTACGAACACCTTGTCGATGATCACCTGGAAGAACAGCGGCGTCAGCAAGCCGAACACCTGCAGGAAGAACGAGCCGATCAGCACCTCGATCAGTGGCGCGCGGTATTTCTTCACCGCGTCGACGAACCAGGCCACGCCGAACCGCGTGTAGGGGTCCGAAAGCGTGGCGCGGCGCGCCATCAGGATCAGCCGGCCCGACCAGCGTTCGGCGAAGGCTTCCTTGGTGAGCAGTTCCGGAGTGGGCGAAAGCGGGTGCTGCACCAGCACCTTTCCCTCGGCGGCCTTGCCGACTACCAGCCAGCCACCGTCCTTCAGTTGCCCCAGCGCGGGCAGGGGCGTCGTCTCCAGACGCTCGAGGGTCGTCTTCACACCACGCGCCTTGATTGGGAAACGCTTCGCCTGACGCAGGATATCCGCCTCATCCAGTGTCGGCTTGCCGCTCTGGTGGAGGATCTCCGCCGGGTCCGCGGGCACACCCAGCAGTTGCAGCAAAAAGGCGAACGCGGCCGCCCCGGTGTCTACTTGTCCGGTCGCCCTGTCCAATGCCCGCCCGCTGTCATCCATTAATGGTCGCCCCGTTCGGCCGCATCACTAGCCGGAAAGGCCAAGCGCGCGAAGCGGCGAATTCGAACCTGTTATCCGGCGTTTTTCAGCCGTGAGGCAAGTCGCCGGAATTCAGGGTCGTCGAGGAAAGCCCTATAGGCGGGGTCGCGGTCGATTCCCAGCAACTCGGTTTCGTGCCGATCCAGCGCGAGACTCAGGTTCGCCAGCACCCGCGCCCGGTCGCCAATCAGTCCGGCGGTGTGAGCCATATCCGCCGCCTTGCCGATACCTTCCTCGAATAGCCTGGCTTGCTGGGCGTACATTGCTCGCAGCATTTCCATGCGGCCGCCTTTGTCCAGCCCCTTGCGAGCGGCTTCCAGCAGATCGAGGCGGGCGGCGTTTCCGGTCAACCTGGCAGCGATAAGCGACTGCCTGATAAACGCCTCGTTGTCGCCCGTCGACATGGCGTAATCCGCCAGATAGTTGTGCGGTGAAAGGAACGCCGGGTGGTCGGTGGCGAGCCGCTTGAGATCGGCGACGCCGGCGGTTGCTTGGCCATTCCGGATCAGAAACAGGTCGCGATCCGCTTGAATCGCCAGAGATGTCGGGTCGATCGCCAGCGCCGCGTTGATCTGCCGCAGCGCGCCGGCATAGTCTCCCTCGGCTGACAGGAAACTCGCATACCAGTGGCGAGCGGTCTCATTCCTCGGCTCCAGTTCAATCGCGCGCTGAAAATGCTTGCGGGCTCCCGCAGGGTCCGAGAAACCGAAGTAGTCGGCGAATGCCAGCGCGGCGTGCGCGGAGGCGACCCGGTCATTCAACTTCAACGCGTGTTCGGCGGTGGATTTCGCCAGGCTGTACGACTGCTCTTCGGGCATGAGCGTATATTCGCGCAAGAGATCGTAGCTCTCGGCAAGCCCGGCGTAGGCCTCGGCATACCCTGGGTGGATGGCGATGGCCTGGCGAAATTTGCTGACAGCCAGATTCAAACTGGCTGGGGTGCGGCGCTCCCACTCGTCCATTCCCTGGACATACAACCGCTGGGCGGCGAGCGGTGGCGGCGCTGCCGGGATGAAAGGTACGGCGGCGCCCTGTCGCCAAAGCTGTATGATCAATGCAATCAGGGCGCCGAATATCACCAGCCCCGCGGCGAACCATAACTGGCGACTGACCAACTGGCGGGGCTGTGGTTCGGTCTCGGGCGCGGCTCCGCCCGTGCCGACCTCGACGGTGTCGTCCTCTTCCAGAAGCGCCTGCGACCCCCGCCGCCAAGCCTCGAGTTCGCCGACCTCGGCATAGATTCGGCTTTTGAGCATGCCCGGCACCCGGTGAATGGGCATGCCCCGCTCTACTTCCCAGCGCATCACCGTTCGGTCCGTACGCCCGAAATAGGCAGCCACCTCTTTCCAGGAGTTCAACCGCCGCCCGTCGTTGGCGGCAGGCGTCGTGACCGGCCATGTCGTGTCTTGTCGTGTCTTGTCATGCGACGACGTCATACCCGGCCCTCTACCATGCCGAGCGACCCGAGCCACGTAAGAAGCGCTCGTCAGGCCTTTAGGAATTCAAATGTTTGTCGGCGCCGCATGGATGGACTCCGACAGCCCCGCGAAAGGTGCAAATCAGTCATGAGCCAGATTCATTGGAAGAATGCGGTCAACGCGGACTTTAACACCGTCGGCGACTGGAGCACGGGGGCGGTCCCCGGCGCATCCGACGACGCGATCCTCGACGCTACGGGCGGCGCGTTCACGGTTTCGACGAGTACCGGCGAAACCGTGAACAGCATCCAACTGGCCTCCAACGCCACGCTCAACATCAACGCGCGAACCTTCACCGCGACCAGCGGCACCGGATCGGGCGCCAATGCCGGCGTAATCAATATCGAGAACAACGCCTATGCGGCCCTGGGCGGCACGGTCAATAATACCGGTTCGATCACCCTCGACAGCGTCGGCAACGATACCCGGTTGATCATCAATACCGCCGTCTCCCTGACCGGCGGCGGCAAGCTGACCCTGACCGACAACAGCGCCAATACCGTCAACGGCGCCACGGCCGCGACCACCTTGACCAACGTGGACAACACGATCTCCGGCTCGGGCGCTTTGGGCGCCGGCCAGCTGACCTTTGTCAATCAGACCAAGGGCGTCGTGAATGCCACGGGCGCCACGGCCCTGATCATCAATACGGGCAGCCAGTTATTAGCTAATGCCGGACTGATCGAGGGAACCGGCGCCGCCGGCCTCACTATCCAGAACACCACAGTCAGCAACACTGGCACACTGTTGGGCGCCAACGGTTCGGTGGTGAACCTCCAGAGCGCCGACATTCAGGGCGGCACCCTTGCCAGCGCAGGGACGGGCGCCGTGCGAGTTATCGATCGCGGGACAGTGCTGGACGGAACGACATCCTCTATCGCCAATGCCGGCGTCTTCGATGTTACAAATAACAATTATTTATATATTCAAGGTGTTATCTCCAACGGCAAGGCCGGGGTGATCAACATGCAAAGCACGGCCAACGATACCCGCATGATCGTTACCGCCGCCAACGCGACTTTGACCGGTGGCGCGGTGATTCTCAGCGACAACACCGCCAACACGCTGCAAGGCACGGTAAGTGGGCCTTCGGGTGCCCAGGTAGCCTCGACGCTCACCAACAAAAGCACCATTTCCGGCGCGGGAACGATTGGCGCCACTTCGCTGACTCTGGTTAACAGCAAAACCATCGACGCCACCGGCGCCAATGCCCTGATCATCAATGTCGGTGGCGGCAGCTTCGCCAGTAGTTCGACCGTCAGCAATACCGGCCTGCTTGAGGCTACCAACCCTGGCGCGCTTGCCGCCACCGGTGGATTGGACCTTAGGGGCGGGACCATCGCCGGCGGCTCAATTGGCGTCATCGAGGCCAACGGCGCGGCCACGCATGTCGATCTGCAGGGTGTCACGATTGCCGGTGGTACGCTGATCACCGCCAACGGGGGCGTCATCGAGACCTTTGCCAGCGATCGTGGCAGCTTATTGGATGGAACCGTTAATACGGTGAACAACACCGGCGTGCTCAATGTCACCAACAATGCTTGGCTCTATGTTCAGGGCGCGATCAACAATACCGGCCAGATCAACCTGCAGAGCACCGCCAACGATACGCGGCTTCGTTTGAGCGGCGCCACCACCCTGACCGGCGGCGGTCCGCTCACGCTAAGCGACAACGCAAACAACACGATCGAGGCGCTGTCGAGCGCCACCACCTTGACCAATGTCTCCAGCACGATTTCCGGCGCGGGCAACCTTGGCAACGCCAGCCTGACCTTCATCAACGACGCCGCCGGAGTCGTTAACGCCACCGGGACCATCAACGCCCTGCGGATCAACACATCTGGTCACGCGCTGACCAATCTTGGTCTGATCGAGGCTACCGGCGCGGCGGGCCTGATCATCACCAGCACCACGGTGGACGACACCGGCGGCGGGACTATCCTGGCGGGCGCCGGCTCGGCGGTACAGTTGCAGAGCTCCACCATCGCCGGCGGAACCCTGGCCACTACCGGATCAGGCGTGATCCAGACGTTCGCCAGTGATCGAGGGAGCCTGCTTGATGGCGCCACCGCGTCGCTTGCCCTTTCCGGCACGGTCGATGTCACCAACAACGCCTGGCTCTATCTTCAGGGCACGATCAACAATACCGGTGCGATCAACGTCCAGAGCGCGGCCAACGACACGCGGCTGCGGATGAACGCCAACACGGTGCTCAGCGGCGGCGGCTCGGTCACCCTTTCCGACAACACAGCCAACAGCATCGATACGAACGTGGCGGGCTCGACGCTGACCAACGTCTCAAGCACAATCTCGGGGGCGGGGACCATCGGCGGAAACAACTTGCTTCTGGTCAATGCCAAGGCCGGGGTAATCGAC
>JANXTX010000139.1 GCA_025352165.1 Caulobacteraceae bacterium | reverse complement strand
CACCGCGTCGGCATAACGCTGGGGAAGCATCTGGATTTCGAGAATGTCGTCGGCGACGCTCATCGGTGTCTCCCCTTCATGGACGAATGTTTTAGGGGCAGGTCGTTAGCGCAGTCGGCCAACACGCGCCAGCCGTCAGGGAACCGAGAGCGCTTCTACCGCGCGATGATGCCGAATAGACTGATGTCAGGCCAGCACTTCACACCGCACATAGGGGAGCAAAGATGTCCGATCGACGCGCCGAAACCGTCGCCGACAAGCATGAGATCGAAACCTTGCAGCGGCTCTACGCCAAGGCCACCGACAAGCTGGGCAAGAAGACGCCGGAGATCAGGGCCGAGGGCCGGCAGATCTACCACCGCATCTTCACGCCCGACGCCAAGGTGCGTACGGCGAACACCGGCGACGACTTGGTCGCCGATGGCCCCGACGGATGGGCGGCCGTGGCCGAGAACGCCCTGAAGGACTACATCGGCACCCAGCATCTCATCGGCACCCAGCTGGCCGAAGTGAACGGCGACCAGGGCGTGCTGGAAAGTTATCTGAACGCCTGGCACAAGAACCCCGACAATTCCGTGTACTACTTCCTCGGCACCTATCTGTCGAAAGTCCGGCGCACCGAGAGCGGTTGGCAGATCTACGACATGACCCTCAGGCTGGACACCAGCGGCATCGTGCATACCACCTGACACCCGGCAAGGAGTTCAGATACTGCTGACCGGAAAGGTCGCCGTCATCACGGGCGCTGCCCTGCGCGACATGAAGGCTCCGCGCGGCGGCCTGTTGCAAACCCGGGCGATCATGGCTCAGATCAAATCAGGATCTCTCGCTATGGCTGGATGAACGTCGGGGTCACGTCACACTCGATCGATCACCCGTCGATGGACCGCCCCCGGGTCTCCGGCAGCAGAAAGGGCAGGGTCACTACGCTCAGGCCGGTGAAGATGGCCGAGTACCAGAGGCCGGAATAGATATCGCCGGTCGCGGTAACGATGGCGAAGGCGGTCACAGGGACGAAGCCGCCGACCCAGCCGGTGCCGATGTGATAGGGCAGGGACATCGCGGTGTAGCGGATGCGGCTGGGGAACAGTTCCACCAGAGTCACGGCTATCGGGGCGTAGAGGGCGGTGCAGCCGAGCACGAGGACCATCAGGACGCCGAGCAGGCCCCAGAAGTTGACGTGCGCGGGGTCGGCCTTCGACGGGTAGCCGGCGGTCTTCAGCGCCGCTGCCAGCCGGCCCTTGACCTCTTCGGTCGTGGTCTTGAGCGCCGCCGGCGGCAGGCCGGTCGCCTCCTGCGACATCACCACCTGGTCGCCGATCAGCACCCTGGCGACCGATCCGGTCGGCGCGGCCTGGTTGGCATAGGAGATTCCGGCGTTTGAGAGCGCGCTCTTGGCGATGTCGCACGAGGTGGTGAACTTTGCCTTGCCGAGAATATCGAACTGCAGGGAGCAGTGGGCCGGATCGGCGACGACCACGACCGGCGTGCGTTTCTGCGCCGCCTCCAGCGCCGGGTTGGCGAAATGGGTCAGGGCGTGGAAGCCCGGGAAGAAGAACACCAGCGCCACGGTCATGCCAGACCACATGATCCATTTGCGGCCGACCTTGTCGGAGAGCCACGCGAAGAAAATGTACATCGGCGCGCTGGCCACGGCGATGGAGATCAGCAGCTGGGTGCCGGTCAGCGGCGCGAGCTTGAGGAACCGCTCCAGGAACACCTGCTCGGCGTAGAAGAACAGCGTATACCAGGCGGCGCCCTGGGCGCACATCATCGCCACCAGCGCGGTCAGCACGATCTTCAGGTTCGGCCAGCGACCGAACGCATCACGATAGGGCGCCTTCGACTGGCTGCCCTCGGCCTGGATCGCCGCGAAGGTCGGGCTCTCGGTCAGTTTGAGGCGCATGAAGATCGAGATCGCCAGCAGGCCCGCCGACATCAGGAACGGCGCCCGCCAGCCGCCCATCCATCCCCCGTCGGAGAAGGCGACTTCACCCATCGCCGTGCGAAGGGCCAGGATGACGCCCAACGCGCCGACCAGACCGAACGAGGCGGATGCCTGGATGAAGCTGGTCGCATAGCCACGATGATCGTGTCTGGCGTGCTCGGCGACATAGATCGCCGCGCCGCCGTACTGGCCGCCGAGGGCCGTGCCCTGGATGATGCGCATCAGCACCAGCAGCAGCGGCGCGATCGGTCCCGCCTGGGCATAGGTCGGCAACAGGCCGATGGCGAAGGTCGCGCCGCCCATCATGGTCACGGTGATCAGGAACGCGCCCTTGCGCCCGACACGGTCGCCGACGCGGCCAAAGATCAATGCGCCGATCGGGCGGAAAAAGAATCCGGCCCCGAACAGGGCCAGAGCCGCCAACAGGCCGGCGGTGGCGTCCAGCGCCGAAAAGAAGTTCTTGGCGATGATCGGCGTCAGGGCCCCGAAGACGAAGAAGTCATACCATTCGAACGCGGTGCCGGCCGCCGAGGAGACGATGACTGTGCTGAGTGAGACCGACTTTGGCTGGCCCATTCCCTTTCCCCCCGCGGCCGTCAAAACGCGTTCTCGCCGGTGATCGAGCGGCCGAGGATCAGGGCATGCACGTCGTGCGCGCCCTCATAGGTGTTGACCGTCTCAAGGTTCGCCGCGTGGCGCATGACATGGTACTCGCCGCTGATGCCATTGCCGCCGTGAATATCACGCGCGACCCGGGCGATCTCCAGAGCCTTGCCGCAGTTGTTGCGCTTCATCAGGCTGATGGCCTCGGGGACCCACGCACCCTGATCGAGCAGTCGGCCAAGGGCCAGCGCGCCTTCGTAGCCGAGCGCGATCTCGGTCATCATGTCGGCGAGCTTTTTCTGCACCAGCTGGCGCGCGCCCAGCGGCCTGCCGAACACCATGCGGCTGGCGACGTAGTCACGAGAGGCGTGCAGGCAGAATTCCGCCGCGCCCATCGAGCCCCAGGAGATGCCGTAGCGCGCCTTGTTCAGGCAGGAGAACGGACCGCGCAGGCCGCTGACGTTAGGCAGCATGGCGTCGGCGGGGACGAACACGTCGGTCAGGGAAATCTCGCCAGTCACCGATGCGCGCAGCGAAAGCTTGTTCTCGATGCGCGGCGTCACGAAACCCTCGGAGCCGCGCTCAACCAGGAAACCGCGAATGACCCCGTCGAGCTTGGCCCAGACCAGGGCAACGTCTGAGATCGGTGAGTTGGTGATCCACATCTTCGCGCCGTTGAGCACGAAGCCGCCATCGACGGCTTTGGCCACGGTGCGCATCGACGCCGGATCGGAGCCGCCGTCGGCCTCGGTCAGGCCGAAACAGCCGACAATCTCTCCGCGCGCCATGCCCGGGAGCCAGCGGCGGCGCTGCTCCTCAGAGCCGAATGCATAGATCGGGTACATCACCAGCGACGACTGCACGCTCATCGCCGAGCGATAGCCGCTATCGATCGCCTCGATTTCCCGCGCGATCAGGCCATAGGCGACATGGCTGACGCCCGCGCAGCCATAGGTCTCGGGCAGTGTTGCGCCAAGGAAGCCGAGTTCGCCCATCTCATTCATGATCTCGCGGTCGAATCGCTCCTGCGCGAAAGCGCTGACGACGCGCGGCAGCAGCTTTTCGCGCGCATAGGCGCGCGCCGCGTCGGCGATCATCCGCTCGTCTTCGGTCAACCGCGATGCCAGGTCGAGCGGGTCATCCCAGCGAAAGGTTTTATGGCCGGCGCCGGCGTCGAGTGCCATGGTCCGTTGGCTCCTGCAAATCAAAGGCCGACCTTATGCCGCGACCGCCCAAGATCGCAAAGCCGTCGATTGCGAGGCGGGGCGATCGGGTGAACGGGCGCCGGGTCGGCAACCGGCGGGGAGGTCAAAGAAAATTCAACCACGAAGTTCACGAAGGACACGAAGGAGAAAGGGCAAGGAAGTCGGAATGCGCTTCGCGCGAAGCGCCAAATCTACACTTCCCTTGCTGCTTCGTGTCCTTCGTGAACTTCGTGGTAAAAATTTCTTCCTTCGACTGACGTGATTGCAATACCCTTCCCCGGCGTCGCGCTCCGTGCGAACCTTGCGCAGCGGAAACACAACCAGGGAGACTTCAATGAGCCTAGGTCAACGACTCGCGGCGGAGTTTATCGGTACGCTGTGGCTGGTGCTCGGGGGGTGCGGCGCGGCCGTCCTCGACGCGGCTTTTCCGGGGCTGGGCATCGGTTTCGCCGGCGTGGCGCTGGCGTTCGGCCTGACGGTGCTGACCATGGCCTATGCCGTGGGCCACGTGTCCGGCGGACACTTCAATCCGGCGGTAACCGTGGGCCTGTGGGCCGGGGGAAGGTTCCCGGGGCGCGATATCGTGCCCTATATGCTGGCTCAGGTGCTGGGCGGGATAGCCGGCGCCGGAATACTCTATGGCATCGCCACCGGTCACGCGGGCTTCGATCTGGCGGGCGGTTTCGCATCCAACGGCTATGGCGAGCACTCGCCCGGACACTATACGCTGATGGCCTGCGCGGTGACCGAAGTAGCGATGACCTTCGGATTCCTGTTCGTGATCCTCGGCTCGACGCACGCAAAGGCGCCGGCCGGGTTCGCGCCAATCGCGATCGGCCTGTGCCTGACGCTGATCCACCTGATCAGCATTCCGGTCACCAACACCTCGGTAAACCCCGCCCGCAGCCTCGGCCCGGCGCTGTTCGCGGCCATGTCACCGGGCGGCTCGTGGGCGGTGCAGCAGGTATGGCTGTTCTGGGTCGCGCCTATCTTCGGCGCCGGACTGGCGGGCGCAGTCTACCGCTGGATCGGCGGCGCCAACACCGCCGCGGGTTGAATCGTGGGCGGCGGTTCTTTGGGCAATCGATCTCCAGGTGGGACGTTGGAGACAAAGGCAAGTATAATTTAACCACGAAGGACACGAAGGACACGAAGGACACGAAGGACACGAAGTACACGAAGAAGTAAGGTAGAAATAGATTTTTCGTAACTGCTCACCCCCCTGCGTGTGATTTGCAGGCGCCTGACCGCCTTCGCGTGTGAGGCGCGGCTGTAGACAGGGAATCGGGTTTGTGATTCTAAGATTCGATGAATCGCGACGCCCTACAGAAGCTTTGCAAGGAAG
>JANXTX010000004.1 GCA_025352165.1 Caulobacteraceae bacterium | reverse complement strand
ACAATCGCTGTGTACGCTTCGCGATGGTCGTCACCTTCCACCCCGCAACACTCGCTACCAGGCGGGCGCTACCCCTTACCTGCGCTGGACTTCCTCCAGCTGGATCGCGCCAGCTTGCCCTGACGCACGGAAGCTGGCGGTACAAACGAAGAAGGACACAAACAAAAAAGCCTGGGCCCCGGCTTTCGCCGGGGAGAGCGGGAGGGGGGTTAACCTTGCACAGATTAGCCGCGACGCGCGCCATCATTCCGACATCGCAAGATTCCGCTTAGGGTCGATTCGGACCGTTGGGTTTCGTCCAGACTCCAGACATTGCGCGGGGGTCACGACGGACCTTTTTCGTACAGCGCCCAAACTCTCAAAGGGCCACCTCCCTACCAAATCACCCAGCAAAGCCCGTCTACGAGCCGCTCAGGCCCGCCAATGAGACATCTCGCGGACATCCTCCCCACCAGACCGCAAGGTGGAGGGTACTTTTCCGGGCGGCGCAGACATCTGTGGCCCCGCTGAGTGGTGGATACGATCTCCGGCAGCAGAACGTGGAAATTGTCACCATTCCCAAGGGGGGGGTGAAGCCAAACCTGGATGGGAATGCTGCGCTCAACTGCGCCATTTTTGGTGCTAGGACATTTGTTTTCAAGTTCCGGGAAGCTGGGATGACCGAAAACGCATCATGCCCAACCCCCGTTTCGCACCGCGCGTTTTCATTGCTCCTGCAACTGTAACCGCTGCGGCGAGCGCCTTTCACTGGACAAAACACCGCTCAATGCTAGTGTCCCACCATGTTCCACAAGCCCGGTTGGACCTATATATTTCAATAACTTACGATGTCTGGAACTGTCCCACATACAATCCTGTCGGGTGCGCCAGCGGCAATTCCGCCAGACGTAGTCATTTGGAGTGCGCAGTATAATTCGCATACGGATTAAGTCGGCTGAATGGTCGATTGCAACGCGGTTTGACCGGCAACCGGTCATTGGGCGCCGATGAGCCGAAAGCGCGGATCCGCCTTCTAGGACGGAGGTCTGGAGGTTAGCCTTTTTCGATTGCCGCCCCCCCCCTGCAATGAGGCACATGGCCCCGCAAATTCAACCTGGTCCAGTGGGTCAAATGCACATTGCAAAAAGATGGCTCGCCGGCGGCGCCGCGCTTATCGCGGCGATCGGGAGCCTTCCCGCATTCGCTGATATTCCCGCCGTGCGGCATATCGTCATCGTCTTTCAGGAGAACCGATCGCCGGACAACCTGTTCCACGGACTGCCAAGTTCGCTACCGGCGGCGGACATCGCCAACAGCGGTCAAAGCTCAAGCGGGCAGACAATTGCGCTTACGCCGTCTCCGCTTTCGACTACTTTCGACCTGGGACATACCCATTCGGATTTCCAAAGAATGTACAACAACGGTCAGATGAATGGCGCCGACCTTAATCCATGCTTTCCGCAAACCGGTACATCCTGCCCAGCTGCCCCACAATTTGAATATGTAAACCCGGCGGATGTCGCCCCATACTTCAGTATGGCGGTCAATTACGGCTTCGCCAACCGCATGTTTCAGAGCAACCAGGGTCCGAGCTTTCCGGCGCACCAGTTCATCATCGGTGGGACGTCCCAGCTAAGCGCCACCAGTCTGTTCTTCGCATCCGACAATCCAAATGCTCCGAACGGCCTCAATTCCAGCAATGGGTGCGACGCGGCGTCGACGACGAGAGTTGGTGCGGTCGGCCCGAACGGCATGTCCACTACAACCCACCCTTGTTTTGAGCACGCCACGCTGACCGATCTTATCGACAATCCGCCAGCCGGAGCCCGACAGGGTCTTACATGGCGCTACTACACGCCCAAGGAGGGGGGCCTGTGGACCGCGCCAAACGCCATTCGCCATATGTGCCAGCCAAGGGGCGTGCCGGTGGTCTGTAGCGGGCCCGACTGGACCAATGGCAAGATCGTGATCAATCCCGCACAGGTGCTCAGCGACATCCAGCAGAACAACCTTGCATCGGTCAGCTGGGTCATTCCGACTCTGCAGGAGTCGGACCACGCGAAGGCAAACGACGGTTCAGGGCCCTCCTGGGTGGCCTCGGTGGTCAACGCTATCGGCAACAGTCCTTATTGGAAAAACACGGTCATCCTCATCACCTGGGACGATTGGGGTGGCTGGTACGACCACGTGCCACCGCCGGTCGATGCCAAATATGGGTATTATGAGAATGGCTTCCGCGTACCGTTGCTGGTCGTCTCGGCCTACACACCCGCCGGCTACGTGTCCCAGCAGACCCACACGTTCGGAAGCGTCCTGAAGTTCATCGAGAGCGCGTACAGCCTGCCGCTCATCTCGCCAGGCAACTTCGTCGATTCACGGTCGGACGACCTGTCCGACTTCTTCAATTTCAACCAGACGCCGCGAACTTTTGTACCCATTCCCGCCCCGGTTCCCCCCGCCTTCTTCCTGCATGACACCCGGACGCCAGAGGGACCCGACGACGAGTAGGCTTCGCCGAAGGCGCTTGCCGGACCCTCATTTTCGCCCGCCGAACAAGGCACATCAGACGTAACACTGGCAATTCGCCCGCCTTGATCGAGACGAGCAGGATACCCCCTCCATGACGACCAAAACCCTGAACGGCACGATAACGAGCGGCTACAGCCTTTCGGCCGGCTATTCCGCGTTGCTGGTCACCGGCAACAGCGCCATCACTGGCATCGCCGGTCAGAATCTGACCAGCAAGTCGAACGGCGGCGGAGGCGGCGCAGGCGTCTATCTGGCGCCCTTTGTATCGAGCCGGACCGTAACAAACGCCGGCGCAATCAAGGGCGGCGCGGGCGGACTAGGCTACAATGGCGGCAATGGCGGAGTGGCGCTTTCGATCGCCAGTCTGGGATCGGTGGCGAATTCGGGCACGATCATTGGCGGCGCTGGGGCCCCCGGCGCTAGTGGCGCCGGGGGTGTCGGCGGCGTGGGGGTCTATATTGCCGGGGGCGGGAACCTGTACAACTCCGGCTCGATTGCAGGCGGCTCCGGCGGCTCCGGCGTCAATGGTTTTGCTGACGGAGGTGTGGGGGCCGTCCTGGCTAAATCCGGCGTGGTCGACAACGTCGGCGCCATCAACGGCGGAGTGGGCGGAGACGGCCTGATCATGTTCGGCGGCACGGTGACCAACGGTAACGCCGGCATGACCTCGGCGGGAATTTCCGGATCCAACGGAATCTATAGCTCCACCGCTGGCGTCGCAGTGACGAACTTCGCAACCATCAAGGGCACGACCCTGAACGGCGTGGCGCTGATTGCTGGTGGAACAATCACCAACGGCAGCGCCTCGTCGACCATGGCGGTGATCTCCGGCGCCTACGCCGGTGTTTATGTGCGCAATGGCTTCGCGACCGTGACCAACTTCGGCGCCATTTCCGGAGCGGCCGCCGAAGGCGTGGTTCTGGGCTCCGGCGGCAATGTGGCAAACGGAGCCACCGCGACAACACAATCGCTGATCAGCGGTCTTTTCGACGGCATCTATGGGTACGGGACCAGAGACGCGACCGTCACGAATTTTGGGACCGTGCAGGGGCAATATTCCGACGGGCTTTTGCTGGCCGCCGGCGGAACTGTGACAAATGGGGGATCATCGAACACGAAAGCCCTGATCGAGGGCTATTTCTCCGGGGTCTATGTGGCGGCAAGGCTGGCCACCGTGGCAAATTTCGGAACCATCACCGCCGCTGTATCCGAGGGCATATTCATCGGCGGCGGCGGCCAGGTGGTCAATGGCGCCGCAACATCGACGAGCGCCCTGATCTCGGGCGCGGTTGGCGTCTATGTGGCTCCGGCCGTTGCGACGACGGTGACCAATTTCGGAACGATCCGTGGAACCAGCGGAACCTCGGTCCTGTTCGCTTCGGTGAACGATCGCCTGATCGCGGAGGCAGGCTCGACGTTCATCGGCGCCGTTCAGGGACACGGCGGGACGCTGGAACTCGGCGGAGGTTCGGGAACCGTCACCGGGCTGGGACAGGCCACAACCATTTCTGGCGCAGTGGCCCTTACCGCGAGCGGATTTGGGTCCTACGCGTTCGACGGCAACGGCGCCTGGACCATAGCGGGCGCCACGTCTCTCTCGCCATCATTGTCACTGTCCAGCCAGGGTACCCTGATCGTAAATGGCGCCTTGACCAGTCTCTATTCGATCACGGATGCGGCCGGCTTGTTCCTGGCCGGCTCAAGCACTCTGACCAATGGCGCCATAAGGGCGCCCAGTGCACAGATATCCGGCTCCATCGGAGTATACGCTGGGCCCGGCAGTGCGGCCACCGTCACCAATTTCGGAACAATCACCGGCTCCGCGGGAACCTCGGTACGGTTCAAATCAGCGAATGACCTCCTGATCGTCGAAGCCGGTTCGAGCTTCATCGGCGTAGCCCAGGGGGGAGGAGGCACATTGACCCTCGCCGGCGGGATCGGCGGCATCACGGGCATAGGATCTCTTGGAACGATATCCGGAGCGGCCGCGCTCACCTTCAGCGGTTTTGGGTCATACGTACTGGGTCCTGGCGGCGCGTGGACATTGACCGGAACCAACACTCTGACTTCCAGCCAGAGTTTCGTCGTCTCCGGGTCAATGACAAACGCGGGCAGGTTAACTGGAGGGCCCCACCTCAGCCCGGCCGCCTGCAGTGTAACCAACGGGGGATCCGGGAATTCGAATGCCCTGATCTCCGCCGTAACCGGTGTCTACGGCCGTGCCACAGGCGGATCGACGGTGACCAACTTCGGGACCATTCAAGGGACCGGCGGGACGTCCGTCCGTTTCAAATCGTCTACCGACCGACTGATCGCCGAGGCCGGCTCGACATTTCTGGGATCGGCGCAGGGCGGTGGCGGAACCCTGGAACTGGCTGGGGGAACCGCGACAATCACCGGTCTCGGCTCAATCGGCGCAGTGTCGGGAGCGGAGGCCCTGACATTTTCCGGCTTCGGGTCCTACGTTCTCGACGCGGGCGGCACGTGGAAGACCACGGGAACCAATTCGCTGGGCGCCGGCCAGAGCCTGACCCTTGCCGGATCGCTGTCCAATACGGGCACGATAACCGATGGGACAGGCAATGGCATATCGCTCGCGCCAGGCGGATCGCTCAGCAACGGCGGAGCCGGGAGCGGCGCCGCCCTCATCAGCGGAATCATCGGCGTCTACGCCGGGGCCGCGGGTTCAGCGACAACGACCAATTTCGGAACCATCCAGGGCACTGGCGGAACCTCCGTACAGTTTGGCTCGGCTTCAGATCGGCTGATTGTAGAGCCGGGCTCGACGTTTGTCGGCGCGGCGCACGGGGGCGGCGGTACGCTGGAGATCGCCGGAGGGAATGGTACTATTACCGGCCTCGGGGCAACGGGTACGCTTTCAGGCGCTACAGTGCTTAGCTTTAGCGGATTTGGTTCCTACGCTGTCGACAGTGGCGCGAACTGGTCACTCGCCGGCGCGAGCAGCGTGAAATCAGGCTCAACCCTGGCGGTCTTCGGCGTCCTGAGCATCGCCGGCACGCTGAACAACTCAGGGCTGGTCTCTGGCGCCGCAGGATCGACGCTAGCGCTCAACAACGGCGATCTGATCGGCGGCTTGTTGCAGTCCGCGACAACCGTGGGCGTCAATGGAACCGGCAACATCCTGGACGGAACGAGCGCGACGCTTACCAACAATTCGGTCCTGGCTGTCAGCAATGGAAGCGGGTTGACCCTGCAGGGGGTGATCGTCAACAGCGGCGCCATCGGCCTATCCGCCTCCACGTCCATCACCAGGCTGATTGTCGGCAAGGCCGGCGCAACGCTAAGCGGCCATGGCGCGATCAGCCTGGGAGCGAACGCCTTGAATATGGTGACAGGGGCTGCCGCGGGAGCAAGCCTCATCAACGTGGACAACACGATCAACGGCGCGGGGACCATCGGCGGCAACCTGAGCCTGACCAATCAGGCCGCCGGGGTCATTATGCAGACTGGTGCGCTCTCACTAACGATCAACAGCCAGACAAAAATCACCAATGCCGGAACGATCGAAGCAACCGGAACTGGCGGGGTGACAATTTCGGGTGTGATCTACAACCCCGGCACGCTCGAATCGAATGGCGGCAACATGACCGTCAACGGCGCGGTAACCGGCGCCGGCGGCGCCATAATCAATGCCGGAACGCTGAATTTCACCTCCTCATTCAACGAAAATGTCACTTTCAGCGGGACCACCGGCGAGCTGATTCTGGCGCAATCGCGAACCTACACACAAGGAATTTCGGGTTTCTCCGCTTCTGGCGGGACGTCACTTGACCTGCGCGACATTGCCTTCGTTTCGCCAGGCGAGGCGACTTATTCCGGAACCGCAAAAACGGGTGTCCTGACCGTTACCGATGGGATCCATACAGCAAAGATCAACCTGAGAGGCAACTACGTCGGCTCGAACTGGGTAGCCTCGAGCGACGGCCATGGCGGGGTATTGATCGTCGATCCAGGAGCCGCGTCCACCGCGCCACCATCCCCCCACGCTTTCATCGCGGCGTTGGCCGCAACCGGCGCGACTGTTTCACCGGCAACTCCACTCACTTTTTGCGGCAACCCCGGAACCGCGCAACCTCTGCTCTCCACCCCGCGCTAGAACCGATTGCATTCGCAAGGCGCCCGGCCAAGTCGCCTGACGGCGAATTGGCTCGCCATTTCGTCCCGCCGGCAAAACGCAACGACGGTCTTCAAATGACGGAAAGCGCCCCGCCGGATTTCCCCAACTATTGTCAGCGCCTTGCAGCCATGCCTTAGGAGCAAACGGAATTCTGGTCGCACATCCCTTGCGCCGCCGTTGCTAGCACCCTCCACCTGAGCTACCCGGCGGGCTGATGTCGTTTTGGAGCCGATAATGAAACACATGTTGGTTCTTGCCGGAGTCTCCGCTTGCGCGGCGCTGATGTGCTCCTGCCACAGCGCGCCCGAGCAGAGTGAAGTCGGTCGTTACGTCCTGACCCCGGCCGGCGTCACGACCATTGATCCCAATCATCCGGACGCGCATCCGATCGCCGCCGCCTGGGTGCTCGATAGTCGCACAGGCGCGCTACGCTACTGTACGGTTTCATCAACCGGAGCGCTGGGCTGTTAGTAAGCAGCAGCGCGGCCCCCCTCCAGGGCTGTCAGACAGATGTCATGGACAAGCCGCCGGATCGTCGGATCGGCGAGCCCCTCCACATCATTGCTCGCGAGCATTCTCGCGGCCGCGTCGGTTGCGTCGATCGCGATGCCGATGCGGGTCGGGGTAAGATCCGGGAAAGGCCAACCGTCACGGGGCGCAGCCTCGTGCGCGGCCACCGCTACGATCCAGGCCGTTTCACTGGTGAAGTTTCCGCCATGCAGCGCGAAATACCTGGCTACCTCTGGGGTGACGTCATCGCGCTGGTTGTTCTTGATGATAAAGTCAGTGATGGAGCCAGCGAGTTGGACCTTATCGGAAAATTTTTCAGTGACGATCTGCGATAGAAAGGCCTGATGCTCCAGCGCCAGGACGCGCAGCACGCATGTGCGCATAAGGTCTTCCACAGTCGGAAAAAACCGCCGGGTATCGCCTATTCCGACGTGGGAATTGCTGGCGACGCTTTCGAGAGAGGCGCCGCTGACACCATCCGAGCGGATGATCATCATTTCCGCCGCGTAGAGCAGTCTGGAGACTGCCTGCGACTCCTCAACCGGCAATCTGGTTGGCATTGCACGGGCCATGATCTTTTCCATGGCTTCGTGAACCGGCCCATCGGACGCATTGAATTTCGGCGCCATCACCGACTGCGGCTCAGACGCGTGCAGAGCCTGGAAGATGATGCCACGCTCCGCTTCGCCCAACTCGGTATTTTTGAAAAGGCGCATCGCGGAGCCAGGGTAGGCGCGATCTTTAACAGATACATCCTGAACCACGGTTACGTGGCGATGAAGCGGATCATTTCTTATCCGATCGTAGAGAGCCCCGACAACATCTGGAGCGCCCTCGAGGACCTGAATGAAACGGTCGCCGAAACAGGCCAGCATCCCGGTAATCTCGACGGACTCATTGTACGGGCGGGAACTGGCCATGAGTCTTGCGATGTCGTCATCCGTGAAAGCAGACACCATCTCACTTGTGTAGGTAAGAGATCGCATTATGACTTGTACTCGAATCGTTCCAACTCAAAAACCCACACCCAGCTGGACAAAAATGGGATCATACAAATTATGATTCAATGCGTTCCAGGCAACATATGCAGATAAAATTTGCATATGATAATAATTATTTCTATAGATCACGTTCAGAATGGCATACACCCGAGAACACGACAATATTTCTACAATTCCGCATTCATTTCGACCAACAAAATATCACCAGACGAAAAAGTGAGGGCGCATCATGTTCAAGCGCCATCCAGGCTTCATCATGAATATTCCGCACCCTGTAGTGAAGTCGGGCGTGCACGCGTGCGCGCTAATTCCCAGCAGAATTGGAATTCACCCGCGAGAGACCCACCGGTCAATGCGACACTTAAGCGCGGCAGCGCGACCTGGCTGCGCGGACCATTGAACCACTTGACGCGGCCGTCAAAAAAGCATCACCGCGCAGGCGGCCACAATCCGACGTAAGATCAATACGCCCTACCGATCCCGAGAATCGCCCGCCAGGAAATCCGATGAATATCTATCTCGACCGCCCCTGGCTGAAACTCTACGCCGGCCACGTCGCAGGCATTCTCGCGCCCTCTTATACCGATGGCCTCGCGATTTTCCGCGACGCCGTAGCGCGCGCGCCGTTTCAGCCAGCGGTCCACTATTTCGATCGGTCACTGAACTACGACGAAGTTGACTTGCAAAGCGACGGGCTGGCCGCCGCACTGGCGGAACGAGGGGTGAGGCGAGGCGACCGCGTGGCCCTGTTCCTGCAGAACGTGCCGTACTTCCTGATCGGCATGATCGCGGCCTGGAAAATCGGCGCCGTTGTCGTTCCGGTCAATCCGTTGAACCGCGAGCGTGAGCTTGGCCTGCTGCTTGAAGACTCGCGACCCAGCGCGCTGATCTGCCACGACACCCTCTATCAGGACGTTGTATTGCGCCTGGGCGCGGAACGAGCGGAGCGCGTTCCCGAGGTCATTCTCACCACATCGCCACTCGATCTGCAGGACCGCAACGACGCTCGCCTGTTCGCTGGGATGAACCGGGTCGCCTGCGCTGGTGCTGAAGACCTGGGCGCGGTCATCGCGAGACACCGAGGCCTCGCACCACCGGCGACACCTATCCTTCCTGATGACATTGCCTTTCTTGTCTATACGTCGGGCACGACCGGCCTGCCCAAAGGCGCTATGAACACCCACGCCAATGTCGCCTACAATGCGCAGGTCTATCGGGAATGGATCAGTCTGGAGGATGGAGTCGGCGTGCTCGGCGTCGCACCGCTTTTTCACATTACCGGGCTTGTCGGTCACCTGTTGGCCGCGATGATTACCGCTGGCGCATTGACCCTGACCTATCGGTTCGACGCGGGCGTGATGCTGGAGGCAGCTGCCGAGCGCAGACCCGGCTTCACTGTCGCGGCGATAACGGCGCTAATGGCGATGATGAACCATCCATCGGCGACCGCCGGGCAGTTGGAGAGCCTGGCCAAAATCTACTCTGGGGGCGCGCCGATTCCCCCCGCGGTCGTCGAGGCTTTCGCGGCGAAATTTGGCCACTACGTTCACAACATCTACGGGCTTACCGAGACCTCCTCGCCCACGCACGCCACGCCGCTGGGCATGCGGGCGCCGGTTGACTCGGCCTCAGGCGCCTTGTCGGTGGGCGTGCCCGTTCCAGGGGCCAACGTCTGGATCGCTGCTGATGACGGTTCACCAGCGCCGGTCGGCGAGCCGGGCGAGATCGTCAGTTCCGGACCAATGGTGGTTCCCGGGTACTGGAACAAACCAGCGGAAACCGCCGAGGCGATGCGGCCGGATGGCTTCCGCACCGGGGATGTCGCGTTCATGGACGCCGACGGCTGGTTCTATCTGATCGACCGCAAGAAGGACATGATCAACGCCGCCGGCTACAAGGTCTGGCCGCGCGAGGTCGAGGATGTGCTCTATACTCACCCCGCCGTGCGCGAGGCCGCCGTGGTCGGGATCGCCGACGAATACCGCGGCGAGACGGTCAAGGCTGTCGTCAGTCTCAAGGCGGGAGCGAGCGCAACACCCGCGGAGTTGATCGAGCACTGCCGCTCACGGATGGCGGCCTACAAATACCCCAGGCTACTGGAGATCATCGACGAGTTGCCCAAGACCGTCACCGGCAAGATCCTGCGACGCGAACTCAGGGATGCGCGGCCAAAAACGCCTTGAAGGCGACGCCGTTGGCGCGGGGCGCACCATCCTCATCGGCCAGGCCCACCGCAACGCCCTGACGGGCATCCGGCGCGAACCAGAACAGATAGGGCAGCCGCAGCGACACCACCTCGCTCAACAGGGCCGTGACCGTATCGGGGTTATCGCTGAACTGGCCCATCTCATTGCAGATGGCCGGAAGGTGGGTTGCCTGGCTGAGCCAGGTCGCAACCGCTCGCAGATCTTCCGGGCCATTCTCGTACCAATGGAAATTCACGTAGTCGACGCCCGTCGTGGGATAGCCCGCGATCAATGCTTCGACGCGTGCGAGCTTAGCGCGAATGGGCGCATTGTGGCCAAGCACCGCACGAAAAGGAGCGCGGCTGTCGGGGATGTCGCCGCGAATTATCAGGCCATGGTTCAATTCCGGCGTGAGGGTGTCGGCGGCAAAGTTGTCGGCTGCCTGCCGCTGACCGGTCAGCCACAAATGATGCCAATAGGCCAGCTTGACGCCCATAGATGTCAGCCCACCGTTACTGATCCGATAGCCCCCCGCATGGGCGACCTGAACCGCGTCGGCGAGCTCATGCAGGTATTCGGCGGGCGTACCGCTCCAGAAATCCTGGCCATCCTCCTCGTTCTGGATGGTCACCAGCTCCGGCTTCGCAGCGTCGAGATCGCTCGCGAGGGCCGCTTCGAAGGCCGCGTCATCGGTCACCGGTCCCGGCCTGGCGCCATGGTCCCCCGCGTCAACGTTTGTGAACTGTATATTGAGGGCGAATCCCGCAGCCTCCGCCGCGCGAATTCGCTCCAGCTGTGCGCCATTCGCTCCGAAGATCGCCATACCGAACCGCTCGTAGTGAACGCCCAGCTCCCGGCCCAGCGCGATAGCGGCAGGTCGGCTGTAAAAGATACCAATTCGCGTGGCTGTCGACGCGCTCGACGCGTTCGCGAGACCCGCCGCCAGGAACCACAGCGCAACCAACGCAATACGCGTGCGATTCCGATGCAACACGGGCTTCCCACGCATCAACGATGAGCGGCCACAAACGCCTTGAAAGCTATTCCGCCGGGTCTCAGGGCGCCGGTCTCATCGGTCAGGCCAACTGCCGCACCGCCGCCATGGCCCTGCTGAGCGAACCAGAAGACATAAGGCATGTGTAGCGCCACGGCCGTCGACAACAGGGACGTAACGCGCTCCGGGCTATCGTCGAACTGGCCCATCGCATTGCATATGACCGGCAAGCCCGTCGTCTGGCCAAGCCAGGTCGCCACTTCCCGCAGATTCTCTGCTCCCGTCTGGAACCAGTGGAAATTCAGATAGTCGATGCCGGTCTTCGGATAGGCTGTAATGAGAAATTCCACGCGGGCGAGTTTGGCGCGCAATAGGGCATTTTGTCCAAGGATCGGACGCGAAGGATCGGCGCTGTCCGGTAAGTCGCCAACAATCTGCTGCCCCGGCTTCTCGGGACCCAGGGCCTCGCGGGCAAAGCGGTCGGCAGCCTGATGTTGTCCGCCAAGCCACAGGTGATGCCAGTAGGCCAGCTTGACCCCTGTCCACGTCAGCCCGCCGTTGCTGATCCGATATCCCTTGGCGTGAGCGACTTCGACCGCGTCGCCAAGCTCGTGCAAGTATTGTTCCGGCGTCCCGTTCCAGAACTGCAGCCCGTCTTCCTCGTTCTGAATCGTGATCAGTTCCGGATGGGTGGCGTCCAGTTCAGCCGCCAATGCGTCCTTAAAGACCTTATCGTCGGTGACCGGCCCGGGCTTGGCGCCCTTGTCTTCAATTCCCCGGGTATTGGTGAACTGGATGTTCAACCTGAACCCTGCCGCCGCCTCCGCCTGAATCCTTGCGATCTGGGCGCGATTTCCGCCTTCGACCGCCATGCCGTCACGAAGATATCGCACGCCCACTGCCCGGGCGACCTCAATCGAATTGGGGTAATGATCGTCAATGCCGATCTTTGTTCCGCTCGCCGCGATCCCACCGGTCGCCGCCCCGGCGGCCGTCATCAACAAGCACGTCGCAACGACTGTCATGCCGAACACGCGAATTATAGGCATTGGGCGACCAGACTCCGTGCATCGAGACAAGTAATATCTCACGCTGCTCGGGGCGGGGCAATCACGGCTCGATCTCTCGCTTTCCGTGCGCGATTTGACAGACCATCCACGCTGCTGTGACGATGCACTCGCGAACCAATCGAGCAACCGGAGAGGAAAGAAGCAAAATGCTGAAATACGTGCTGGCTGTCGCCAGCCTGCTGCTCGCTATTCCACAGTTTGCCGCCGCGCAGACGTCACCGCCGCCGATCAAGGCCAAGGAATATTGCGCCTCTACCGGCGGCGCCGTCCAGGAGAGGGTACCCGAATACGGGACCAACGGCGGAACCCCGCTGGTGCTCGCTGGACCAAGAGACTACTGCCAATACCTGTCGGCGGACGGCACGACCCAGATCGACGTCCTGCTGAGCACGCTGGTCGCAACAAAGCCGAGTCTGGCCGCCCTCGCCTACTATTCACAAACCAAGGTCAACCTGAAGCGATGCCAGGGGGGGCCGGGCTCCTGCTACTGCGCCGATGTCGGCGGCACTGACTCGTTCGGCGGAATCAGCCTCGCCGGGGGTGGCTGGGTGCTGAACAGCAACGTCAACGACGTACTCGATGTCTGCGTCTTTCCCGACCTCTCGGCGATCGACGCCTATGGGCTTTTCTACCACGCCTACGGCATCATCCGCGGGCAGAACCTCGCCCACAAGTTCCGTTTCCCGAACCCCTACTGATTGATCGGCGGCGCGGGACCGACAGCTGCCGCTGGCCAGGTCCCGTGGCCGTTCGTCGGATATGTTTCGCGCGTGCGAGATCGAAACGCCCCTGGCTCGCCGGCTGCACCGACCCTTGAGATACTGGAGCCATTATGGCGAGACCGAGGAGATGTTCTCCAGATTGAATGAGCGGGCGTCCCCGCAAAATATTTTTCCGGATTTGTGAACCAAACTGCCGTCTCAGGCGAATTAACCAGGTGTTGTCCCCGAAGATGCTCCCCCCCAAAGCGTCGGGGACGGCCGCGGGGCTCCCCGAACGGACCCCCCTCTCCCGGTTCGGGAGCCCCGCAACCTTCTTCCCGGTCTGGCGACCGGGAGGCTCCGGTTGGTCAGTCGCTATTTCGCCAGTTCGAAGAGGCCGCTGACGTCAATATGAACGTCCAGAGTTCCCGCCTCGACCGGCGTAGAAGCCGCGCGCGGCGCCATTGCCATGAGCGCCATTTGTGGTCTCGGCGCCGACCCTTCAGGAACACCTTCGCTCAGGTTGACGAGACGGACGACGTGGTAGCCGGTGGCCTGAGCATAGAGTGATGCCTTGTCATCGAGCGCCTTTACCGCGGCGATGCGCGCGCTGTTCTCAGCGGCTTGAGGGTTGGCCAGGCCAAAACTGATCTGGCCGATGTTGGTGGCTCCGGCGCCGACAACCGCATCGACCACGGGGCCGAGCCTGGCCAGGTCGCGGACCGTGATCGTTACCTGGTTGGACGCCTGGTAACCGGTGACCCGGGGTGGATGACCGTCCTCGTACACGGTTTGCGGCGAAAGGCTGAGGCTGGACGTCTGCAGGTCGCGCGCCTCGATGCCGGCAGACTTCAGCGCCCCGACGACCTGGGCCATGCGTTCATCGTTTCCGCTCATTGCCCGCCCCGCGGTGGGCGCCGTGGTATCGACGCCAAGCGTGATGGTCGCCATGTCCGGCGCAACGCGAGTCTCGCCCGAAGCAGACAGGCTGAGCGTGGTTGCCGCGAAGACCGGATTGCCGGCCTGCTGAGCGAGAGCGGGTGCAGCGGCGGCTGTCATCAGCAGCAACAAGGCGGCTATTGTCCGGGGGGGGTTCATTGGCTGGTCTCCAAGCCGAGCTGAAATATGCGAGCATAGTGACACCCCGAACATGAACGGGTGCTTTAAGAGCCGGGCGGCGCGTGATAATCGCGGGTCCCCTCGCGCATCGGGGGCCCGTAGCTCAATGGTTAGAGCCGGCCGCTCATAACGGTCTGGTTGGGGGTTCGAGTCCCTCCGGGCCTACCAGCCTTCGCGCCGAAGAGGCGCTTCGGCTCGGCAAGCCATTCATCGCGAGGGCTGTCCGCAGCCCAAAGGGTGGAGGCTACATTGGGTAGCCCAGGTCAGTTAGTCGCGTTGGCGACGTAGTGTTCGACGATCGCGCGCGTGGCCGGCGACATTTCCTCATTGAAGCGGACAATCCATGCGGCATTGACCTCATCACCCACTCGTTCGACCGGGCGAAGCGCCTTGTCATCCGGTGGCCGACGGGGAAGGCCCAGCGTATCACCCACCCGCATGGCGGGCTCCAGGTCCCCATCGGCGAAATCTTCATAGACCAGCTGGAGGTGCGGCCTTCCGGTCGCAATGGCGTATTGGCGCAACTGCTCAACGCCGATGGATATCCGGCCTACCGCTTCGTCGATCATCGCCTCGTCATATTCGGCGGACGTCACCGGCGCATTTCGCGCATGCCAGGAAGTGGTCTGGATAGCCTTGGCGGTAGAAACCGCCTGGGCGATGATGTCGCGGCGTATCAGGCGAATGAAGCAGGTGCGCTCCCTGTAAGCCGCCATCAGCCCGCACGTCTCGGCCGCGACTACACCTTGTGCGCCAGCCTTGAAGGCGAACCATGACGACCTGAGTTTGCGCACGATCTTCTGCGGTGACCGCTTCAGAAGCTTCGGCGGATTGAGCGACTCACTGACGTGGCCGATATCGTACGCCACCTCCAGTTCGCGGGTCAGGAACGTGCTACCGCTGCGGGCGGTGAACAGGACCACAAGGCAGCCGTCGACATTTGGCCAGCGCTCGTCAGGCGTATCGCCGATGCGATTGCGAATCTGCTCGATGGTTCGGGCGTTAAAGGCTGATAGCGGTCCCTGGAAAACCTTGCCTGGGGTATTCTCGACCATCTCGGCGCCCGGTTCCTGATCCATGCGGTCTGCTTCTGCCCCACTCGCCCATCACCGGCAATCTGACTAAGAAAGACGTTTCAAAACACCAACCTTTTGTCCAGACTTTAATCCCGATATCAATGGATGCTCTCAAGTGGCTTGCTTGTGGCGGGCGCATCGGCCTCCGGCGGTATCCCAGGCTATCGCAAATGCTGGTGTAAGGGGCGCGATCTCATAATCATGGAAAATGACCTCGCATGATTGTCGTTCACATCGGGTTGCCGAAATCTGGGTCAACAACCATCCAGACGTTTCTCGGCGCGAACGAGGAGGCGCTACGGAAACAGTCGATTGAATATCCGCAGGTCGGGCGAGGCCGTCGAATTGCCCATCACAACTTTGCCCACGAATTGAAAGGCCGGATCGCCAAATTCAATCCAGCCTCTGGCACGGTTTCGGAACTGGCGGATTACCTTCAGGAAGCCTCCTGCAAGACCACATTGATCTCATCGGAACTCCTTGCCAGTTGCGATCGCGGAATGGTGGAGCGCTTCGGCGAGGCATTATCCGGCCTGGGTCAACCGATCCGCATCGTGCTGATCATCCGCAATCTGGTGGACCTCGCGCCCTCGAGCTACGCGCAGAAAATTCGTTACGGCCTCAACACCTACGACTTCGACGAGTTCTTCAAATTCATGCTTGCGCAGGACAGGTTCAATCCATTCCAGATCGCCAGCCATTGGGGAGCCACGTTCGGTATTGACGCAATCCGGGTTCGGGTGCTTGAGCCGGCGCAGTTGCTGAACGGCGACCTGATCGACGACTACCTGCTGACCGCCGGCCTGGATCCGGACAACCCGGCGCTGCGCAATCTCGAACGACAGGACCGCGTGAACGAGTCCGCTGGCTGGCGCACACTGGAAGCGGTCAGAGCCTTGTTCGGCGGCGCCTGTGGCCTTGGGGAAGATCATCCGTTGATAAAGCGCGTCAGAAACGCCAACTCAAAACACAAGAATCGTCTGATCGGCGAGGCAGCCGAAACTATAGGGGCGGACTTCGGCTGGAACGGGGATCGTGGCCGTTACCTCACCCGCGCTCAGGCTCAGCGGTTGCAGGACGACTATGCCACCGGATTGCGCAAACTGAACGATGCCCTTTCTGAAAAACTCCCCACCCCGCGCGACCTCGATGAGCGAGGCTTCATCGAGCGATCGGAATTGCCGGACGCCAGGCAAATTCCCAAGACTGAGCTGCGGCGTTTTTACGATGCCGTGGGCGAGCGCCTGCTATTGTCCGATCAGGGTCTTTCGGAAGCCAGGGCGGCGCCCGCCGAGGGCTAGAACCTCGCCGGGATACGCACCTGCATGCCGCGGTAGGCCCGCAGGAAGCAGGACTTGAGCCGCACGGGCTCTCCAACGACTTCGATCACAGGGAACCGCTTGAGTATTTCTTCCCAAACCACGCGGAGTTGCATTTCCGCCAGACGATTGCCGACGCAGCGGTGAATGCCAAAGCCGAACGAGAGATGCTGGCGGGGTCGCTCACGGTCGATGATCAACTGTTCGGGACGATCGATGACGCTGTCGTCGCGGTTGCCCGAGACGTACCACATCACCACCTTGTCGCCCTTGCGGATCGTCTTTCCACCGAATTCGATATCGCTGAGCGCCGTGCGGCGCATGTGCGCTACCGGAGTCTGCCAGCGAATGATCTCCGAAATGGCGATCGGCAACAGTTCAGGGTTGGCCCGCAGCTTGGCAAGCTGATCTGGGTACTGATGAAATCCATAGACACCGCCGGAAATCGAATTGCGGGTAGTGTCGTTGCCGCCAACGATCAGCAGCAGAATGTTGCCGAGAAATTCCATGAATGGCATATTCTTCGTGGACTCGCCGTGCGCCAGCATCGAGATCAGATCGTGGCTCGGAGGCTGGCCGGCTCGCTCGTTCCACAGGTTCTGAAAGTACATCGCGCAGCCGATCAATTCGGCGCGCACCTCCTCCTGCGTCATCGTCTCGCTCATGTCATTGGTGGCGAGATCCGACCAGTAGGTGAGCTTGCGACGCTCCTCGAACGGAAAACCGAACAGGGTCGCCAGCATCTGCGTGGTCAGTTCGATCGAGACGCGGTCGACCCAGTCAAAGGGCTCCCCGATCGGCAATTCGTCGAGAATCTTGCCAGCCCGTTCACGTATGATCGGCTCCATTCGCGCCAGGCTGTCGCTGGAGACGATCGGCGTGATCACCTTGCGCTGGTCGTCATGCTTGGGAGGGTCCATGGCGATGAACATCGGCATCTGAAAATCTTCGTCCTGGTCGAAGATCGTTATGCCGCCCTCGGACGAAAACACCGCGTGATTGGATTCCACGGCAACGATGTCGTTGTAGCGGGTGATCGACCAATATGGGCCGAAGTCGCTAGCCGGCGTGTAGTGAACCGGATCCTCCCTGCGCAGGCGCTCAAAATACGGCCACATCACATTATTGCGAAACCGCTCGCCGACCGCGACGTCCAGTTGATCGAGCGGTGTCGAATAAGCGTCCTCGCGCGCCGCCTCGAAGGCATGGGTGGCGTCGTCGGCCATGGCAGTGTCTCCCGTTTCGTTGAATCCATCTGATACCGACAAGAGCGTGGGCGCAAGTGACGCTGCCGTCAGGTTTGAAGTGATGGCGCCAGCCGAAGCAGATATTTGTGTGTCCCGTCGAGCACCAGATCAGATCGCTGGTTGTGGATGCTGGCGCGCATGACAACGATGCCTGTCGAACGTTGCGGCGTCAGCTCGATGATTTCCAGCGCCGGATACAGGGTATCGCCGGGATACACGGGCTTGAGGAACTTGGCGGATACTTCGAGAAAGCCAATCAGCGCCTCGCCAATCAGATGCGGAAAGAGGCCCGCGCCCGCCGCAGTGAACGCCAGCACCTGAAGGCCGTGCGCCAACGGCCCGGGATGGCCGAGCGCCTGACAATACTCAGCGTCGTAGTGGATCGGATGATTGTCGAGACTGAGGGCCTGGAAGGCGGCGAAGTTACTGTCGCCGATGGTCCTGGAGGGTAGATTGAACACTTCACCGACCCGCAAATCCTCGAAACCACGCTGTGGGACTAGACGGTGGTCCCGAAGCGGCGGTGGCTTGGCGGTCATACGGTTCTCCCTCAAACTGCCGGGGCCGCAACCCATGTGATCGCGGCCAATCTACAAAGGATCGTGAATTGACGCCCATTCCTCTTGCATGGATAGTTGGGGAAGGCGGGGCGCAATCATGAAAATCAAAACCATCGTTCGTGATGACAATCACGGCTTCAGGCTGCCAAACCGCTTTGACGGTCTGCGAGTCGAGCAGACGGGCGAGATAACCAACGTCGCCGGGAAAGCGGGAACGCTAGGGACGCCGCTGACCAACGGCGGCTATGGCGGCGACGGCAGAGGTGCATTAGTCATGCCGGGCGCCGGTCTGTTGATGAACAATGGGCTCATCCTGGGCGGTGGCGGCGGCGTCGGCGGAGCGGGCTACAGCACGACAATTCAATACCATAGCGGAACCGACGGCGGCACGGGCGGCGCCGGTGGGCTGGGCGCGACGATTTCCAACTATGGGTCGGTTGAGAATCTTGGCTCCCTGTCCGGAGGCGCGGGAGGAACTGGCGGCGCCGGTGGTGCGGGAGGAGACGGCGGAGCGGGTGGAAGAGGGGGAAGTGGCGGCGCGGGGGGCGATGGCCTTTTCGACATTTCCGGGGCCTCAATGGACACCGGAGGGCAGATCACTGGAGGCGCCGGCGGGGCGGGCGGCGCGGGATATTCGCAGTTGTCGGCGAACGCCGGGGGCGGAGGCGGCG
>JANXTX010000436.1 GCA_025352165.1 Caulobacteraceae bacterium | reverse complement strand
GAGCTGGTCGCGCGCAACCCCCAGCAGTTCCTCCCGTTCATCATCCGAAAGAAAGCCGCCGCGAATCATGCATCACGCAAGAATCCCGTTCGCGCGGCTTGGCAACCCTAATTTCCGGATCCACCGAGAGTCAGAGTATACACTGTAACCGTAGTGTTATCGTAAGACCCTGTCACCGTAACCCGAAGGAGGAAAAGCGGGAAAGCGGGACATGATACATTTACACCATTTTCTGGTTGCGAGGCGCCGGTTGGGCAGTATCTTGTGCAAATATATCATGTCCCTGTTTTAGCCCCATGGCATGGAGGTAATCCCCCGCTGAATACAGAACCGGCCCCGCGGTTGCCCGCGGGGCCGGTCGTTAGATGTCGTCGCCTGACGGCGGCTGCTTACTGGCAGACCGGTCCGGCGTCGGTGGTGAAGACGCCGCGGAAGGAGAACATCCCCCCGGTTCCGCTCGCGGGTGTCCGATAGAACCAGTCGTGGAAGGCGAGGTCCTCGGTGCTGTAGACGAAGCCGTCCTTGCCGGTGACCGGGAAATAGGCGACGCCGGTCAGCGGATCGCCGTTCTCGAGATTGTTCTGGCATCCGCCGACCTGGCCGGTGTGGCCCCAGGCGGGTGTCAGGTTATTGGCGCGGCCGCCCTTCCATGGGCCCTGCACAAACGGATCGTCCATCCATTCGCCCATCTCATGCGTCCAGGCGTAGATGTCGTTGAAGCCGGGGGGGAAAACGCCTGGGTCGGTGTAGGCGCCGATCGAATAGGTCAGCGTACCGTTGGTGACCGGGGTCGCCGAATGATAGCCGATGATGCAGCAATTCTTCGGCTTGTTGACAAACTGCACCACGTTGTAGGCGAGGAACACCGGCAGTTCACTGGGCTTGGCCAATGGCGCGATCGCCGCCTGCACGAGCCCGTCGAATGCATTGATGTCAATCGCGCCGAGATGGCTGGTCACGCTGGCGCCCGACGGGCACTGGACCGGGATGGCGTAGACGACCGAGCCGGCGGGCGCGGTGATGTCGACGACATTTGGCTGACCCTTTTGCTTCAGGTCGATACCGTAGTTGGTGCCTTGTACGGCGCCCCAGAAGTTGGCGCGCTGATAGGCCGAGGTCAGCTGTTCGCCGTTCGGACCACTCACGTCGACGCCGTTCGAGACGACCGAAGTCTTCTTGAACAATGGCGAGTTGAAGAACCGATCGGCGACTGAAACCGGCTGGGTGTCGCAGACGCTGGGCTGCGTCGGATCAAGCACGGTTCCGTCTGGGAAGTGAATGCGCGCGACCACCGGCACATAGTGGATGAACGTTCGCGATGGGCTGGGCGCCATCGGGCTCTTGCCGACCATTGTGTAGCTGTAGGTGTTGCCGTCGACAGGTGAGGTCACCTGATTGCGCCAGAACGGGATGGTGCGATTTATCATCGCCTGACGATCGAGATCGGCCATATTGATCGGCGCATGATCGACCGTGGAGAAGGTTGGCTTCAGCGCCGCGCGCTGTTCAGCCGTCAGCGTCGTGGCGGCGCCCGCGCTCAATGCGATGGCCGTTACGGCCAGAGTTGCGGCGGCGGTAAGGCAACCGCGCCAGAGGGATGGCGAACCGCCCCCTTCGAACGCGGCCTGGGTCTGGACAGCACTCATCAATCGGAACTCCTTCTATGGTTTGACTATTTTGACGATAGTCGGGCGCGCTCACCGCGAACAGGCCGGAATCCCGACACATGGTCAACATATTGTGATCGCGCTGAAATTCAGGTCCGAATTTTTCCGACCCTGACTGTTTTGGGGTGAGTTCTACCTTGAAAATATCACAGCCTGAGGTCTGAACAATCCTTGGAGAATATGCCCTTGATGTCATGGACGACATGGCCTGGCCTGCAGAGGGCGTGCACGGCGTCCGCGCCGAGATCGCGGAACATCTGGTGCGCTACCGCGACAACAACGGCGTCGTAGGCGCCGGCCTGGGGCTGCCCGATGGGGCGTAGCCCGTATTCCTTTTCCGCTTCATCGGCGCTGACCCAGGGATCGTGTACGTCGACCTCGGCTTCGAACTCCCGCAGTTCACGGACGATATCGATGACGCGGGAATTGCGGATGTCGGGGCAGTTCTCCTTGAACGCCAGTCCCATAACCAGGACGCGGGCGCCGGCGACATGAATCCGGCGCTTGATCATCGCCTTGACCAGTTGCCGCGCCACGTGGCCGCCCATGCCGTCGTTGATCCGGCGGCCGGCCAGGATCACCTCCGGCAGATAGCCGACGCTCTCGGCCTTGTGGGTCAGGTAATAGGGGTCGACGCCAATGCAGTGACCGCCGACCAGGCCGGGCCTGAATGGCAGGAAATTCCATTTGGTTCCCGCCGCTTCGAGAACCTCCAGCGTGTCGAGATCCATGCGGCTGAAAATCAGCGACAGTTCATTGACCAGGGCGATGTTGAGGTCGCGCTGGGTGTTCTCGATCACCTTGGCGGCTTCGGCGACGCGGATCGAGCTGGCCCGGTGGGTGCCGGCCGCAATGATCGCTCCGTATAGCTGGTCGACGAAGTCGGCGGCCTCCGGCGTCGATCCGGCGGTGACCTTGATGATGTTCGCGAGGCCGTGTTCGCGGTCGCCGGGGTTGGCCCGTTCCGGGCTGTAGCCGGCAAAGAAATCCACGTTGAACCGCAGGCCGGAGACCGCTTCCAATACCGGCACGCAGTCATCTTCCGTTGCGCCGGGATAGACGGTGGATTCATAAATCACTACGCCGCCACGTTTCAGGGCTCCGCCGACCGATCGGCTGGCGGCCAGCAGCGCGGTCAGGTCCGGGCGCTTGTGAACGTCGATCGGCGTCGGCACAGTGATGACGAAGACGTTGCAGTCCGCCAGGCTGCCGGCGTCGCTCGAGAAACTTAGGCCGTCATTCTGTGTCAGGTCGGCCGGATCGACTTCGAGGGTGCGATCCTTTCCGTCTCTCAGTTCCGCCACGCGTCGCGTATCGATGTCGAAACCCAGCGTCGGATAGACATGGCTGAACGCCACCGCCAACGGTAGCCCGACATATCCCAGGCCGATAACGGCGATCCGGATCGGGGCGTCTGAGGGGTGAGCCAAACTAGTCAAGATCTGCCAGTCTCCATACCGGGCCCGCCGGCCCGGTAGTATTCGCGATACCAGTCGCAGAATGCCCGTACACCAGCCGAAACCGGCGTGTCCGGACAATATCCGGTCAACGCCATCAGCAGGCTCGCGTCCGCCCAGGTTGCCGGCACGTCCCCCGGCTGCATTGGCAGATAATTGCGCTTTGCGGCGCAACCTAGGCAGCGCTCGATTTCGGCGATGAAGTCGAGCAACCGCACCGGCGCCCCGCCCCCGACATTGACCACCCGCCAGGGCGCCACCGGGCTCAACGAGTCGCCTGCCACGGGGCGGCCTTCGACTGGCGGTGTTCGCGACAGCAGCTCAATGGCCTTCACGAGGTCGTCGATGTAGGTGAAGTCCCGCTGCATATCGCCGTTGTTGTAGACATCGATCGCCTCGCCGGCCTCGATCGCCTTAACGAACTTGAACAGCGCCATATCTGGCCGGCCCCACGGCCCATAGACGGTGAAGAAGCGGAACACCGTCGTCGGCGTCTTCCACAGATGGCTGTAGGAATGGCTCATCAGTTCCGTCGCCTTCTTGGTGGCGGCGTAGATTGTCAGCGGGGTGTCGGCCCTGTCGGTTTCCAGGAACGGCATCGATGTGTTCGCGCCGTAGACCGAGCTGGTCGAGGCGAGCATCAGGTGCTGAACCCCGCCGCGGCGCGCCGCCTCCATGACATTGAAGGTCCCAACCACATTGGTGTCGACATAGGACCGCGGATTTTCCAGGCTGTAGCGAACGCCCGCCTGCGCGGCCAGATGGATGATGATTTCCGGACGATGCGTCTCGCAAAGCGACGCCAGCGAGTCGTTGTCCTCCAGCATCTGGATCGCTTCGACAAAGCCCGCGTGGTTTTTCAGGAACGCGTGGCGCTCGTGCTTCAGCCGCACGTCGTAATAGGGCGTCATGCCGTCCAGGCCGATTATCTCGTGGCCCTTGCGCAGCAAAAGGCCCGACAGGTGAAAGCCGATGAATCCGGCGCTGCCGGTAACCAGAATCCGCATGAACAAGCCCAGGCGCCCGCGACCAACCGCCGCCGGCCGCTTATCGCGTCAATCCCCGCGAGGGGCAATCGCGGCGCGGAACGGGGGCGCCCGCGGCCCTGGTAGGCCGCGATGGCCTGGTTGTTAGTGAACAGCCGGGATGGCTGGTCCAACGTCTGTCCTGCCGAAGACCGGTCGCGCTACCCGTAATCAGGCTCCCGGCGTAATTGCGTGGCACTGGGAATTTGAGCCGGAGCCGGGCCCCGTGCCGGCCTGGAGAATGCTCAAGTTGTTGCTGGTCGGAGCGGACAGGAAGTCATGCACGATCGCGCTTCGCCAGGCGGATGGCATTGGCGACAGACCGGACCGTGCAAGGATACCCAGTTTGGCGTCCTCCACTATTGAACTGCTTTCGAACCACTTCAGGAACGCAGGCAATTTGGTCGCGATGTCCGCCGCCGCATAACAGGTGTACCCGACAAAATTGTGGGTTCCGATAAGCGGGTAGGCTTTGACATTGCTCGGGTTCGCTATCGCCGCGGTCTTGCTGGAGGGCTGTACCCACAAGTCCGGGTGGCTCTGATTGCCGCCAGAAGGAGGCGTGATGGTCACTGCGAACGCCAAGGCCGCCGTCGCGGCCGATGGGGACACGGGCTTGCTATTTCCAGCACGCAGGATGCTGACGCTATTGAGGCCAAACGTATTCTGTCCCGTATTGGTGACATACGGAAGGACACTGTCATTGCCGATGTAGCCGATGCGGCCCTGCGCGGCTGAGTCGCTAGCGCTAGGGCCGGGCAGGTTGTTTGGATCAAAGTTCAGGTAGTCCGCCATACCCGGGACTCCGTCGACAAGCGTAAAGTGGCCAGGTGCGTCGGTGACGCCGCTGCCCGATCCGAAATTGGGATTGGTGTTAAGCCAGTGTGGGCCCTTCAGCAGGGTGGGGACCAGAGTTGACCAGTCGGGGTAGAGATTCCCGGTGATCAGGGCGGGGCAGACGGTTGCAAGGTGACGGCTGAGCACTCCATTCGAGGAGGAGCTGTCATTCCGGCCGACAATGATCAACGGTACGCTGAAGGTCCCGGTGTCCGCCGGATCCTGCAAGCTGACGCCGCCATTCAGTGCGGTCGGAATTTGGTTCCAGTCGCTGATCTGTCCATTGAAGATCTTGCAGTAAGTAGTCGCATCCAGGACGAGGCCGCCGCTTGCGTCGCCGCGCGGCCTGGCGACCTGGAAATGATAGGAAACCACTGAGCCATCGGCCTGGCGAACCCGCTTGTATGTCGCGCTATAGGCGAAAACCAAAAGGCCAATGACCATAGGGAACTGGACCAGTGGCCCGTACTTCGGGCCTGGGATCGGGTATTGCCCCGAACCCGGCGATGAGGTGAATGTGATGCCCTGTTCGACCCCGCCTTGCTCATAGGTGGTCACGTCGGTCGCGGTGAGCGGGACTTCGGAAGTAACGAATGTGACGGTAGGATAGGGCGTGTTGTTTCCGCCGGGTGGCACGGTGTCACCCCAAAACGTCACCGGGTCGTGGCTGTACAGGCCCTTGATGCCTGTGCCGGAGGTCGTTGAGAATGAATTCAACTGCATTGTCGCGTCGACATGACTGGTCGCGCAGTTGAATGGGGTGGAGCCCGTATAGTTGAATGGGGTGATCGAAATGGTCGTGGGGCTATGTGTGTTGAGGCCCTGGATCACCAGGGGGGTCGGATTACCGTAGCAATCTTCGGACTGCCGGAGGTCGGGGCCAAACAGGCCGTTAACCGAACCGTAGGTCTGGGTTGTCACCTGGGCCAACGCCATGCTCGCATAGCTGGCGGCGGCAAGGATGAGCGCTCCAGCGCCGGAAAGAAACTTTGATTTCGGCATGATGTTTCCTGTCCGTCTTGGGCCGCGGAAATGCGCGGCCGGATTTCTGGGGCCGGAGGCGGACAACAATCGCCTGGCGGCAGTCTTCGATATGTAGTTTGACTACCGCACGGTAATTCCGTCAAGGCGATTTGTTCCCGACAGGCATATCGTGCAGCCGCAATCAGGCTGCCTGCCACGGGCGCTTCCAGAATGCTGCCATCGCACCTTTCTCAGGCCGCGATTTCCGGCGCTTGAGCCGATACCGCCGCCATATGTTAGTCCTTGCCGACGTGGGCGATTCCCGGGGTTAGCCGGCCGTGGCCGGTTGAGGAGCGATGATGGCGCAGTCACTGAGGCGATCGGAAGCCTGGTTCAATCGAGGCCTCTGGATCCTGGCCGTGATATTCGCCGGTTTCCTGATCGGCCTGGGCAGCCTTATCGTCGGCGACCTGCCGCTCGTCGAGAAGAGCGCCCAGACCGAGGATTTCATCGATCAGCACGCGGCGGCGCCGATCCGTGCCTCGATTGCCGCCGCCTCGACCGCCGATGATGCCGCCACCGCGGCGCGAGACGTGGCGTCCACCCGTCTGGACGCCGCCAAGCAGGCCTATGCCGCCGCTCACGGCACGTTCGAAAACTGGCTGTCCACCCGCAACGCCACCCACCGGGTTGGCGAGGACGCCGAGGTCATCGACCGCACGCGCGCGCTGGATGCTCTTCAAAGCGATGTGACAACCGCTCAGCTGTCCGTCGATCGCCAGCAGCGTTTGATAGACGATGCCGAACATCGACGCTCATCGGCCCAAAGCCGGTTGAGCGGTCTGGAGGGACGGGCCAGGGCCGCCCAGGCGAGGGCCTCGGACGCGGCGGAACTGAGGGTCTTCCTCTATCGGCTCGCTTTCACGGCGCCGCTCCTGGTGGCGGCGTTCTGGCTGTTTCGAAAGTTCCGCAAGAACAGCTGGTGGCCGTTCGTCTGGGGTTTCATCTTCTTTGCGCTTTACGCCTTCTTCGTCGAGCTGGCGCCATACCTGCCCAGCTACGGCGGCTATGTTCATGTCACCGTCGGGATCGTTCTGACGGTGGTGGTCGGGCGCTATCTGATCCGGGCAATGAACGCCTATCTCGCACGCCAGCGAGATGCGGAGCAGCAGCCGGACAAGACTCGCCGTGATGAGCTCAGCTACGATACCGCCCTCGGCAGGCTCTCCAAGAGCGTCTGTCCAGGTTGCGAGCGTCCCGTCGATCTGAAAAATATTGAAAACGACTTTTGCCAGCACTGCGGCATCTGTCTGTTCGACCATTGCACCGCCTGCGACGCCCGCAAGAGCGCATTCGTTCGATTCTGCCACGCCTGTGGTGTACGCGACGAGACGGTATCGGCGACTTGATCGGGTAATGCGTCAAAGGTCGAATCGCGGATCAGCGGCGAGGCCACCCGCGAAGCGCGCCTTTCACTTCCGCGCTGATGTGAACAAGCGTCGCGGTGTCGTTTCGTGGCAGGCTAGACCTCGCCCGGCAATGTCGGCACGTCGCTTTGGCGCAATAGCTGGTCCAAGGTCAGTAGCGATGCATCGCATGTCTTGGCGTAGGCATAGTGAAAACAGTCGAAATTGCTCAGCGCACGTCTGCCGATCCCGTAGCGCTCCGCGGCGGCGATCGCATGACCGAGGACTTCCCGAGGCGAGGCTGATTCCCGCAGGTCGATACCTCTCGCCTCGAGCCATTCCACGACGGCTGCCTCGGCTTCCGAGTAGCGGCAATCGAGCAGGTCGGGCCGCGACAAGATGATGATGGCTTCCCAGGTCGCCATGGCGGAAGTCAACGCGATGTCGGCCTGCATCAGCGCCTCGTCATAGGCCGTTGCCGTGTCTTCTCCCGCAATGATCGACACGATCGCGCAGGCGTCGACAAACATCATGCCGATCACGTCAGGTCGTGGTCGAGATCATGATAGGCGTCATCGGGGACGACCTTGCGTCCATGCCGAAACGCCAATCCGCGCCTTGCCAGAATCCGCTTGGCTGTTTGCGAGGGCGTCTCCCTGCGGATCCTGGCGTTGATCGCCTCCCTGAGGGCGACGACGACGGCATCGGTGATTCCCACGCCTTCGATTTCCGCCAGGCGTCGCGCCAGGGTGTCCGCCTCGGGATTGCGGATGCTCAGGGTCAATGTATGGCTCCGATTAAATAGTGAGCTATACAAACTTGTATAGCTTGGTGCAACTGTTCCAGCGGTTCTCAATGCGACTGAGTCGCGTTTGCGGGTTGGATGGGGTGATTTGAGTCTGAACGGCCACAGTTGACTGGCGAATGATCAGAACGCCTTGAGGCTGGCGGAGAAATTGTTT
>JANXTX010000435.1 GCA_025352165.1 Caulobacteraceae bacterium | reverse complement strand
CCCGCCGCAACCGGAAAATTCAGCGCCCGGTCAGATTCAAGGGGGGTGAGCAATTACGAAGTTCGACATCAATGCAACGGCGGTTACCGCCGCGTCGGCGCCGCGCCTCGAGCGTGAGTTGCCGCCCGGCGTCAGTCTGTTCGATGCCCACCCCTTCACCGTGGTGAGCCTGGACTATATCAAGGCGGATCGCCGACGCGATGAGTTCGCGCGTATCTGTCCGAACATGGTCATCGTCGATGAGGCCCATGCGTGCGTAGGAACCGAAAGCGGCCGCCACCAAAGATTCGGCTTGCTGCAACGCCTCGCCGAAGACAGCGAGCGACACCTGATCATGCTGACGGCCACGCCGCACTCCGGCGACGATGTCGCATTCGGCCGCCTGCTTGGACTCCTCGACCCCGCCTTCAGCGCCGACACTCTGGACAGCGACCGTGGTCGCGAACGCCTTGCCCGCCATGTTGTTCAGAGGCGGCGCGTCGACATCGTCGAGCCGGACAACGACGGCCAATCCTGGGGCGAGGAACGGGCCTTTCCAAAGCACGAGGCGGCGGAAGCGCCCTATTCCCTGACCAATGCCCATAAGCTCTTTCATGAGGCCGTCCTCGACTGGTGCCTGGGGGTGGTCGAGGGCGCCGGGGCCGACAGTCGGCAACGGCGATTGGCGTTCTGGGGAACACTGGCGCTTATGAGGTGCGTCGGGTCGTCACCGCAGGCCGCGATCAGCGCTCTCCGCAATCGGGTCACGGCTCTGCCCGAACGCCTCAAGGCCGGCGTCTTCGATACCGACGACGATGAGGGTCAGGCCGAAGATATCGCGCCGGATTGGCGCATCGACGAAGGCAGTGCATTGGCTGATCTGATCGATCAGGCCTCACGTCTCGGCCCTGACCCAAAGCTCGCGGCATTGATCAAGCTGATCCCGCAACTTGGCAATCCGGTCGTATTTTGTCGCTTCATCGCGACCGCAGACGCGGTTGGCGCCGCGCTTCGCAAGGCGTTCCCCAAAGCCCGGATCGAGGTTGTTACCGGCGACCTGCCGGCGGTCGATCGCGCGGCGCGGGTCGAGTCGATGGCGGGCGCCGATGACGTTCAAAGAATTCTTGTCGCGACCGACTGCCTGTCTGAAGGGATCAATCTCCAGTCTCTGTTTGACTCCGTCGTCCACTACGATCTCTCGTGGAATCCCACGCGTCATCAACAACGAGAAGGGCGCGTCGACCGTTTCGGACAGCCTGCCAAACTGGTGCGCTCGGTGACGCTCTATTCGCCTGACAGCGCCATCGACGGCGCGGTCCTCGAAGTGATCCTGCGCAAGGCCGAGGCGATCCGCAAGGCGACCGGCGTGACCGTCACAATGCCCGAGGACACCACGGCCGTGACCGGCGCCTTGATGCAAGCTGTGTTGCTGCGAAAAGGGCGGGCCCTGCGCACCCAGCTCAGTTTTGACTTTGGCGGTTTCGATGAAGATCGCGCCACCGTCGACGCAGTCTGGCGCGACGTCGAGGCGGGAGAAAAGCGCAGCCGCGCGCGCTTCGCCCAGAGAGTCCTATCACCCCGCGATGTTCTTCCCGAATGGCGTCGATGGCGCGATATTCTGGGTTCTCCGGCCGAACTGGAACGGTTCGTTCACCGCGCCCTGGTTCGGCTGGAGGCGTCGCCGGAGACAGCGAGAGCCGGCGTCCTTCGCGCGCCCCTGGGCGCCTTGCCAGCCGCCATCCGCGGCCGGCTCGAAGCCCGCGGCCTGGAGGGATCGGTCAATCTGGCGTTCAGCGAGCCCGCCCCGCGTGGCGCGCTCTCCGTCACGCGGGCGCATCCGCTGGTGGCGACAATGGCCGAGGCGCTGCTGGAAGCGTCCCTCGATCCGCAGTCGGCGTCGATCGAGCCGTTGGGACGAGCCGGCGCATGGGTTTCCGGCGCCGTCGATCAGTTGACCATCGTTGCGTTGGCCCGGCTTCGCTTCAAACTGACAACGCGGAGTGGGCCACGGGAAACGCTATTGCTGGCCGAGGAAGCCGGGGCGCTGGGCTGGCTGCCGGGTGACCTTGCACCGAGCCTGATCGGCGCGGACGCAGCGGCCATCCTGGAGCCGACCGCTCTCTCGTCATTGCCTGACGTGGCGCGCGCGAGAGTGCTGACGACCGCATTGGCACGCCTCGAAAGCCAGGCGGTCGGCGCCGGACTCGCCGGCTACGCGCGAGGCCGAGCCGAGGCTCTCGCCGCCGACCATGCCCGGCTGCGGGCCGCGGCCAGAATGTCGGGCGAGGTGCGTGTCGAGGCAGTCCTGCCCCTCGATCTGATCGGCGTCTTCGTCCTGTTGCCGAAGGTAGGCCAATGAGCGCCGCCTCGCCGTTCACCGCCGTAACGGCCATGGGCTCGCTGATTGCGCCGGCCCAGTTCGCAAGGATCGCGGCCGGCGCCCTGCCAGGACAGAGCGCGGACGACTATGGCGTGCCCAAGGGACTGACCCTTCGCGACGAGCTCGCGCGCTTTTTCCGCATCGGCCAGGCGCAGTGGCGCGACTTCAATGGCGCGTCCGAACCCGGCGTCGGTGCAACGACGCGCTTCGTCGAGGCCCTGTTGCGGGACGTCCTCGGGTTCCGAGAGATCACCCGTCACCAGCAGGCCGTCGGGATCGGCGCCCGGTCTTTTTCAATTGCCCTGATGGCAGGACCAGTTCCTGTCGCCATAGCGCCCGCGGTCGATCCGATCGATAAGGCTTCCGAGTCGGTAAGTTCACCCGGCCGACGCCGGTCGGCGGCAACTGTGACTCAGGAATTTCTCAACGCCGAAGACGCCGCGCTCTGGGGCCTGGCGACCAACGGCCGAAGCCTGCGCCTCGTGCGCGACAACCCCAGCCTGACCCGACCGGCGTTCATCGAGTTCGATCTTTCGGCGATCTTCGATGACGAGGCCTACGCCGATTTCGCGGCGATGTTCCTCACGCTTCACCGCAGCCGTTTCGGCGCCAACGATGGCGAGTGCCCGCTGGAGCGCTGGCGCGAGGATGGAGCGAAGGCTGGCAGTGTAGCGCGGGACAAACTCCGTGGCGGGGTAGAAGCAGCGCTGGAGTTGCTCGGCCAGGGGTTCCTGGAGCATCCGGCCAATTCGGATTTGGCCGAAAGACTGAGGTCTGGCGCCTTGCCGCTCACAGACTACTACGCGGCCCTGCTGCGGCTGGTGTATCGGCTGATCTTCCTGCTGGCCGCCGAGGACCGAAACCTCCTGCATCCGACCGATACCGCCAACTCAGCGCGTGAACTCTATGGGCGCGGGTATGCGGTCGGGCGGCTGCGCGATCGCGCCGTGCGCCGCACAGCCTGGGATCGGCACCATGATGCGTGGGAGGGTCTGCGCGTCGTTATGGAAGCCCTCGGCCGAGGCGAGCCGCGCCTGGGTCTTCCGGCACTGGGCGGCCTGTTCGCGGCAGGGAGCCTGCCTGACCTCGAAGCCGCCCGGCTCTCCAACGCCAAATTATTGGAGTCCGTCTACCGTCTCGCCTGGTTGCGCGAAGCCTCCGGTCCCGTGCCGGTCAATTGGCGCGACATGGAGTCCGAGGAACTGGGCTCGGTCTATGAGGGATTGCTGGAACTGGTGCCCCGGCTGGAACTGGGCGGTCGCGTCTTCGCCTTCGCCAAGGAAACCTCCGAGACCAAGGGCAACGCCCGCAAGACCTCAGGCAGCTACTACACGCCCGATTCACTCGTTCAGACTCTGCTCGATTCCGCGCTGACGCCCCTGCTCGACGCCACCGTCGCTGGCGCGGAAGGCCCGGCCTCGGCCTTGCTGGCTCTGCGTGTTGTCGATCCCGCCTGCGGCTCCGGCCACTTCCTGCTGGCCGCCGCGCGACGCATAGCGGCGCGGCTGGCGGCCGCGCGCACCGGCGACGCCGCCGCACCGGACGATTATCGCCACGCATTGCGCGACGTGGTGGGCGCCTGCATCCACGGCGTGGATCGCAACCCCATGGCGGTGGAACTGACCAAGGTCGCGCTGTGGATCGAGAGCGTCGAACCCGGAAAGCCACTTCGCCTGCTGGACGCCAACATCCGATGCGGCGACGCCTTGCTCGGCCTGGATGACCTCGGCGTACTGGAGAAGGGCATCCCAGACGCCGCCTACGCCCCGCTCACCGGCGATGACAAGGCCGTCGCCAAGACCTTGAGGACGATCAACAAGGCGGAACGTGAAAGGCCAATCCTGTCTGCATTGGCCTATGACCCCGCTCGACTGGCCCAGCAGGCGGCGCGGGCCGCCGCGCTGCCCGAAGAGACCCTCGAGCAGGTCAATTTCAAGCGGCGGGCCCTCACCGACGCCGCGTGGTCGCCTGACAGCATAAACCTGCGCCATGCCGCCGACGCCTGGGTGGCCGCCTTTCTCGCGCCCAAGCGCGAAGGCGCGGTCGTGCCGACCACCCGCCATGTCTGGGAAGCCACTCATGGCGTCGATTGGCGCGGACCGGTGATTGAGGAAGTCGAGCGCCTGGCCACCTTTGCGCGGGTCTTTCATTGGCCTCTTGAGTTTCCAGCCATATTGGCCGGCGGTCGACCGGGCTTCGACCTGGTGATCGGCAACCCGCCATGGGAGGTTATGCAGCTTGGCGAGGAAGAATATTTCGCTGCGCGTGTTCCCGAAATCGCCGAACTGGCCGGGGCGGCTCGAAAACGCGCAATCGCGGCACTGGAGGCAGACGCGCCACGAGAGTTCGCTGACTACCAGACCGCCAAACGCGTATTTGACTCAGGCAACGTCTTCGCGCGTGAATCCGGCCGTTTCGATCTGACGGCGCGGGGCAAGATCAACACATTCGGCCTATTTGCCGAGACATTTAGCCGCCTTTCGGGCGTGGGGGGACGCGCCGGAGTCATCGTGCCGACCGGCATTGCCACCGACGCAACCACCGCCCCCTTTTTCGCCCATTTGATCGAGTCAAAACGGCTGGCCAGCCTTTTCGACTTTGAAAACCGCGCGGGCATTTTCCCGGCCGTCGACAGTCGAATGAAGTTCAGCCTGATGACCTTGGCGAGAGATTGTCCCGTGGCTGACTTTGCATTCTTCCTCACCTCGACCGATCAGCTTGCCGAGCCCGAGCGCCGCTTCACACTCTCGCCGGCCCAGATTGCCGCGATCAATCCCAACACTAAGACGGCGCCAGTGTTTCGCGCTCGGGCGGACGCAGAGTTGACTGCGGCTGTCTATGCCCGCGTGCCGGTCCTGATCGACGAGGCGAAGGGCACCGTAGGCAACCCCTGGGGGATGGAGTTTCGCCAGGGTCTTTTCAACATGACCAGTGACAGCGGCCTCTTTAGAACCGCTCCACAATTGGCCGCGAAAGGTCTTGTGCGCGACGGCGTGGACTGGGCCGCTGCCACAGGCAAGCGTTACATCCCGCTCTACGAAGCCAAGATGATCCATCAGTTTGATCATCGTTGGGCCACCTACGATGCACTCGAAAGCCGAGACGTCACGCTCGCCGAAAAGAATGATCCGGATTTTGAGCCAGAACCGCGTTACTGGGTGCCCCAGCGAGAAGTCGCGTTGCGTACCGCCCTGCTGCCGAAAGGATTGCTGCAGGCCCTTCGCGCGGGCGACGCAGAGTTGATCAGCCTGGCCTTGGCGCACACTCTGTTTGCCAAAACGCTGCTAGCGACAAATTGCTCGATCGAAGGCGTGTTTGATGCCTGGATTGCCTTTGTGGAACGCCAACCCTTCGCGCGTGGCTTTGCACCCACCCAGACGGGCCTCTGCGGCAATTCTCCTCCGCTCATGGGGCGAGGTACAGCCGCCCAACTGCCGGCTGAAGCCATCGACAAATTGAAAGCCGGGCCGAACGAGATCACGTCTTGGTACGATATAGATCCATTCAGGTTCGATGGACTTATTGCCGACGCCGAGCGCTGGCGCGTCGATTTGGCGAATATCCCATCACTACGAAGTGAGGCTGTTGCCATAGCCTATGCCGAGGTGCTTTTGCTGGCGGCGATGCCAAGATGGCTGATGGGATGGCGGGATATTGCGAGGGCGACAGACAAGCGAACGTTGATCTCGGGCGTAGTCCCGCCGACTGCTTGCGGCGATAAGTTCCTGCTGATGATGCCTGGGCATGCACCTCAACTGCTGGCGGCCCTCTATGGCTCTCTCAACTCACTTCCGTGTGATTTTTGCGCGCGCCAAAAGCTTGGCGGAACGTCGTTCAAGTATTTCACAATGAGACAGATCGCGGTTCTACCCCCGAACGCCTATGCCGCAACCGACCTGGCCTTCATTGTTCCGCGTGTCCTAGAGCTAACGTACACCAGCCATGCCATGGCTCCTTTCGCCCGCGACCTGGGCTATACGGGGCCGCCCTACGCTTGGGATGAAGACCGCCGCGCCCACCTACGCGCCGAGCTCGACGCCTGGTACGCCCGCGCCTACGGCCTGACCCGCGACCAGCTCCGCTACATCCTCGACCCCGCCGACGTGATGGGCCCGGACTATCCGTCCGAGACCTTCCGTGTCCTGAAGAAGAACGACATCGCCCGCTACGGCGACTACCGCACCGCGCGCCTCACTCTGGCGGCGTGGGATGCGCAGGAGCGGGGGGCATGACGGCGACGGGCGGTGCACGTCGCCGCTACGAAAAGGGAGAGCGGCGCTACAAGCATGTCGGTGATGGTGACGAGCCCGAGATCGTATTCGACAATCGGGATCCCAAGATGTGGGTCGGCAAGTGCCCCTCGATCATCGGCGAGGACGAAAGGGAGGCGCTGCTGAACGAGGCGATCCCAGGGACAAATGGCGACCGCGAACTGGTTCCACCGAAGAAACTCTACGCGGTGCGCCAAGGCGCAATCTATGAGGCGCAGACCAGCGATCACGGACGATCCTATCATGCCTACCCATATAGGGGTAAGCTGAGCTCTCGACTGATCGGGCTGCTGACCACGGTAGCTGATGAGAAGGGTTGTCGCGACAGCTTTGAAAAGTGGGTCAAGACGCATATCGAGCGGCATGGGCAGTGAGATGATCGGGCAGTCGTTGGCATTGGTGGTTTCTTTCGCCAGCCCTGAGCTGGAACGGGTTACCACGGCCGATCTGCGCATGCGGATCGATGGGGTGACAGTCTGGCCGGCACTCGGCGAGGAGACTGTCGCGGTAGAAATCCAGATCGACGATCTGCTGTCCTATCTGACGGACTTCTGGAAGCCATTGATGTTGCGGCAGGTCTACCCTCTGCCCATAAGGTCGGATCGACCGTCCCAGTTCCGAGCCGAGGCAATCCTCCGATGGGCGGAGCAGCCTTCCGAATTGGCGGAGGCGGAAGACGAGGTGGTGACGGATTTCGAAGAGGCGCATGATGTTTCTCGGGCATTTGCCGGCCTCTTCGGTCTGCCCGCGTTCTGGTTGA
>JANXTX010000411.1 GCA_025352165.1 Caulobacteraceae bacterium | reverse complement strand
AGCAAATCCAGCTTCCTTTCCCTTCCTGGGGGAGGTGCCGGCGCTGCCAACGGAGGGGCCCCTTACAGACAGGCAGTCCCACGCGTTCGTGACGCGAAGCCTCTTGCATCACCGGCCGTCCGGCGCAGAGCTCAGGACCTTGGCATAGCGCTGCAGTTCGTGCCGGGAACGGGGCCGGCGGGGCGGATTTCCCCTGATGATCTGGAAGCCTACGCGGCAAGTCCTTCACTGGCCGCCACATCGATGCCTGTCAGGCGTGAGGGCGTGCATGAGGTCCGGGTCATCGGATTGCGCCGCAAGATCGCCGAGAGAATGCAGGACGCGAAGCGGCGCATCCCGCATTTTGCGTACATCGAGGAAATCGACGCCACCGAGATTGAAGCGCTGCGCGTGCATCTCAACGCGGGCAAGCGCGCCGATCAACCGAAATTGACCCTATTGCCCTTCCTGGTTCGTTCGCTGGTGCGGGTGCTGCCGCGCTACCCGCAAATCAACGCCCGCTTTGACGACGACGCGGGCGTCGTGCATCGGCATGACGCCGTGCATGTAGGGATCGCTACGCAAACTCCTGGAGGGCTGGTCGTGCCTGTCGTCCGACACGCGGAGGCGCTCGATATCTGGGAGTGCGCGCGCGAGATCGCCCGTCTGGCGGCGGCGACTCGTGAAGGCAAGGCGAGCGCCGACGAACTGAAGGGCTCGACCATCACGCTGACCAGTCTCGGCCCGCTTGGCGGCGTGGCGACCACGCCAGTGATCAACCATCCGGAGGTCGCGATCATCGGTCCCAACAAAATCATTGATCGGCCGGTCGTGCGGGACGGGCAGATTGTCGTGCGCAAGATGATGAACCTGTCGTCGTCTTTCGATCATCGCGTCGTCGACGGCTACGACGCCGCCGCTTTCATTCAGGAAATCAAGGGCATGATCGAGCACCCGGCCACTCTGTTCATGGATCCAACATGAGCGAGACGATCACCACCAAAGTACTTGTCGTCGGCGGTGGGCCCGGCGGCTATGTGGCGGCGATCCGCGCGGGGCAACTGGGCCTACCGAGTGTGCTGGTCGAAGCCGACCGTTTGGGCGGCACGTGCCTGATCCGCGGTTGTATTCCGTCCAAGGCGCTGATTCACGCCGCGTCGGCGTTTGCCGGGATGAATAGCGAGAGCACGGCGCGGATGGGGATCTCGTCCGGTGAGACGTCGATCGATCTGGCGCAAACAGTGCGCTGGAAGGATGGTGTGGTCGACAAGCTGAATGCCGGCGTCGGGGCGTTGCTCAAGCGCGCGAAGGTCAGAGTCGTCGAGGGCTGGGCCAAATTTCGTGATGGCAAGACCTGCGTGGTCGAAACAGCGTCTGGTCCGGTTACCGTCGTCGCCGAGCACGTCATCCTGGCAACAGGATCTGTCCCGGTCGAACTTGCCTTCCTGCCATTCGGCGGACCGGTGATATCCTCAACGGAAGCGCTGATGCTGGGTAAGGTTCCCCAACGGCTGGTCGTGATCGGGGCCGGCTATATAGGCCTGGAACTAGGCTCCGCCTTCCGCAAACTCGGATCCGAGGTGACGGTAGTCGAAGCCACCGACAGTATCCTGCCTCTGTTCGACGCGGAGCTGTCGGCGCCGATTGCCCGCTGGCTGCGAACCGCTGGTGTGAAACTGCATCTGGGTGCTCGGGCGATCGGCTTTGAGGAAGGCAGCCACGGCGCACGGTTGGTTGTGCAGGAAAACGCGGGCGCAACTGTCAGGCTGCCGGCCGACAACATTCTTGTCACGGTCGGCAGGCGACCGAACACGCACGGCTGGGGCCTCGAAGAGATGGCCGTGGATATGGCCGGACCGTTCGTGAAGGTTGACGACCGATGCGCCACGTCGATGAAAAACGTCTGGGCGATTGGTGATCTGGTTGGCGAACCCATGCTGGAGCACAAGGCCGCGGCTCAGGGCGAGATGGTCGCCGAGATCATCGCGGGCGCGGCCCGTCGGTTCGATCCGGTGACGATCGTGGCGGTTTGTTTCACGGAGCCGGAAGTGGTCAGCGCGGGCCTTTCGCCGTCCGATGCCGAGGCGGCCGGTGTGGAAATATTGACGGGCACGTTCCCATTTGCCGCCAACGGACGCGCGCGGTCGATGGAGGCGGCTGACGATGGTGGTTTCGTGCGCGTCGTGGCGCGCAAGGACGATCATCGGCTGCTGGGGATGCAAGCGGTCGGGGCGCATATTTCGGAGCTTTCGGGCGAATTCGCCCTCGCTCTGGAGATGGGCGCGCGCCTTGAGGACATCGCCGGGACCATCCATGTGCACCCGACCTTGAGCGAAGCGGTGCATGAGGCGGCGTTGCGGGCGCTGGGTCACGCTATACATATCTAGACTTCGCTCGAGGATATTTCTTGCTTTGCGCGGCTGACCGAGGCATAGCCACGGGCATGTGCAACCCTTTTGCAGCGCTGCTTCTGCCGGCCCGGGGCCTTAGTCGCCCCTGAGCGTCGGCGCGCGCTTTCGCGGCCGGGCGCTCAGGGGATGATGATCCAACCCTTTCGAGCCCTACCGTAAAGAGAACAATTTCATGAACGTCCCTTCTTCGACTGATGCCAAGGCCGGTCGCGTAATCGTATTCGACACCACCATGCGTGACGGCGAGCAGTCGCCCGGCGCGTCGATGTCCCTGGATGAAAAGCTGGAGCTGGCAAAAATCCTTGAGGATATGCGGGTCGACGTCATCGAGGCCGGTTTTCCAATTGCCTCGAACGGCGATTTCGATGCTGTGCGACGCATCTCGCAGATCGTCACGGAGAGCACCATCTGCGGCCTCGCCCGAGCCGGCGTCGCCGACATCGAGCGTTGCGCCGAGGCGATCAAGCCCGCCAGGCGTGGCCGCATCCACACATTCATTTCGACCAGCCCACAGCACCGCGATCATATTCTGCGGATGTCTCCGGCCGATGTGATCGACGCTGTGACCGGATCGGTCGCCCATGCCCGCAACCTTTGCGACGACGTCGAGTGGTCGGCGCAGGACGCGACCCGGACGGAGCGGGACGTGTTGCGCCGGTGCGTCGAGGCGGCGATCCGCGCGGGCGCGAAGACGATCAATCTGCCCGATACCGTCGGCTACAGTTTTCCGGCTGAATACGGCGCGATGTTCCGCGACCTGATCGACAGCGTGCCGGGAGCGGACGAGGTGGTTTTCTCCGCTCACTGTCACAACGACCTGGGCCTGGCGGTGGCCAACAGCCTTGCGGCGGTGCAGGCCGGTGCGCGTCAGGTGGAACTTGCGATCAACGGCATCGGCGAGCGCGCCGGCAACTGCGCGCTCGAGGAAGTGGTGATGGCGCTGAAAGTGCGTGGCGACGCACTGCCCTACTACACCGAGGTTCGATCGGAGCACATTACGCGGGCCAGCCGTTATGTCTCGGCGATCACCGGGTTCCCGGTCCAGTTCAACAAGGCGATCGTCGGTAAGAACGCCTTCGCGCATGAGGCCGGCATCCACCAGGACGGCATGCTCAAGAACGCCGAGACCTATGAGATCATGCGACCCGAGGATGTGGGGCAGGGCGCCTCCAATCTGGTGATGGGCAAGCACTCCGGCCGGCATGCCTTCCGCGAAAAGCTGAAGGGGCTGGGATATGAACTCGGGCAGAATGCGCTGAACGAGGCTTTCGGTCGGTTCAAGGATTTGGCCGACAAGAAAAAGACCGTCTACGACGACGACATCATCGCCCTGGTGGACGACGCCCTGGCCCGCGGGGCCGAGCGGATCAAGGTAAAGACCCTGCGCGTGATCGCCGGCACCGAGGGGCCGCAGGAAGCCCATATGACTCTTGTCATCGACGGCGCGCCCGTCTCCACGGTCGCGACCGGAGATGGGCCGGTGGACGCGGTGTTCAAGGCGATCAAGGCGCTGGCCCCGCACGAAGCGGAGTTGCGGCTATTTCAGGTGCATGCCGTCACCGAAGGCGCCGACGCGCAGGCGAAGGTCTCGGTGCGTCTCGAAGAGGACGGTCGTATCGCGACGGGCCTTGCCGCTGATACGGATACGCTTGTTGCAAGCGCAACTGCCTATGTTAACGCGCTGAACAATCTCTTCACGCGCCGGGAAAAGTCCGCACCTGAGCCGATGACGGCCAGCGGCTTCTAAAAAACGAGTCAACCCTCCACCCCAAGATGGGGGTGGAGGAGTTGAACTATGATCTGGATACCGATCACGCTGGTGGCGACAGGGCTGCAGGTGGCCCGCAATGCGCTGCAGCGCGGGTTGCTGGCGGACGCCGGAACGTGGGGCGCGAGCCTGGTGCGATTCCTGTTCGGACTGCCATTTTCACTGTTTTTCGTTACGATCGCGTGGTTCACTACGCCAGCCGCGAGGCTGCAGTTCAGTGCCGGTTTCCTGATCGCCTGTGCGATCGGGGGAACTGCTCAGATGCTGGCGACTGCGGCGATGCTCGTCTCGATGCGACGATCGAGCTTCGCGCTGGGCACGGTGTTCCAGCAGAGTGGCATACCGCTTGCGGCCATTTTGGGGCTGGTGTTTGGAGAACAGCTGGGTGTTCTGAAATGGATCGGTCTGGCTATAGCTACCATCGGGCTGATGTGGCTCGGCTGGCCCCGCGGGCGTGAAAAGGATTGGAGTGCCGCCGGTCTTGGATTGCTGGCCGGCGCCGGCTTCGCGCTTGCCGGCAACGCCTTCCGTCAGGCCTCTATCGGACTTGCGCATTCGGAGCCGGTTTTGACAGCACAGGTTACCGTCTTTTTCGTTCAGGCAATGCAATCCGCAGCATTGGTCGTTTGGATGGGTGTTACCGATCGCCAAGCTCTATATGTCGCGGTGACGTCCTGGCGTTCTTCGATACTCGCGGGTTTCTTTGGAGCGGCCGCATCGGGATTGTGGTTCACCGCCTTTGCCATGGCGCCGGTAGGGCTGGTGCGAGCCGTCGGAGTGTCCGAGATGCCGATCGCGGCTTTGGCCGGGCGTCGCCTGTTCCGCGAACAGTTGTCAGTCTGGCAGATTTTGGCGGCCGCGATCACGGCCGTTGGGGTCGGTCTCGCCGCATTGGGATGACGGCTTTCCGTGGCGACATTAAGTCCTTGAATTTCAGACGCTGAAGGGGCACACGACAGCGCCTCTCATCCATGCGCCCGGCGGTCTGCCAGGGTCGTTCCCGCCCATGGCCCTCAAGCCTACGAGCCAGATATGTTTTCGTCTTTGTTCGGCATAGTTTCAAACGATATCGCCATAGACCTCGGCACGGCCAATACCCTCGTCTATATGAAGGGTCGAGGCATCGTGCTGAACGAGCCTTCGGTCGTCGCGCTACGCACTGCGGGCGGCAAGAAAACCGTTTATGCCGTTGGTTCCGAAGCAAAAATGATGCTCGGAAGAACACCCGGGCATATGGAAGCCATTCGCCCGATGCGCGACGGAGTCATCGCCGACTTCGAGGTCGCCGAGGAGATGATCAAGTATTTCATCCGCAAGGTGCACAATCGGAAGGGTTTCGTGAACCCCAAGGTTATTGTGTGTGTACCGTCGGGCGCCACGGCCGTCGAACGTCGTGCGATCAATGACAGCTGCCTCAACGCCTCCGCCCGGCAAGTCGGGCTGATGTATGAGCCGATGGCTGCGGCTATCGGCGCCGGACTGCCGATTCATGAGCCTACCGGTTCAATGGTTGTGGATATTGGCGGCGGCACGACCGAAGTCGCAGTGCTGTCGTTGTCCGGGATCGTCTACTCGCGAAGCGTTCGTGTGGGCGGCGATAAGATGGACGAGGCGATTATCAGCTACATGCGCCGCCATCACAATCTGCTGATCGGTGAGACAACGGCCGAACGGATCAAGAAAGAAATCGGCACGGCGCGACCTCCGGAGGACGGTGTCGGATTGTGTATCGACGTAAAGGGCCGTGACCTGATGCAGGGCGTCCCGCGCGAAGTGCGGATCAGTGAGAAGCAGGCTGCCGACGCGGTATCCGAACCGGTGTCGCAGATCATTGAAGCGGTGAAGGTGGCCCTGGAAGCGACGCCTCCCGAACTCGCGGCGGATATCGCGGACAAGGGCATTATGCTGACGGGCGGTGGTGCGCTGCTGCGGGGTCTTGACCTGGAAATTCGCGATCACACCGGTCTGCCAGTGACTGTCGCGGACGACCCGCTATCCTGTGTGGCGCTGGGTTGCGGAAAGGTGCTTGAACATCCCAAGTGGATGAAGGGGTTGCTGGAAAGCAGTCTGTTCTAGGATTTCGCCTCTTCCACCCATTTATGAGCAGGGACAGACGGCAAAGCCGTCAGAGTGGGCAAAGGTAACAGAGAGACGGCGCCTTGGTTGGCGCCGTGCCCCGCCTTGGACGCTTCGCGCCATGTCCCTCCATGAAGGGGAGGGCGGTATATAGATTGGAGATGTCATTTGTCGCTTCGGGAGGGACCGTTCGGCGATATCAGGCCGCCGTTGCGATGGGTCGCCTTGGGTGCGCTGGTTGTTGCCGCGGCCGTGGCGCTGGCCCTGTTTCTCGGGGATCACCGACAGAGTTCGCGAACGAGCCCCTATGCTGCCCCGCGAGGCGCTATCGAAAGAGCAATCGCGCCGGTAAATTCCATTCTGTCGGTTCCGTTTCGTTGGATTGGCGCCGCGTTCGACTGGGTCGGCGATTATATCATGGCTGGTTCCCAGAACCATGAACTGAGGGTGGAGCTCATCCGGGCGCGAATCTGGCGCGATGAGGCGATGCGGCTGCAGCTTGAGAACGCCAGGTTGAGGGCGCTGATGGGCGTGCGCACCGATCCGCCGATACCAATGGTGCTTGGACGAACCATTCTCGACGCCAGGGGGCCATTTAGCAACGCAAGACTCGCCGATGTAGGGGCTTCGCGGGGTGTAACAGAGGGTAACCCGGTACTCAGTGAACACGGACTGGTGGGACGTGTCGTCGGTGTCGCGCCGAACGTCAGCCGCATCCTGCTGCTGAGTGATGTCGAGAGCCGGACGCCGGTTCTCCTGCCAAGGACCAACGGCCGAGCCATTTTGGCCGGTGATGGCGGCCCTAACCCAACGTTGTCGTTCCTGAGAGCCCATGACTCTCTGAGGGAGGGAGACCGGGTGTTGACGTCAGGCGACGGTGGTGTCTTTCCCCGCGGTCTGCCTGTGGGGTCCGTGGTCAGGGGATTTGATGGGGCTTGGCGTGTTTCGCTTGACGCCGATGCCGCGCCTATTGATTGGGTGCAGATACTATTTTTTGAAGACTTCAGCCAGTTAAGCTCGCCGGAAGCGCTTGCGCCTAAGGTGCTGCCATCGACAGCCACGGCGTCTCCCTCGCCGCCAATGCCGAGTGTTCCCGTGACCTCTGCCGTAACGAACAATGCCGCAAAGCGATGACATCGCTAACCGTTCGACCGTTGAATCCTGTCTTTTGGATTGGCATCCCTATTGTTCTCTGCGCTATTGCTTCACTGGTCTTCGCTCTGCCGTTCAGCCTATTCGGGTTGCGTTTGCCCGAACCGGTGTTCGCTTTCGCGCCGGCATTCGCGTGGGCGATCATCCGCCCATCGGTGTTGCCGCCATTCGGCTTGCTGTTGCTCGGGCTTTTCACGGATATCTTGTGGGGCGGGCCTATCGGTTTGTGGCCGTTGTGCCTGATGAGCGTGTATGCTCCTGTCCTTCTCGGGCGAGCGTTCCTGTCGGGTCTTGGTTTCTGGGGGCTATGGAGCTGGTATCTGGCTGTATCCGGCGTGGCGATGGTTATTGGCTGGGTGTTGGTCAGCTTGCAGGCAGGTGTGGCGCCTAATCTGATAGGCTTTGGCTGCCAGTTTCTGGTTACCGGCGCCCTGTTTCCCTTCGGTTTTCGCCTGATAGAACAGTACGAAGATGCCGATGTCCGCTTCCGGTGAGTTGGCGCTTCTGATGACGGGGCGCTTGCAATGACCACCAGGCCAGCAATTTATTTTGACGACGTGAACGAACGTCAGACATTGTTCCATCGCCGCTCTTTCCTCTTCGGTGGAATTGCAGGGGTCGGGATCCTCGCCCTTGGCGGTCGGCTCGCGCAGCTTCAATTGCTGGAAGCCGGTCGATACAAAATGCTCTCGGAGCACAATCAGTTCCAGTTTCTGCTGACTCCGCCGCCACGCGGGTTGATCCTGGATCGGACCGGAGTGGTGCTGGCATCGAACCGACCCGACTTCCGACTGCTTCTGGCCAAGGACGAGCACACGGACATCGACGATATATTGGCCAAGCTTTCCCAGTTGATCCCGATGGACGGCGCACGCCGGGCTCTGCTGGCGGACGATATCGACGCCGCTCCACGAAAGGCTCCGGTGACCCTCATGGAGGACATGACCTGGGATCAGTTTTCGGCCGTCAATGCCCGTGCGCCGGAACTGCCGGGCGTGACCGCCGACATGGGGGAAGTGCGGGTCTACCCCTTTGCCGCGGCGTTCGCCCATGTCATCGGCTATGTCGCGAAGGTCAGCGACCGGGATATCACCAAGACTGGGCCCAATTCGGGACCCATAATGCTCAATCCGGGATTCAGGATTGGCAAGCAAGGCGTTGAAAAATCGTTTGATCTCGATCTGCGCGGCAAGCCGGGCGCGCACAAGGTGGAGGTTGATGTGAAAGGCCGGGTCGTACGCCAGGATCCTTCCGGGGATATTCCCGCCACGCCGGGTGCGCCCATCCGGTTGACGTTAGACGCGGACATTCAGAACCGCGCGCTAGAGGTATTCGGCGAGGACAGTGGGGCTGCGGTCATGATGGATTGCCGTAACGGAGACGTGCTCTGCCTGTTTTCAGGCCCCAGTTTTGACGCCAACCAGTTCGTCAAGGGCATGACCCGGCCCGCGTATAAGGCGCTGGAGGAATATGACCACAAGCCGCTCTACAACAAAGCGCTGACAGCGACCTATCCGCCTGGATCGACTTTCAAGACCATGGTGGCGCTGGCGGCTATGGAAATGGGAATTGATCCTGGGCGCACCTACACCTGTGGAGGCGTGTGGAATTATGCTGGGCGTCCCTGGCATTGCGACAAGGTGCACGGCACCTTGAACCTGCACGATGCAATCAAGACCTCGTGTGACATCTACTTCTACCAGATCGCATTGGAAATCGGCCCGCAACGCATTGCGGATACTGCCAGGAAATTCGGGCTTGGCGGAACATTCGATATCGGCATCCCGGGGCAGAAACCCGGCATCGTGCCCGATCCCGCCTACAAACGGCATGCGTTCCCGCATGATCCGGTCTGGCATGGTGGCGAGACGCCAAACATGGGCATCGGCCAGGGTTACTTGGCGGTCAATGCTCTGCAACTCTGCGTGATGTGCTCGCGGCTAGCCAACGGAGGGGTGGCCCTGGAGCCCCGCCTGGTTCACGCAATTGGCGATCAGGTGCAGCCATCGGGCGCCCAGGCGCCTCCACTTCCATTCGCCAGCGAACACCTCGCGTTCGTGCGGGCGGCGATGGCCTCGGTGGCTAATGATGCGGGCGGCACCGCAGCCAAAACCGTTCAGCTTGGACTGGGGGCGGTGAAGATGGCTGGCAAGACCGGCACCGCACAGGCGCACAGTTATGGCGGCGGGCACGGGGCCCACGGCGCAACCGGGGCCTGGGAGCTACGCGACCATGCCTGGTTCATCGCCTTTGCGCCCTATGACGATCCCCGCTATGCGCTGAGTGTTCTGGTCGAACACGGAGGCTTCGGCGCGGACGCGGCGGCGCCCAAGGCGGCGGAGCTGATGCGGGTGGCGCTGCTGAAGGATCCGCAGGTAAGGTCACGGATCGAGCAGCCGCTGCCGGACATCGCAGCGCCCACATCGCCAGGGTCCTCCCTTTTCATGAACTCGCCAAGCGTACCAACCGCCTCTCAAGCCCTACAAAAGCCAGTGGTAGGATAACAATCTGTGTAGGGCTGATTACGGGCCCGCTATGCAAGGTGTCTCGACATGTCCCCGACTTTCGCGATCACGGTGCTTTGGGCGGTCTGGTACGTGACCTGGATTGCCGCCGTGGTGTTTTCCGGCAAGACCAAGGTGCAGATGCGATCGGATATGGTTGGCTGGCACCGCATGATAGGTGGCTTTGGGTTCATGTTCCTCTTTTCGCCGGTCACCGGCAGTGATCCGGCTTGGTGGCCAGGCTTCACTCAGCCTTTGACGACAAAGCTGTGGAGTGAACCGCTGGTAGCCCAATGGACTCTGTTTGCGGCAGTCTTGGCGGGCTTCGCATTCTGCTGGTGGGCGCGTCTGCATCTGGGGCGGCTATGGTCGGGGCTGGTGACGCTTAAAGAGGATCATCATATCGTCGACACCGGGCCCTACGGGCTCGTGCGGCATCCGATCTATTCCGGGGTGATGTTCGCGGCGTTGATGACTGGGTTGCTCAAGGCCACGCCTGCCGGATTGCTG
>JANXTX010000405.1 GCA_025352165.1 Caulobacteraceae bacterium | reverse complement strand
GTGACCGCGACGCGCTGCTGTCGAGCGATCTCCTGGCCACACTGCGCAACTGGTGGAAGGTGGCGCGCCCGCCGGTCTGGATGTTTCCGACCCGGCCAACGTCCTTCGAACACGTGACGCCCAGGTCGCTGAACCGGGCCTTTCACGTGGCCGCCAGGACGGCCGGCATCAAGAAGCCCGTCTGCCTGCGAACGTCGACATACGGGTGATCCAGGTTCTGCTGGGCCACAAGAAGCTGGAGACCACGGCGGTCTACACCCACATCGCGGCCAAGACCCTCGACGGCATCGACAGTCCGCTGGATCTGCTGAAGCTGAGACCGCCGCCGGCCTGAAGCCACGGCCGGGCCTGTGCGCCCGGCGCTGGAGGTCGCCGACATCTTTCGCGTCCATGGGTCGGCGTGGCGGCTGGCCCAGGCCGGTCATCTGAGCCTTGGCCAGCTGAAGGTGATGTCGGGGATCGAGGCCTGCCGAACTGCGGCGCTCGGCGGTCACGTCGACCGCTGCGAGGACTGCGACCATCTCCAGGTCGCCTACAACTCGTGCCGCAACCGCCACTGCCGTTGGCGGTGCTAGGGGGCGGCGGCGCAGCGATGGCTGGAGGCGCGCCAGGCCGAGCTGTTGCCGCTGGCCCACTACCATGTGGTATTCACCCTGCCGGCGCAGATCGGCGACATCGCCTTCCACAACAAGGCGGTGGTCTACGATATTCTGTTCAAGGCGGCGTCCGAGACCCTGCTGACCATTGCCGCCGATCCCAAGCATCTTGGGGCGTGGATCGGCCTGACCGCCGTCCTGCACACCTGGGGATCGGCGCTCACCCACCATCCGCACGTGCACTGCATCGTCCCTGGCGGTGGCTTCTCGCTGGACGGCGAGCGCTGGGTGTCGTGCCGCCCCCGGTTCTTCCTGCCGGTGCGCGTGCTCTCCCGGTTGTTCCGGCGGCTGGTCCTCGACAAGCTCGCCGCCGCCCATGCCGAAGGGCGCCTGCTGTTCTTCGGCCAGATCGCCGCCCTCGCCGACCGCGCGGCCTTCACCGACCGCATCGCCCCTCTGCGACGGGCGGAATGGGTGGTCTACGCCAAGCGCCCGTTCGCCGGGCCAGAGTCCGTCCCGGCCTATCTCGCGCGCTACACCCACCGTGTCGCCATATCCAACAGCCGGCTGATCGCCATGGACGACAAGGGCGTCACCTTCCGCTGGAAGGACTACCACCAGGACGGATCGGCCCGGCGCAAGGTGATGACCCTGGCGCCCGGCGAGTTCATCCGTCGCTTCCTAATCCACGTCCTGCCCGGCGGATTCCATCGCATCCGGCACTATGGCCTGTTCGCCAACGGCGGCCGCGCCTCCAACCTGGCCAAGGCTAGAGCGCTGCTCCAGCCGGCCCCGGCCGCTCCTGCCGATACCGACACCAGCGCCGAGCCGGGCATCGCCAAGACCACCGCCAGGGCCTGCCCCTGCTGCGGCGGGCGCATGGTCCTGGTCGAGATATTCCAGCGCGGCGCATCGTCTCGCGGCGCGCCAGCGGCGCCACCGGATGGGATCGACAGCTCATGACCCTGCAACGTCGACGCACCCCGCACGGCAAACAGGCGCAACCGGCTCGACTCCGGACATGCCATCGCTTGGCCCAAAGCCGGCGCCGAGCGGCTCCAACTTGTCCCAAGCACCAGCCGCGACCGTCCGCCGCCATCACCGAGCGGGTCAATTCCATCCGTAAGGGCCTCTACGTGGACCATCTCGCCCGCGATCGACGTCTTGATGGGACCGAGCCGAGCGTCAAAACTCCATAGACCTCGCCGGCCATCCCGCGGTTCAGCCTTCGAGCTTTCTTGGACACCCGCCTTTAGGGTCAACCCCGGCGCCTCGCCTGGCGGGCGTCCAAGAAACCTAAACAATGGCGCCATCTGGCCTCCTGTCCGAATTCTGACATTCGCGACAATCGCGCTGATCGACCTTGCAGCGGGCGTGAAAACCCCATTGACTTGCATATTGCAATCATTTAGGCTCTCCTCATGTCCGACGCCTCGACCGATCTGGCCGCTGTAGACGCCAACCTCGCCAAGGGGGAATGGTGGCTTTGCGTGATCGCCGATCTGTATCAGCTCGTCGATCACGCAAAGCCACCATTCCCCCTTGGCGAGGTTGGCGTCTACAGCGGCCAGATCGGTCGAG
>JANXTX010000358.1 GCA_025352165.1 Caulobacteraceae bacterium | reverse complement strand
GCTCCCCCGCCGGCCCCGCGCGCCGGAAGGGCGGCCAGGATTGCCGGGGCCAAAGCGGCCGCTTTCGTGGCGGACCAGGGGGGCGGGCGGGGAATGACCGTCTGGCATGGGAAACCTCGGTGGTGCGGGGGCAGCGAGAGAGGTTTGCAAATTGGGTATATTTTGCATTTTCTCAAGCCTCGCGAGGCGATATCATTGACATCATGCCGCTGCCAGACCTCTCCGCACGGAGCCCAGGACCAACGCCAGCAAGCAGCCCTTCCGAAGGGCAGAAACGGGTGGAAAGCGGGCCTCACTGGTCCTCGAGTGGAGGGTCTGGCTCCACGTCAACGACTGCCAACACCTCGCCTGTCTCAATCCTGCGGTAAATGCCAAGGGGACGCCGCCCCTCCATCGTGTCGACTTCAATTTGCTCGTTTTCGTCTAGCTCAGTGAGCTTACGCACCAAAGTGCGCACGGCCTCTCGATAGGACGGACTTGGCCGGACAATGCCGTCGTCATGCATCCCTTGCCGGGCGCGCATTATGTCGAGCAAACTATTAACCGTCGGCATTAGTCCCAACCCGTCCCGCCGGACCGCGTTGGCCGCCGATGCGCGAAATTGTGTTTCTCTTAGAACGCGTCACGATCCTATCCCCGTCGGCGGATGGCGCCTAACGTCAGGAACGATTGTGAAAGACCCCTGTGGGTCGAAAATCCCCGCTGACTCTCGGCCGGACAGCCGGCATTGCGGTGTTGCGATCGGGAATACGGGGGAATACGGCGACACCATACCTATTCCCCCCGGGATTCCCTCGTCACCGCCGCCCGTTCTTCGCCTCGCGCTCCAGGACGGCGATGGCCCGCGTCTGCCAGCCGGGACCATCGGCTCTGAAATAATCGATGACGGACACGGGCAGGCGCAGGGTCACCTGCCGACGTTGCGAAGTCCGGCGCCCGGCCGGGCGGCCGGGACGTCGTAAAGCCGCGATGACCTGAGCGGGGAGCACCTCACCCGCCGGTCGCGCGTGGGCAAAATCCCCCTCTGTCCATTCGGGGTTTTCGTCAAAACCCGGTGGGGGTGCTGGCTTGTTCATAGCGACGCATCTCCTTTTCATGAGCGCGGCGGAAGCTGATCGCCCGCACGCCGCCCCGACCAACCGTGAACACGAGGCAATGGCCGATGCCATCGATTCGTCCATAGGCGCGGTACCGGACCTCGCCGTAGTCGAAACGATCGTCCGTCCTGACCATGGGGTCCGCGTCGAAGCCCGCGAAATCAGCAAAAGACAACCCGTGTTTCGCGACGTTGACGGCGTCCTTCGCGGGATCGAACTCGACGTTCACCTATTTTCTGTAGATGCAAAAAACCTTGCTTGCAAGACGGCGCTTTGATGAACGCGGCGACACCATAGATATTCTCCACAGCCATCATGTTCATGGTATGTTCCCGGATGACCCGTCTTGCCCGCATGGTGTTTCCCGGCCTCCCGCATCATGTGACCCAAAGGGGAAACCGGCGCGAGGCTATCTTCTTCGAGGACGGGGACCATGAAATCTATCTCGATCTGCTCGCGGAGCAGACACGCAAGGCGGGGGTTGAGGTCTGGGCCTATTGTCTGATGCCTAATCACGTGCACCTGATCATGACGCCCGCGACGCCGGACGGGCTGGGCCGGGCCGGGCGGTAGGCGAGGCCCACCGGCGCTACACAAACTTCATCAATGCGCGCGGGCGCTGGACGGGGCATTTATTCCAGAAGCGGTTCGCCTCGGTGGCCATGGACGAGGCTCACTTGCTTGCGGCGGTGCGGTATGTCGGCCTTAATCCCGTGCGGGCCCGTTTGATCCAGCGGGCGCGGGACCGGCCGTGGTCCAGCGTGCGGGCGCATCTGGCCGGCGTGGACGACTCGCTGGCGATCGTGGCGCCGGTGTTGGAACGGACAGGCGAATTCGCGGCTTTCATGGCGATCGATGAGGAGGCTTGTTACGAGGCGCTGCGCCGCTCGGAGGGCACGGGCCGTCCGCTCGGCGCCCCGGAATTCGTCGCCGGACTCGAACGGTTACTCGGCAGGCCGATCGCCCGCCGCGCGCCAGGGCGCAAACCCGGCCATTGCGCGGCCGCGCAACTGGAATTGCTGCAATAGGTATGGTGTCGACGTATTCCGTATTCCGGCGACATCGGCCTGGCGGTTTTCCTCTGGGAGTGCATCACGGCGCGCCCCGCATTCCCGAGTTTCGATCTGCTTTGATTGGTGGAAGCCGGGGAACCTTGTACCGCCGGCTCCCAGCCCATAGGCGCTAGGATAAGGGACATTTCCCTATTTCTAGCGTAGCTGCAGCTGCTAAACATCTTGAAGATGACCCAAGGACCACCTCTCCCATCTGGGAGAGGGTGGGGCCCAGCGAAGCTGGGAGGGTGAGGGTCTGTAGCGCTGCAAGAAAGACCCTCATCTTCCCACGCAAAGAGGCGTGGGCCCCTTCTTCTCCCAGACGGGAGAAGTGATTTGTGGGCTGCTTTCGAGATACGGGAATACGGCAACCCCATCATGGAGAGAGGGGCAAATCCCTTATCCTAGCGCCTATGGGCTTCCAGCCGGCTCGTCGGCATGCGTTGCAAGAGCCGGCTGGAAGCCGGAGGTACAGGGGTTCGCGCTTCGCCGGAACGAGCGGCGCTGGCGGTGACGGAGACCGCCAAACTACCCATCCAGCGCGATCCAATCCCATCCGTACGCATCTTCAAAAATCGCATTCTTTCTTGCGTTTAAGCCGGCGCGAGTCCACTGATGGTCCATACTCATCCGACCGGCGACATCCCCATCCAAGTGTTTTAGAGGGAATGGAGAAGGGAACGGCACCAGCAAATGGGGAACGGTCGAGGCAATGCCGAAGAAACTGGTGCAAGCGTTGTCCGACAAGTTCGTGCGCAGTGCGGGTCCCGGACGGTATGCCGATGGCGCCGGCCTCTACCTGATCGTTAAGGACACCGGCGCCCGATCCTGGCTTCTCCGCTATCGAGGCGATGGAGGTCGCGTTCGGGACATGGGATTAGGGCGGGCGCCTGGTCGCCAGAAGGATCCGGCCGCCATCCCACTGTCGGATGCTCGACAGAAAGCGACGGACGAGCAGGCGGTCATTCAGTCCGGACGGGATCCTTTGACGGAACGGGACCGGCACGCTGCGGAGGCGGCCGCGCGCGCCACACTACAAGCTGAGGATCGCACCTTCGGACGCGTCGCTGACGACGTGCTAGCGATAATCGAGAAGGAAAGTCGAAACGCGAAGCACGTCGCCGGCTGGCGCCTTTCCCTTGAGACTCATTGTCTTATCCTCCGCGCCCTGCGGGTTGACCAGGTTACGCGGGAAGATGTGCTGCAGGTTCTAAGGCCGATATGGGTGGATCGGCCCGAGACGGGCGGGCGGGTTCGCGGCAGGATCGAGCGTGTGCTCAATGCGGCCAAAGCCCGCGGATGGCGGTCCGGCGAGAACGTGGCCACTTGGCGGGGTAATCTCGAACATGACCTGATGACCCGCCCGAAGCTCTCGCGAGGCCACCACGCGGCCATGCCTTTCACGCAGCTCCCTGAGTTCGCGACCGATCTAACGACGCGCGACGGAATGGCCGCGATTGCCCTACACTTCCTCATCATGACTGCCGCCCGGACAAGCGAGGTGATAGGCGCCAGATGGTCGGAATTTGACCTCGATGCGCAGATATGGACTGTGCCCGCCGAACGGATGAAGGCCGGACGTATCCATCGTGTGCCACTGTCTCCGGCGGCGATCTCGAGCCTGGAAAGAGCCGGCGAGGGGACAAATCGGGCGCCGGGCGACCTCACGTTCCCAGGACCAAAGAAGAAAGGGTCGATCGACCCGCGCGCGTTGTCGACCAACGCCTTCCGCGCTTTGCTCATCCGCGCAAAGAGGGGCGATGTGACCCCGCACGGTTTCAGATCGAGTTTCCGTGACTGGGCCGGCGAAGTCTCGGCGTTTCCGCGCGAGCTCGCTGAAGAAGCCCTCGCCCACAATGTCGGCGATGCCACCGAACGCGCCTATCGGCGTGGCGACGCTCTGGAAAAACGACGCTCCCTCATGAACGCATGGGCGAATTTCGTATCGCATGGCGGGGCAAGTGCATGACGAGGAAGGTTCCCGCGCCGGTAAAGATGGAATCTATTTGCCGTGGGTCCAGCGGGGTTTTTGACGATGAAGAAGAGGAGATTTCGCTATTCCTTGGAACTGTTACGTGTCCGCCTCCGACTGAAGAAACCATACGACAGATTCATGAGAAAATCAATTTTTCGAAAATGAAACTGATGACAAAGCATTCGGAGAAACTTGTGTCCGAAATTGAAAAGTCACACAAGGCCATTGATTTATTGTCTAGAATGCGGGCAAAAATGCTTTCAGCCTACGACCCCCGCAAGGCTGGATTCCAGAGCGACCTGGATCGCATTTTGGAAGTCGCACACCTCTGTGGCTGTCATGCGGGCAGTTTGGTCGCCCTCAATCCAATCGAGAAGACGAAAGCTGAAAGAGACGCACCGGACGCGGCGCGCGCTCGGCAAAGTCGCGAAAAAGCGCACAAAACACGTCGAAAGGCCGGGGATGCGATCAGGCGCGCAGCCTTTGACCACTGCGTCGCCAATCCGAACACGACACAAGTCGAATGCGCAAAAGCAATTATTGCCAAGCTACCGGACGTTCAACTCCCCAACGCGAAGGCCAGAATTCGCGATGCCTTTGAACTGGTGAAAAAACTAAATCGAAAGCGATTGGGGCTCGATTGGCGGCAAATCCTTGGGGGTAACGATTTATAATTGGGGTCTTATGGACCCTAGATTCAGGGTCTAACTGATGCGTCCATTCCGGCTCCGTGAGGCCGGTACCAACCTGGACGCATCTCAATGGTCACTTCAAAATCCAGCCAGCTCAAAGATCGGCGCTCTCTTCCTGCACACTTCGATGATCAGCGACTCCTTTCGGTTCGGGACGTCATCCAGAAGACGACCTTAGGAAGAGCAACTTTATATTCCCTGGTCTCTCGCGGGGAATTTCCAAAGCCGATCTCGATCAGTGCGAATCGAGTCGCATGGCCCGCATCTGCCATCGATAAGTGGATCGCCGACCGGATGGCGGGAAATTGAATGGTCGATTCAAACCCAGCGGCCCCAGGTATGTGGCCGCCAAGTGCGA
>JANXTX010000351.1 GCA_025352165.1 Caulobacteraceae bacterium | reverse complement strand
GGTGGGCGGAAGGCGTGGCGAGTAGCGGCTTCCAGGTCCCGGCGTGGGACGGAGGCGCGGTCATCGGGGCGGGGGCCGCGCCCCATCCCGCCATGGCGGCTACAAAGGCCTGGGCAGATCCGCCTGGCGGGGGAATAGCGGCAGCGGTCAGCAAAGTGATGTCCGTGCCGCCCGCGCCGTCGGAGCCGACCTTGAAGATCGCGCCGGCATAGGCGCCGCTCAACTGCAGGGTGGCGATAGTCTTGGACCCGTTGACGATCACCAGCTGGTCGGAGCCGTTGACACTGGCGCCGGTGGCCGTCAGGCCGAGCACGTCGATGGTGTCGGAAACCGCCAGCCCTGCGATCGTCGAGGCAAAAGCGGTCGGCGACTTCAGCGCCAGCGTGGCGTTGGCTCCGTTGAAGGTAGTGGTCAGCGTGCTGACCGCGCCGGCATCGACCTCGAGAGTCGCGCCCGCGTCGATCTTCATCACACCGGTTCCAGTAACAGCCACTGTCAAATCGAGCGTCGCCACGGCCGCTTCGATGACACCCTTGTCGACGATTCCGACAGCGACCTTGCTGATCCCGGTCCCGGCATTCTGGATCAGCAGGCCATAGTCCAGCAGCTTGCCGCCGCTTGCGCCCAGCGCGATGCCGTGGCCGCCAAGGTTCCACATGGCGCCGCTGAGGATGGAAACGTTCGCCCCGGTTCCGGTTGCATCGCCGATGGTGACCCCGCCGGTCTGGGTAATCTTGCCGCTCGCCGCCAGGGCCAGGCCGCCACCGACAGTGAGACCGCTGGCTGAGGCGTTCACGACTGTTACCGAACCGGTCCCGTTCAGCGTTCCGCCAAGCGCCGTGGATCCAGACAGGCCCAATCTGTCACCGGCGGCGACCGTCACCACGGCTACGCCGCTTTCGGAAAAGGCGCCCTTGTAGGTCAGTGACTGGTTGATGTTCGTGGTTCCCCCGCTTGCGGTCCAGCTGGCGATCGTCAGGGCCGCGCCGGCGTTGATCGCCAGGGTTCCCGACGAGACCGCCAGTGTCCCAATGCCACCGATGGCGCCCGAGACGGTAACAGCGCCGGCGCTCGTCAGCGTCCCGCCGACCAGCGCTGACCGCCCTGACGAGACCGTACCGGTACCTGTAAGGGTCCACGATGTCCCGGCATCCAGCACATAGGACGCGAAGCCGCTCACGCTCATCGCGTCGGCTCCGGAAATGGTCGCGGCCGTACCCAGGCCGGAAATGGTCCCGGCCCCGGATGCCAGCTCGAGTGTCGCGCCGCCGCCGACGACCATGCCGACGATACCCGACCCCGCCTCGGAGATCAGCCGATCGCTGGATGCCTTGAATATCAGCGAGCCGCTCGATCCGCCGAGGATCGATCCATAGTTGGTGATGGTCACCCCGGCCTGCCCGACGTCGAAACCGGCCGCGGCCGTCAGCACGCCATTGTTGATCAGCGCGCCGTACACCGTCAGCTGGGTCGCCGATGAGATGCTGTTGACGCCCGTCAGCGTCCAGGTCGTTCCGGCGTCGAGATAATAGGACCCGAAACCGCTGAATGTCATCGCCTCCGCTCCCGACATGGCGCCAGCTGAGCCCAGGCCGCTGATCACGCCGGAGCCGGTGGCCAGTTCGAGTGCGCCGCCGCCGCCCTGGACCGAGCCGATCCAGCTGGAGCCGGACTCGGCAATCAGTCGGTCCGTCGCCGCCGCGAGTTTCACCGCAACTCTGCTGGTCCCCTCGATGGTTCCGAAATTGGTAACCGTCGCGTTGCCGAATGCGCTGGCGTAGACGCCGACGTAGCCCTTGATGAGGTCATTGCGCAGCGTGGCGTTGCCGTTTTTTGCCTCGCCGCCGGCCTGCAGGCTCACTCCCGCCGCGGTGACACCCTCGATGACGCCGAAATTGATCACCGTCGCCGCTCTCAGCGTGGCGTAGACGCCGTTCAGGTAGCCGGAGATCAGCGATGCCGAAGTGGCCGTGCCTCCGTTGGCCACATACCCTCCCGCCGTTAGCAGCACACCATTGTCGGTCGTACCGGTCACCGTGCCAAAGTTGGCTACGTTCATGACCCGGCCGTTCGAGTAGAGTCCGTCGGAGTAGCCCTGGATCAGGGCATTCGTCGCCGTACCGGAGCCGTTTGTCACCGCGCCGCCGGCGGCCAGATGCACCCCTTCGGAACGTGATCCGGTTATGGTCCCGAAATTGTTCACGGCGGCGCTGCGGTCATTGGCATAGACGCCGTTGAAATAGCCGCTGATCGATGCCGAGCCGAACGTCGCCGACCCGTTGTTGACCGCGCCGCCCGCCGCCAGTTGCACCCCGGCGAACCCGGCGCCGACGATCGACGCAAAGTTAGTCACCGACACGGAGTGGTTCATTGCATAGATGGCGTCGTTCATCCCTGAGATCAGGGCAGCCGCGGATGAAGTCGATCCATTGGTGATCGAACCGCCCGCCATGGTCACGATCGCGTTGTAGCCGGTAGTCTCGATCGTCCCGAAGTTGTTTACAAGCAGCGCCCCGAAACGGGCTTCAACAGCATAGGCGCCGCCGGTGACCAGAGCCGCGGTGTCGGTCGACTGACCGTTGTTCAACTTGCCGCCCGCGTTGAGCGCCACACCCGCGGTTCCGCCCTGGATGGTGGCGCGATTGTTGACGGTGGCGGAGGCGTAGCGGGATTCCACGCCATACTTCCCGCCGGATATTGACGCCGAGAGATCGTTGGTCGCCCCGTTGACCACCGTCCCGCCGGCGTGAAGATCAACCCCTACCGCGCCGCCCACGATTGTGGCGTTGTTGGTGATGCTTGCCCCGCCATAGCGGGCGGCGACCCCATAGCGTCCGCCGGAAATCAAGGCCGACTTGTCGCTGATCGATCCGTTGATCACCGACCCGCCCGCGCGGAGGTTGACCCCATAGTAGGCGGACGCCTGGATCGTACCGTAGTTGTCGATCGTGGCTGCGTAGGCGGCGCTGACCCCGGTCCCACCAACCCGGGCAGTCTGACCCACGATCAGCTGGGTGACGCCCGATGCAAGCGAATAGCCGGTCGGGTAGGCGCCGGTGAGAGTCTTGGTGGTCATGGGTGGACCCCTTGGCTGGTCAAATGGCGAAATAGCCGGGATGCGTGCTAGGGTAGTACTGCTTTGGCCGACCCCGCGCCACCTTTGGCGCCTCCATCGTCACCCTTCGGAGCGCGGAAATGAGAACCGGATCAAGACCATTCGCGATCATCGCCGCTCTGCTCGGCGCGTTGGCGGCGCCCCCGGCAATGGCCGACATCGCCGCCGTCCAACACATTGTCGTGATCTTTCAGGAAAACCGCACGCCGGACAATCTGTTCCACGGACTGCAGAGCCAGTTGCCCGCCGCCGACATCGCCAACACCGGGCAGACCTCGACCGGTCAGACCGTCACCCTGACGCCGGTTCCGCTGGCCAACACGTTTGACATGTCGCATGCCCACATCGCCTTCACGCAAATGTACAACAACGGCAAGATGAACGGCGCCGACCTTATCAACTGCAAGCCGGCCGCCGGGACGACCTGCCCGTCGCTCCCGGCATTCGAATATGTCAATCCGTCGGACGTGGCCCCCTATTTCTATCTGGCCGTCAACTACGGTTTCGCCAACCGGATGTTCCAGAGCAATCAGGGGCCCAGCCTGCCGGCGCACCAGTTCATCATCGGCGGCACCTCGCAGATCACGGCGACCAGCCTGTTCTTCGCCTCCGAAAACCCCAACAGCAACAATGACGGAACCAACGGCTGCGACGCCCTCGCAACCACCACGGTCAGCCTTGTTGGTCCAAACGGCATGAAGGGGACCGCCCGCCCCTGCTTCGAGCACGCGACGCTGACCGACCTGATCGACAACCCGCCTGCGGGCGCGCGTCCGGGGATCACCTGGCGCTACTACGCCCCGTCGGAGGGTTCGCTGTGGACCGGGCCAGACGCCGTGCGGCACATGTGCCAGCCCGGCGGGACACCGCTGGCCTGCAGGGGCCCGGACTGGACCGACGGCAAGATCGTGCTCAACCCCTCGCAGGTGCTGACCGACATCGCCCAGAACAACCTGGCTTCGGTCAGTTGGGTCAATCCCACAGGACAGGAGTCCGACCATGCCCTCGGCAATGACGGCACCGGGCCGGCCTGGGTGGCCTCGATCGTCAACGCCATCGGCAACAGCGCCTATTGGAACAACACCGTTATCATCATCACCTGGGACGACTGGGGCGGCTGGTACGATCACGTCGCACCGCCGATTGATGCGAACTACGGTTACTACGAAAATGGCTTCCGGGTGCCGCTGATCGTCGTCTCGCCCTACACACCCGCGGGCTACGTTTCGCAGACCACCCACACTTTCGGCAGCATCCTGAAGTTCATTGAGACCGCGTTCAGCCTGCCGCTGATCCCGCCCGGCACGTTTGTCGATGCACGCTCGGACGACCTCTCGGACTTCTTCAACTTCTCCAGGCCGGCGCGCCGGTTCGTACAGGTTCCCGCCCCGCACGGACCGGACTTCTTTCTGCATGACAACAGGCCCAAGGTGGATCCCGATAGCGAATAGTGGCGAGCGGCCGGAGGAGGCGCGCGATGACTGAGTTCTCGGGACGGGTCGTACGACCAAAGGATGCGCCGCTGTTCACCGCGCGCGGCGGCGAGCAGGTGTTCCGCTCAACGCTGACCGCGGAAACCACCGGAATCACCGCGGTGTCGGGCGGCTGGTACCGGGTGGCGCCGGGGGTGACCAATCACCTCGACATGCATCCCGACCGTGATGAGATCTATTTCATCCATCGGGGCACGGCGACCATCTTCATGGACGGACAGCCGATGGCAATGGCGGCGGGCGACACGGTGGTCGTGCCGCACGGCGTCGACCACTACATTACCGCAGGTCCCGAAGAGGCGCTGGAGTTGTTCTATCTGTTCGCGCCCGCCGCCGCGCCTCATCCCGAGCGCCCGGCCGGCAAGTACCCGGTCGTCGAGTTCAAACCCGCCTAGAGATAGGTGATGCCGCCGCCGACATAGAGCGCGGCGCCGGTGGTCCAGCTGGATTCCGGTGAACTCAGGAAACGGACCGCGGCGGCGGTTTCCTCGACACGGCCACGGCGATGGATGGCGCCGCGCGTGCGGATCAGGGCGTCGAGACCCGGGCCGCCGCCGCGCTCGTCGATGCCTTCGACCAGCGGCGTATCGGTCGGACCAGGCCCCACCAGATTTACCCGGGCGCCGATGGGGGCGAGTTCGGCCGCCCATGACCGCACCAGCGAGCGCAGCGCCGCCTTGCTGGCTGCGTAGACCGACCCGCCCGGCAGCGCGATCTCAGCGGCGACCGAACCAATCACGGTGATCGCGCACGGCGAGCGCAGCACCGGGATCGCCTTCTGCACGGTAAAGAATACCGACTTGACGTTGAAGGCCATCAGCTCGTCGAAGGCCTCCTCGGTGCAGGTCGCCAC
>JANXTX010000324.1 GCA_025352165.1 Caulobacteraceae bacterium | reverse complement strand
GACATCGCCAGCACATTGACCTTGAGCAGGCGGTCCATGCCTGCAATCCCGACCGCGGAAAGCAACCCCCCGATCGTGGTCGGGATCAAGCAGATGAACAGCGCGCCAAGCACCAGCGGGTCGAGTTTCACGCCAGAGTATTGGCCAAGCCCCAACAGAGTAACCACCGCGATCACGAAGATCAGCGTCAGACCGGCGAGCAGAACCGCGAGGGCGATCTCGTTAGGTGTCTTGCGTCGATTGGCGCCCTCGACCATCGCGATCATTCGATCGAGGAAGCTCGAGCCGGGGCCCGAGGTGACGCGGATCTTCAGCCAGTCGGACACCACGGTCGTGCCGCCTGTTACGGCCGAGCGGTCGCCACCGCTTTCACGGATCACCGGCGCCGATTCGCCTGTGATAGCGGACTCATTCACCGAGGCGACACCTTCAATAATATCACCGTCGGCCGGGATCACTTCACCGGCTAGGACATAGACTACATTGCCAGGAACCAGTTCGTGCGCCGGCGTGGGAACCGTGGCGTTGGTCGCAGCGTCGACAATGAGATTGGCCTTGGTCGTAACCCGGGCCGCTCGCAGACTGTCGGCCGCCGCCTTGCCCCGCCCCTCGGCGACGCTTTCGGCGAAGTTGGCGAACAGGACCGTCGCCCAAAGCCAAAGCGAAATCTGCAGGGCGAAGAGGATCGGTGCGTGATGAACGAGCGCGTCGATCAGGGACACTGTCGCCAGAACAGCGACAATTTCGGTGGTGAGGATCACCGGATTGCTGGTCAGCTTGCGTGGATCCAGCTTGATGAATGCGTCGATGCCGGCGCGCCGAAGAATGGCGCCTTGGGGACCGGCTGCGGATACGGCGGAAGCCATGGGGTCAGCTTTCCTTTGTTATCGGTGAGGTCAGCGGGCAACCATCTGGAGCATCTGGAAATGCTCGACGATGGGACCCAAGGCGAGGGCGGGGAAGAACTGCAGGCCACCGAGAATGATCACCACGCCGATGACCAGGGCGATGAACAGGCTGTTGTCGGTGGGCAGGGTGCCGGCGGTTGGGGTCAGCTTTGGCTTGGCGACCAGTGAACCCGCCACCGCCATAACCGGCACGACATACCCGTAGCGACCGACAGCCATGGCGATACCCATGGTGGTGTCCCACCAATCGTTGTTGCCGGCTAAGCCGCCGAAGGCCGAGCCGTTGTTTCCAGTAGCCGAACTGTAGGCATAGAGAATCTCGGACAGACCATGAGGTCCGGATGCCGAAAGCGACTTCAGGGCAGCGGGAAGCACTGCCGCTACTGCCGCGAAGCCCAGGATCGCGATTGTCATGATCAGGGCCGAGAGCATCACGTACTTTATCTCACGCGCCTCGATCTTCTTGCCCAGGTACTCGGGGGTGCGGCCGACCATCAGCCCGGCGACGAACACCGCCAGCAGCGCCATATGGACCATGCCGTAGAGACCCGAACCCGCCCCGCCGGGCGCGAGTTCGCCGAGCTGGATGAGGAACATCGCGATACCACCCCCGGCCGGCGAAAGGCTCTCGTGCTGCGCATTGATCGCGCCATCGGAAATACCGGTGGTGACCGCCGCGAACAGGGAACTGGAGGCGGCGCCGAAACGGACTTCCTTACCCTCCATGTTCGGCGTCGACTGCACGTGCGCCGCCATCAGCGCCGGCATCGGCATGGTCTCGGCCGCGTAGATCGCCGTGATGCCGCCGCCAAGGATAATAAACATGGCGATAAGCAGCGCACGAGCGTCCCTGCGGGCTCCGGCGACAATGCCAAAGGCAACGACGCACGCGATCGGTACGACCAACATCGCAACAATCTCAATAAGGTTGGTCCACGGGTTGGGGTTTTCGTATGGGTGGGCAGAGTTGGCGCCGAAGAAGCCACCGCCGTTGGTGCCGAGTTGCTTGATCGCCTCCTGGCTCGCCACCGGACCGAGCGCGATCGACTGCTTGGCCCCTTCAATGGTGTGGGCGTCGACATGGGCGAGCAGCGTTTGCGGAATGCCCAGTCCGGCGAGCACCAGGGCCAGAACGATCGAAATCGGCAACATGATGTAGAGCGTGTTGCGAACCAGGTCGGTCCAGAAATTCCCGAGCAATTCACCCCGGTTCGCGGCGAAGGCGCGCGCCAAAGCCGCGGCGGCGGCCATGGCCATCACCGGCGACAGGAAGTTGTGCACCGTGAATCCGGCCATCTGTGAGAAGTGGCTGGCGGCGTTCTCGCCGGAATAGAACTGCCAGTTGGTATTACTGACGAAGCTGATCGCGGTGTTGAAGGCAAGGTGCGGGTTCATGCCCGCGAGGCCCTGAGGATTGAGCGGAAGCACATTCTGAAACCGCAGGATCGCATAGAGAACAACGAAACCGACTGCGTTCAGCGCGAGCATGGCGAAGGTATACGACAGCCAGCCCTGCCCTTTTTCGGGATCGACGCCTGACGCCGCATAGAAGACCCGCTCCACCGGCTTGAGGACCGGATCGAGCCAAGTCGACTCACCGCGCCAGATGCGCGCCATATATAGGCCAAGCGGCCAGCCAAGGCCGATGGCCAGGCCGATCGTAAAGACGATCTCGGCCCACCCCTGAATGTTCATCGAGGTTTCCGTTTTGCTTTAGAATTTGTCGGGGCGCACGAGCGCCACCAGCATGTAGACGGTCACGCCAATTGCGCCCGCCGCGTAGAGAATGCCGACGATCATGTTCAGATCCGCCTCAGAAGCACGGCATATCCGGCGAAGGCGGCGAACAGGCCGACACCTAAAAATACGAAGACGATGTCCATTATTGGGACCCCTTGGAATCTGGTTGGTAAACTAGATTGAAGGCTCATAAAGAGTCGCTAGGTCTTGATCCGTCACAAATAAAGGAAACATAAAGACCGCGTGACGGCCCCGGATTCGCGGATTGCGCGGCTATCTAGATTTTGCGGGCAATCAGACTACGCACATCGTGCAAGGATTGAGCGATGGTGATGCACAGATCATGCATCTCGGCGGTCGCCTCCAGCAGATCCGGGACCATCACTGTCATCATGCCGGCCGCATGCGCGGCGCGGACGCCGTGGTGGGAGTCCTCCAGGGCAAGGCATGTTGACGCCTCGACGCCCAGGCGCCGCGCAGCCTCAAGAAACGGGTCGGGCGCGGGCTTTCCGCGTGCGTAGTCACCCGCGGCTACGACAGTCTGAAACCTTGGCAGCAGACCGTTGCGACCAAGCTGCAACTCGACCGTGGTATGGCCGGACGATGTCGCCACAGCCCTGGGAATATTCGCGGCTTCCAAGTGATCAAGCAGTTCCAGCACGCCGGTCTTGACAGTGACGCCAACCTGCAGACGGGCGTGAGCGGCGTCCGACACTTCGCCGATCCACGGTTCGTAGTCGAAGTCATCGCCAAAGTGGCTCATCGCCACCAGGCGACTGCCCTCGCGCGGCAGGCCGACCATGCGAAGGAACACTTCGAGGGGAAGTTCGTGGCCATGCCGCTCCGAGACTTCGATCATCGCATCGCGAAAGACGGCCTCCGTATCCACGAGAAGCCCGTCCATATCGAAAACGACGCCGCGAACGGGTCTGGGCAACATCAGGCGAACTCGTCCGCGCCATAGCCCTGGAAATACAGCAGGGCGGTCAGGTCGCCATACCTGATCTGTGCGTCGGCCTGCGCGGCGACGACCGGCCTGGCGCGGTAGGCGACGCCGAGACCGGCAGCCTGGATCATCGCCAGATCGTTGGCCCCGTCGCCGATCGCCAGCGTATCCGAAAGGTCAACACCCAGCGCGTCCGCCTCCTCGATCAGCGCCTGCAGCTTCGCTTCACGTCCGAGAATGGGATCGGCCACTTCGCCGGTCAGTCGGGCGCCATCATCCAGCAGGCGATTGGCGCGCTGCGCGGCAAATCCGGCGACCGATGCGACACGACTGGTAAAGAACTCAAAGCCGCCGGAAACCAGCACACAGCGCGCGCCGTGCACCGTCATCGTCCGCACCATGGTCCTGGCGCCAGGGTTGAGCCTGACCCGTTCCTCGTAAGTGCGCTTCAATGCGTCCACCCCCAAGCCCTTGAGCTTGGCGACGCGTTCACGGAGCGCGCCCTCGAATGCGATTTCTCCGGCCATCGCCCGAGCCGTGATCTCGGCGATTTCCGCCTTCAGGTTCGCGAAATCGGCCAGTTCGTCCAGGCACTCACAGCCGATGATGGTGGAGTCCATATCAGCTACAAGCAATCGTTTGCGGCGACCATTGACCGGCTGAACGCAGAAATCGACAGCCTGCCGTTCAAGCGCTCGCAGCGCGTTGGCGCGCAATTCCGCCGGGCCATCGCCATCGACGATGATATCCGCTGCGCCGTCTCCCAATATGTGGGTGTCCACGACCGGACGTCCGGACGCGGTCACGGCATCAAGCGCCGCCGGCAGGGCGTCCTGCAATGAAGCGAGATTCCGGGCGACGAGGGTGAAGGCGAGACGCATGGGTAAGGCGGGATGTGGCCGATACGCGCGCGCGCCGCAAGCGCCGCGTGCAAAGTGAACGGCGTCTGACATCCGGCTTCAGACTTTTTTCAGCCGTCCAGCCTTACACACGTCGCAACATCAAGGATTATCTCCATGAGCGGCGCAAAACACATCGACTGGCAGTATCTCGACCGGCCTTCAGCCGGCGGGTTGAAGGTCGGAGACCTGGTCTCCGCCGAGGCCGGCGGGCTTCCGATCTATCGCGTCATGGCGCTCGCCGACGGCCGGGCCTGGCTACGCGAGGAGCATGACGGCATCGATCGCGTTGCGCCTCTCAGTGCGTTTCACTGGAAGGCTTGCGCGGGAACCACGGGATGAAGCCCGACGTTCGCGACAGATAGGCTTCGTACTCGGGACGCTTGCGGCGCATCCTGCCCTCCACCGTCGGAACACCGCTCCACCGGGTCAGCAGGAACGTCAGCAGAACCGGCCCTGGAATCGACCATGCCCCAAGGCCGTGATCGGCGGCGATCAGGTACAGGCCCCACCAGGTGCAGGCGTCGCCAAAGTAGTTTGGATGGCGAGTGTAACGCCAAAGTCCGCTCTGCAGCACCTTACCGGCATTGGCTGGATCGGCCTTGAAGGCGACAAGCTGGAGATCACCGACGGTCTCGAACGCGATACCCAAGACTGCCATGGCCGCGCCCAGAAAAGCGAGCGGACCCAACGCCGCGTCTGGTCCGATCTGACCCAGTTGCACGGGCAGGGAAACGATGAACTGCAAGGGCATCTGCAAGGCGAACACCAGCAGCAGCGAAGCGGTTGCGTAGCCCCAGCCGCGCTCGCTTTTCGCCAGCGCCATCATGGAGGAATATCGCCGGTCCGGACCGTGCTTACGCCAGCGCCACAAAAGATAAACGCCAAGGCGCAGCCCCCATACCGTACATAGCCCGGTCAGCAACAGGGCGTGCTTTCCACCCTGCCCTGTGGAAACGAAGCTCAGGCCAGCCAGCACCACCATGCCCAGCGCCCACCAGCTATCGATGAAGCTCGGGTCTTTGAGCCGCAGGTTGATCAGCCACAGAAAGACAAACAGCGTGATCGACAGCAGAAGGTTCGGGACCAGGAGTTGGGCGATTTCCATTTTTGCATCCGTCCGTTACGACCAGACAGTGACCGACCTCGGCCAGAGAGGCAACCGCGAGCGTGCAAACGCAAACGCAATCCGTCGTGCTGATCGCGGGGCCTACCGCAAGCGGGAAGTCGGCGCTTGCCGTTCGTTTGGCGGCGAGCATCGGTGGTGAGATCATCAACGCCGATTCCATGCAGGTCTATCGCGACCTGCGGATTCTTACAGCCCGGCCGACACCCGACGAAGAGGAGGCCGCACCCCATCACCTGTTTGGAATCGCCGACGCGGCGGAGGCCTGGTCCGTCGGACATTGGGTGAGGCAGACGGTTCCGATCCTGGACAGGCTCCGGCGTGACCGAAAGCCGGCGATCATCGTCGGCGGCACGGGGCTTTATTTCCTCGCGCTGACGCGCGGCCTCGCGCACATTCCGCCAGTGCCCACCGAGGTGCGAGACAATGCCATCGCCGAGCTTACCGACCTGGGCGAGGCTGCATTTCGCCAGCGTCTGGCGATCGCCGACCCTCTCGCCGAAACCAAAATTTCCCCGGGCGACAGTCAGCGACTGGTGCGCGCATTCTCGGTATATGCGGCAACCGGGCGTCCATTGTCGCATTGGCAGGCTCAGACGGAGGCGACCCTGTCTCCCGGATCCTGGCGAGGGATCGTCCTCGACCCACCTCGCGCCACACTCTACGAGCGCTGCGACGCACGATTGCAGACCATGATCGAAAAGGGCGCGCTGGATGAAGTCGAGAGACTGCTGGCGCGCAATCTTGATAGCGGGATACCCGTGATGAAGGCCCTCGGTGTCACGGCGTTTGCCGCGCAACTCAACACAGAGATGACGGCGGCGCAGGCCCTGGAGCACGCCCGTGCGGAAACACGTCGGTATGCCAAGCGCCAGATCACCTGGCAGCGCACTCAGAACTCGCTTTGGCCACGGATCAGCGACGCCGATCAAGGCGCGCAATGGGACGCCTTGATGCGACTTCAGTTTTAATGATTGATCGCAGGGTTAGGCGCGGGCGCGGTCGTGCAGGCGGGAAACAGGCGACAGATGCACGACGCTTCATCTATCTGGTCCTATCGGATTGATTGAGCGGCCAGCCCGTCTATCTTGCCTGTAGAATGAAAGCTCCGGTCAAGGCTTTCAGCTGCCCCCCCCACCCCCCAACAAAGGTCGCCTGGATGGTTGAGGAAGAAGACGACCTGCCGATCGACCTCGACGGTGCAGGCGCCGTTGGCCCGATCGCTGAAGCCAAGGCGCTGTCGCACAGCGGGGACTACCTGGCGGCGCGCTCGGTGCTTGAGGCAATGGATCTCGACGTCGACGCAAATGCGGCGGTGACCCATCTGTCGGTACTATACCACCTGGATGAACTGGATGTCGTTCAGTCGGCATTGGCAAGAATGGTCGAGGGCGTTCTCGCGTCGCGTGCCGCATCGGACGCTTACCTCTGCTATCTCATCGACAAGGCGGAGCAATCCTGCTTGCCGACGAAGACAATCGGCGACCTGATCAATCTGGTCGGGGCTCGGGAAGAACTCTCGGGTGACCTGACCCTCGCCTTCACGGCCGCTCAGCGGCGGCAGTCGTTCCGGGTCTCGCAAGCACCGCGTGCGGCCAGAAGCACACTGATCTCGCTCGGCCTGAATTGCCTACCCTGGA
>JANXTX010000313.1 GCA_025352165.1 Caulobacteraceae bacterium | reverse complement strand
CATTTCCTGCCAGGAAACCGCCATTCCGCGCCAGGCTGCCGCCACCCGACTGCCACGGATTTCAGGCGATCCTCGAACGCCGGTCTGACCGTTTTTTACGGTGATTAACGGTCGAATTCGGTTCCTGCTTGACCCGGTGCCCGACGCTCGCGACAGTCGACGTCATAATCGCTTGGGAGCGAAATGTGACGGCTGAAAAAATGCAGCCAGAATCTGTGGGGGTTGTCAGCGCCAGGGCCGAAGGGGCCGACTGGTGGCGTGGCGCGGTGATGTACCAGATCTATCCGCGCAGTTATGCCGACAGCGATGGTGACGGGGTCGGTGATCTGCCGGGTATCATCGGCAAGCTCGACTATGTGGCTTCGCTGGGCGTCGATGGCATCTGGCTCTCGCCGTTCTTCCACTCGCCGATGAGGGACTTCGGCTACGACGTCAGCGATTATCGCGACGTCGATCCGCTGTTCGGCACGCTGGCGCATTTCGACGCCCTGGTTGCCAGGGCACATGCGCTCGGCCTGAAGGTGATCATCGACCAGGTCTGGTCGCACAGTTCCGACCGGCATCCCTGGTTCATCGAGAGCGCGTCATCCCGCGATAATCCAAAGGCCGACTGGTATGTCTGGGCCGACGCCCGGCCGGATGGATCACCACCCAACAACTGGCAGGCCGAGTTCGGCGGGCCGTCGTGGACTTGGAACCAGCGGCGGCGGCAGTACTATCTACACAACTTCCTGATCGAGCAGCCGGACCTCAACTACTGGAACCCTGCCGTTCAGAACGAGATTCTCGACATCGCCAGGTTCTGGCTTGATCGCGGCGTCGATGGCTTCCGGCTCGATGTAATCAACTTCATCTTTCATGATCGCGAACTGCGCGACAATCCACCCGCCGGTCAGGTTCGCCCGTCGATCCTGCCAACGCGTTTTCAGCAGCATGTGTTCGACCGCTCTCGTCCCGAGGCGCTGCCCTTCCTCAATCGCCTGCGCGCGGTGATGGATAGCTACGACGCCCGGATGACACTGGGCGAGGTTGGCGATCTGCAGGTGCAGCAGATCTACACCGAACCACCTGACCGGCTGCATACCGCCTACAGCTTCTTTCTGTTGGCGACCCGCTCGGCGCCTCCCGCGCTGTTCGCCGAGGCAATGCAGTCCTGGTCGCAGGCGGCAGGCTGGCCGTCCTGGTCGCTCGGCAATCACGATGTCGCCCGGTTTGCCACGCGGCTGGCCCATTCGGGCGACCCACGCGAGGTGAGGGCGCTGATGGCGGTCCTGCTTTGCCTGAGAGGGACGATCTTCCTTTACCAGGGTGAGGAACTGGGATTGCCGCAGGCGCGCGTGCCGTTCGAGAAACTTCGGGACCCATTCGACATTGCGGCCTACGGCGGCGAAGTCGGACGGGATGGCGCGCGCACGCCGATGCCGTGGGCTAACGAGGCTCCAGGCGCCGGCTTCTCCAGCGCCGTCGACACCTGGCTGCCGGTGGATGAGGCGCACCTTCCATTGGCCGCCGCCGTGCAGGAAAACGACGCTGACTCATTTCTCAATTTCACGCGGCGCCTGATCGCTGTGAGGCGAGCATCGGCCGCGCTTAGGATCGGCGCGGCGACCGTGTTGCCCGCGCCGGAGGGTGCGTTGGCCTTTGACCGGACTTACGAGAACGAACGGCTGACCTGCGTTTTCAACCTCTCCGCCGGAGAAATGGTCTATCCAGTCGCCGTCTCCGCCGTCTTGTTGGCGGCCTTTAACGGTGCGGTTCCTGGTGAGAGGGGCTCGCTGATCCTGCCGCCCTACGGCGTGATGATCGTCCACACACCGGAGGTCTCATGAACTCGTACCGCCGGTTTCCAGCCGGCTCTTTGAGTGCCGCGCTGTGACCGTCTCCTCCGACCCGCTGAAGCTGACACGCATAATCAAGGCCACGGCCGGCGCCGGGCAGTTGGTGGAAAGCGTCAGCACCAGCGTGACCTCGACGTTCCTGTTCTTTTTCTACACCGCGATTCTGGGGCTGCCCGGTTCGCTGGTGGGAGTGGCGACGGCGATCGCTCTGGCGATCGACGCCCTGGCCGATCCACTGCTTGGCTCGCTGTCGGACAATACGCGCTCGCGCTGGGGCAAACGGGTCCCGTTCCTGTTGGTCGGCGCCCCGCTGGTGGCAGTGGGGGTCGGGCTGATGTTCTCACCGCCGCCAGGCCTGTCGACCGCGGGATTGTTCGCCTGGCTGATCGGAATCTCGTTGGTGATGCGCTTCGCCGTCTCGATCTTCAACGTGCCGTTCCTGGCGCTGGGGGCGGAACTGGCGACCGATTATGTCGAGCGGAACAGTGTTGTTGCCTGGCGGACGCTGTTCTCGATCTTCGGACCTTTGATCATAATCGTGCTGGCCTATGGCGTGTTTCTGGGCGGCAAGCTGGGACTGGGCAATGTCCACGGATATGCGCCCCTGGCCTGGACGGCCGGGGGGATCATCGGGGTCGGCGGGCTGATCGCCGCGGTTGGCGTGCGGCGCTACGCCGGCGCTCTGCCGGTAGCGGCTCGCGACGAGACGGCTCTACATCGACGTCTGTTCTCGGAACTGATCGAGATTTTCCGCAATCCGTCGTTCCGCATCATGCTTTCCTGCTCGGTGCTGTTCTATGCGGCGCAGGGCATGGCCGCCGCCCTGACGCAGCACATGTTCCGGTTCGTCTGGAAGATCGACTCGTCGCAGATCCTGGTGATCAGCCTGAATATTTTCGCCGGATTGCTCGTCGGCGTTCCGTTGGCGCCGCTGCTGTCGAGACCGTTGAAGTGGCGCGGCCTGTTGCTACTCAGCCCAGTGCTGGGGATGCCCATCGCGCTGATGCTTTCAATCCGCCTTAGTCTCCCGCTGGCGCTTGCGATTGGTCTGGGGATTGCGGCGGTAGCGGCCCTGGCGCTCTCGCCACGCTGGCGGCCGATGGAAAAGCGCACAACGCTTATCCTGGGTCTTGCCATGTTCTGTCTGGCGCAGGGCGGATTGTCGGGGTTGCGCGCGCTCGGGATCTTCACCGCGACCGGGGCGGCGGTGGTCGGTCCAATCTGCCTGAACACCTTCATGGCCGGAGTCGGTCTGGCGTTCGTCACCATCGCCATCGGGTCGATGATGGCCGATGCGTCGGACGAGCACGACCTGCTGTTCGGGGCGCGACGAGAGGGGATGTATTTCGCGGGTCTGGGCTTCGCGGCAAAGGCGGCGACGGGGCTGGGAGCCCTGCTGGCCGGCGTGGCGATCGATGTCATCCACTTCCCGGCGGCGGCCGCGGCGGCTGGCGCGGCCGTCCACCTCAGCCCGCAAATGCTCACCAACCTCACCCTTGCCAGCGGGCCCACGGCGGCGGCGATCTCATTCGTCGGGACCTGCTTCTTCTTTCTTTACCGCATCGACCGGAAGCGGCACACGGAGATCGCCGAGGCGCTGGCGTTGCGCAATGGCTCCGCCGTCTGAGGATTGTGAGTTGTTTGTATTGAGGTTTTCCCGATGAGGGCGTCGGCCGTTGACACGAGGCCTCCGCTCACGATCCAGATCAAGCTCGCCTATGGCGCCGGTCAACTGGTCGAGGGCGTGTCCAGCACCGTCATCGGAACCTTTCTGTTCTTCTACTACACGGCCGTCCTTGGTCTGTCGGGTTCGCTGGTGGGGATCGCGGCGGCGATCAGCCTGTTCACCGATGCCTTCATCGATCCGCTGATCGGCTCGGTCTCCGACAATACGCGGTCGCGTTGGGGACGGCGAATACCCTTCCTGATGTTCGGCGCGCCGGCGGTGGCGCTGACGTTGGGACTGGCCTTTTCGCCTCCGGCGCACTCGGCGCCGACGGTGCTGTTTCTGTGGCTGACGACCGCGTCGCTGGCCCTGCGCTGCTTCGTTTCGGTTTTCAATGTGCCGTTCATCGCGTTGGGCGCGGAGCTGTCGGAGGACTATGCCGAACGCTCGAACATCGTCGCCTATCGTTGGGTGTTCTACATATTTGGACTGCTGGCGACGACGCTGCTGGGCTATCGGTTGTTTCTGGCCGGGCCGAAGGGGCTGTTGGGCGCGGCCGGCTATGCGCCTCTGGCCTGGTCGACCGCGGCCATGGTGCTGTTCGGCGGCGCCGTCTCGGTATTTGGCGTCAGGCGGTTCGCGGGGAGCCTTCCGGTCAGCGCGCCCAGCGCGATCGCCATTCACAAGCGTCTGTTGCCGGAACTGGTGGAAATCTTTCGAAATCCATCATTCAGGGTCCTGTTCGCGGTCAGTGTCCTTTTTTGGGTGGCGCAGGGCGTGGCCAATACACTTGGCCTTCACCTCAACACGTTCGTCTGGAAGATGACGCCGCCGCAGATCTCGCTGACTCTGTTTGGCTATGTTTTTGGCCTTCTCGTCGGCGTACCGCTGGCGCCCATCATGGTGCGCAGGTTTGAGAAGAGAACCGTGCTGATCCTCGGTCTCGTGATCATCTGTTTCGTCCAGGGTGGGCTGAATGGGCTGCGGGTGCTGGGCATTTTCACGCTTACCGGCGCCGCGGTGGTTGGGCCGTTGGTGATCAATGCCGTCATTGGCGGGATTGGCGCGACCTTCGCCACGATCGCAGTCGGATCGATGATGGCCGACGCGGCCGACGAGCACGACTATATCTTCGGGACGCGACGCGAAGGCCTCTACTTTTCCGGGCTCGGATTTGCAGGCAAGGCCGCCACCGGCCTGGGCGCCTTGCTGGCCGGCTTCGCCCTGGACCTGATCAATTTTCCCAAGGGCGTCGCCGCTCACCCCGAAGCAGCGATCGTTACGCCTGGGACCCTGGCGGGACTTGCGCTGATGGCCGGGCCGTTTGTCGCTCTGGTTTCGGGTGTCGCGACGGGGCTTATGTTGCTCTACCGGATTGATCGCGTCCGACATGAGGAGGTGATGCGAGTGCTACATGAAAGGCGTCGAGCCTGATCGGCGCGGTCTCGGGCCACGCCGAACCGATAGATCGTTGACGATCGGTACTCTTCCCCCGGGCGCAGTACGGTTGAGGGAAAGTGAGCGTGATGCGGGGAGTCCGGGAAGTGCTCCGGCTCAAGGGCGACGCCACTCCAACGTGGGTGGGCGCCCGCAAAGGCATTGCCCGTGTAGACCGTGAGGCCGGGTTCATCGCTCCGGACCCGCAGCGTGCGTCCCGAGACAGGGTCTTTCAGCTGTGCGGAATTCCCGGCCAGCACGTAGGTGTGATCGAGCCCGCCCATGGCCTCGATCGCTTCGCCCAGGCGACGCGGCTCGCGAAGATCAAGGGGCGTCCCCGCCACACTCGAAAATCCCCCGGTTGGAATCAAATTGCTGTTGGTTTCCAGCACCGCGTCAGCTTCCACGGTCAGCGTGTGCTCGGAAACGAGACCGTGGCCCGCAAGGTTCCAATAGGCGTGGCCGGTGAAATTGATGACGGTCGGGCGCGTGGTTGTGGCGCGATAGCTGAGCCGGAGTTCATCATCGTCGCCAAGCTCGAACACGACCTCGATGGCGAGTTCCCCGGGGAATCCCTGATCGCCGTCCGGGCTCGTATGGCGCAGGGTCACGCGCTCGCCGTCGATGGATCCCCGCCAGATCGCCCGATCAAAGCCGACTGCTCCGCCGTGCAGGGTTGTCCGTCCCGAATTCACCGACAGCGGATAGGTTACCCCGTCTATCTCGATCTCGCCGCGATCTATGCGACCCGCGAAACGCCCGATCTGCGCACCCGTATAGGCGGTGTCATTGAGGTAACCCGCGACGTCGCCATAGCCGAGGACGATCTCGCCAAGGCAGCCATCCCGATCCGGCGTGCGGACCGACTGGATGATGCCGCCAAGCTCCAGGATGCGCACGGTGATGCCGCCGACGTTGGTCAGTCGGAAGGCGCCTACCGGCCTCCCGTCGGGCATCTCACCGAAGCGCTCTCGGATAACTGTCACAGGACCGCGCGCAAACGCTCTGCGGCGGCCTCTGGCGTCAGGTCGCGTTGCGGCATGCCGAGCATTTCGAAACCGACCATGAATTTGCGGATCGAGGCCGAGCGCAACAGCGGCGGATAGAAGTGTGCGTGCAGCGTGAAGTGCGCGCTGTCTCGCCCATCCGTGGGTCGCTGGTGGAAACCCATGGTGTAGGGGAAGGGCGCTTCGAACAGCGCGTCGTAGCCGGCGGTCAGCCGGGCCAGAATTTCCGCCAGGCCCGCGCGTTGGTCAGGGGTGAGTTCATCCAGACCAGAAGCCTGTTCCCGAGGCAGGATCAGCGTTTCAAACGGCCAGGCGGCCCAGAACGGGATCAGCGCCACGAAGGCGTCATTGGCGTGGATGATGCGCTCGCCGGCTTCGAGTTCCCGCCGCAGGTACGAGAGCAGCATTGGCTCGCCGTTCTTTTGGTACCAGTCAAGCTGTCGGGCATCCTCGCGCGCCAGCTCATTGGGAACGGTCGCCATGGCCCAGACCTGACCGTGCGGGTGTGGGTTGCTCGCTCCCATCATCTCGCCGCGGTTCTCGAAGATGATCACTGAAGCAATGTCCGGACGGGCGGCGAGTTCCGTGAACTGCTCCGCCCAGGCATCGACCACCGGTCGGATCTGCTCCGGCGTCATCCGACTCAGCGTGAGTCCATGATCCGGCGAGTAACAGATCACCCGACAAATCCCGCTTTCCGGTTCCCGCACCAGCAACTCGCTTGTACCGCCGGCTTCCAGCCGGCTCGGTCCAGAAGCTTCCAGCAAGGCCGTGAAATCATTCGGGAAAATGTAAACGCCGGCATAGTCTGGATTGCGGACGCCGCCGACACGGGCGTTGCCGGCGCATAGGTAGCATTCAGAGTTGTGTTTCACGCTCTGGGACGGGGGCGATGATAGAACCGCGCCCTGCCAGGGTCGGCTCATTCGGTGAGGCGAGACCAGCACCCAATCGCCGGTGAGCAGGTTCAGGCGACGTTCGGCGGCGGCATCGTTCATTGGGTGACCTCGCCGGCGCCCTCAACGAGGTTGCAGATGAATGCATCCGGCGTCTGCCCGATGATCCGGGCGTATTCCACCTTCACCAATTCCATCACCTTTTCCGACTCCGTCGCCTCGACCAGGGCGATGACGCAGCCTCCAAAGCCGCCCCCCATCATGCGCGCGCCGTAGATGTCGGGCGTTTTTTGTGCGATTTCAGTGAGCTGGTCGACCATCTTCACGCTGACCTGCATGTCATCCCGCAGGCTTGCATGGGACGCGTTGATAAGCTCGCCGAGGGCGGTGAGATCGTTTGACTTCATCGCAACAGCCGCGCGCCTTACGCGAGCGTTCTCGGTGACTACGTGTCGGCAGCGTCGCGCCTGGGTGTCTGTAAGTTGCGGCAGTGCATCCGAAAGATCAGACTCTTCCAGATCTCTCAATGATTTGAGGTGAAGAGTTGATGCTGCCGCTTCGCAGTCAGCCCGACGGGCCGCGTATTCCCCCGTGGCGTGAGCATGGGGAGCCATGCTGTTCACAACCAGAAAACGCGCATTGGTCGGCAGGGCTGCCGGCGTGGCCTGAAGCGTACGGCAGTCGAGCATCAGCGCCGCTCCAGCGACTCCGTTGGCGCTGGCGAATTGATCCATGATGCCGCACGGCATGCCGACAAATTCGTTCTCCGCCAGCTGCGCCCATCGCGCGATCCGCGGCCCATCGGCTATATGACCGGCGAGAGCGAGCAGGGCGTGAATCGACGCGACCTCAATGGCGGCTGACGAACTGACGCCGGCCCCAACGGGCACGTTGCTGTCAAATTCGAGATCGGCGCCCGTTAGAGGGATACCGGCTCTGGTCAGTGCGAATGCCGCGCCCGCGACATAGTCGGTCCAGCTTCCCGCCGGTGTCAGATCATCGAGATCCAGTTCGACGGTTCTATCAAAGGCGGATGAGGTCAGGCGCAGGCGTCGCTCGCTATTGGCCCGCGCCCTAACGAGGCACCATCGATCGATGGCGGCGGGCATGACCAGACCCTCTGTATAATCAGTGTGTTCCCCGATGATATTAATTCGTCCGGGGGCACGAAAAGTCCGCATTCAGCCTAGTCCACCACCTTCAACCGGCGCAGTACTTCGAGCCGCCGACCGGCGAGGGTCTGGGCCTGGAAGTCGAGTTCCCGCAGATTGGCCTCGGCGCCCTGCAGCACTTCGCCGTCCTTGATGATCGCCTGGTTCTGCCTCGCCAGTGTCTCCCAGGCGTCTTTTGCCCAATCGCTGGCGGTCTTGAGGCCACGGGCGCGGGCGCCGAGGAACATCTGTTCGAAGCGTCCAACGCCGACGCCGCCGCCAATGACCGGCGAGGCGAGGCAACTGACGTCCCCACTGAACCGCGCGCGGTCGATCAGCGCGGCGTTGAGAGCCTTGCAGCGTGGTTCGGCGATTGCCTGTTCCTCGTCGGTCTGGGTGGGATGCGCACGCCCGGAGCCCATGAGCACGGCCAGTCCCTCAATCAGCGCACCCGCTGGAAGGCTTGACAGCGCCGGATTCCGAGCCAGGTCGCCGATTAACTTCGGCCGTCCGCCGTCCGCCGCAAGCGAATCGACGATCGGCTGGTAGATATCGGGTTTCAGCGAGACCTTGCCCAACCCGGCCTCGACCTCGAACGAGATTTCACTCTCCGGAACAACCAGCGTCACCTTGCTGGCGAAGAGGCGTTCCTGCCGTTCGAGGGGCGTTAGTTTCCGCGCGCCACGAACCAGGACGTCGCGCCTGAACTGCTGGTTCAGCATGTAGTCGCGAACGGTTTCACGCAGAACGACGTAGGGTATGCCGTTGATGACCTCCTGTTGCGCGGGACTGAGATTGAACCCATCCATTTGATCCAACAACGCGGCGGCGCATGCGTATGACGTTTTGGCGTCGACCAGCCAGGCGTGCGCGTCGGAGAAGTACATCGGCGCCCAGTCGCGATTGAAATATTCGTGGGCGACGTAGTTCCGGTTCTGGCCCGCGATGGCGTCGAGGCGGCCCTTGGCGGTGGAGTTGGCGGCGAAATAGCGGGCCCCCACCTCGGCGAGCTTTTGCCCGAAGGCGATTGAGCCGTCGATCCGTCCGACGACACCTTGTGCGTCGCTGCCCACCGTTTCGGCATGCAGGGTCATCATGTGGCGCAACGGCATTCCGACCGCCCAGCCAGGCAGGGTATTGTAGCTGAGGTAGACCACGCCCCCGACCTTCAGGTGCTTGCGGATAATGTCGACGATCGCACGGCGATTGTCGTCTGAGACCCAGCTCCAGACGCCGTGGAGCACGATATAGTCGAACTCCGGCAGGTCGTCTCGCGCGGCCATCTCGGCAAAACTGTTGTCGAAGAACTTCGCGTCTGCCCCGGAACTGGCTGCGAGAGACCGAGCGTTGACAGCATGGGCGGGGTTGAAATCCGCTCCCCAAAACTCACCCGGCGACGCGGCTGCGTGAATGTTGGCTGACAATCCCTGCCCGTAACCCAGCTCCAGATAGCGGGTTGACGAGCGATCCGGTGGTTCGTGGCCGCTCATCAGAAGAGCGATATCGATCAGTCCGGGTGCGAGCTCACGATAGTATCCGTGGGTGTAGTCTATCTCGGCGACATAGCCGCTGGTCCAGTCCATCCGCGAGTCCCCCAAAAAGGTTGTTCGATCGCGACACTCCCAACCGACGCGGGCAGGGAAGTCAACGTAGTCTGTTCGTCAGTGGCCAATGTGGCCGTAATCGACCGCAATCGATACCGCGCCGTGGTCGCCGACCGGGATGCAGACGGCTCCGCCAACCTC
>JANXTX010000383.1 GCA_025352165.1 Caulobacteraceae bacterium | reverse complement strand
TGGATTGGCGATTCCATGCTCTATAGCTCCGGCACCACCGGACGTCCAAAAGGCATTCTGCGCCCGCTGCCGGACGTTTCAGCCGCGGAGGGCTCTGAAATCCGGCAAATGGTCAATCGCTATGGACTGAGCCCTGACACGGTCTATCTGTCCCCTGCCCCGCTCTATCATGCCGCGCCGCTTGGTTACGTGCTGGCCGTGCAATCGTGGGGCGGCACGGTGGTGATGATGGAGAAGTTCGACGCCGAGCAGGCTCTGGCGCTGATCGAGAGCCATCGGGTGACCCACAGCCAGTGGGTGCCGACGATGTTCGTCCGTATGCGGAAGCTGCCCGAGGAGGTACGCAGCCGCTATGATCTTTCCAGCCACAGGGTGGCTATTCACGCCGCCGCACCCTGCCCCGTCGAGGTCAAGCGCGAGATGATCGATTGGTGGGGGCCGATCCTCTTCGAATACTACGCCGGCACCGAATCATCGGGTTCCACGTTCATCACCAGCGAGGACTGGCTCACCCACCCGGGATCCGTCGGTCGCGCGGCGCTGGGTGTCCTGCACATCTGCGACGAGACCGGGCGCGAACTGCCTGTCGGCGAGACCGGGCTGGTATATTTCGAGCGTGAGGTTCCGACATTCGAGTACCACAACGACCCGGAAAAGACCCGGGCCGCCAGACACCCCGACCATCCCAGCTGGAACGCGCTGGGAGACCTCGGCTATCTCGACGAGGAAGGCTATCTGTATCTGACCGACCGTCAGGCATTCATGATCATTTCCGGCGGCGTAAATATCTATCCGCAGGCGATCGAGGATGCCCTGGTCACCCATCCGAAGGTGGCGGACGTCGCGGTGTTCGGCGTGCCGCACGAGGAGATGGGCGAGGCGGTCAAGGCAGTGATCGAGCCGGCGCCGGGGCACGAGCCGGATGAGGCGCTGGCGGTTGAACTGATGGCGTTCGCCCGCTCACGGCTGGCGGCCTATATGGCGCCGCGCTCGATCGATTTCATCGAGGAGATGCCACGACTGCCCACAGGCAAACTCTACAAGCGCCTGTTGAAGGAAAAATATTGGAATGGGGAAAAAATCTAGCCGGCGGGGCCAGGCTGAAATTTAAAGTCCCGACGTGTCACAGACACGCCGGGACTTAAGGCCGCCGGTATGGGGGGGAAATAGCAGCCTGTGGAACATCACTATTTAAGCGATTTCGTGCTCACGTCAAGAATCCAGTCAGGGCCAAGACAGCGCTAATTTTTCACGACGACGCCGTGTCTCGAGCGCTGGTGCATGGTCCCGTGTTTATGGCTATCGTCCGTCCAACAATTGCTCACTCCAGAAACGAGGAAACGCATGACGCCTGACCCGCTGTTCGACCTGACCGGCAAGAACGTCCTGATCACCGGCGGCAGCCGTGGCCTTGGACTGCGGATGGTGCGGGCGTTCGCGCAACGCGGCGCGAACGTGATCATCGCCAGCCGCAAGATCGACGCTTGCGAGGCCGCCGCGGACGAGGTTCGCGCGATGGGTCGCCGCGCCCTCGCGGTCGCCGTGCACGCGGGGCGATGGGCTGAGATGGACCGACTCATCGAGGTCGCCTACGCCGACTTCGGCCGCATCGACATCCTGGTGAACAACGCCGGCATGTCGCCGGCGATGCCATCGCACGAGGTCAGCGAGGCACTGTTCGACAGCATCATGAACCTCAACTTCAAAGGCCCGTTCCGCCTCGCCACGCAGGTCGCCAAGCGGATGTATGACGGTGAAGGCGGTTCGATCATCAACATATCGTCCACGGCCTCGCTGAACCCGTCTCCACAGGTGGTAACCTATGGCGGCGCCAAGTCGGCGCTGAACTCGATGACCGAGTCGCTGGCGCGCGAATACGGTCCCAAGGTACGGGTCAATGTGATCTGCCCGGGCCCTTTCCTGACTGACATATCCAAGGCCTGGACCGAGGAGGCCCGCGAGAGCGCGAATAATGCGCTGCGTCGGCCGGGCCTTCCCGAGGAAATCGTCACCGCCGCGCTGTTCCTGGCCAGCCCGTCGTCATCGTTCACCACGGGGGCGATCGTGCGGGTCGACGGCGGGCATTGAACCAACGGCTCGATCATCGGTGCAAGGGACAGGTTGCTTGCGCCCCGAGGTCATTTTTGAAGGGTGGATGCGCACCCGGAGGGGCATATCGTGGCGCATGAGCTTGAAACGGCGGTAGCCGACTCGCTGGCGGACCTTGGCAAGGGTCGGCACATGCCCGCGCCTGTGACGAAATGCGCCAACTGTGACGCGGAGTTACGGGGCCCCTACTGTTACAGCTGCGGCCAGAGCGCCGACAATCACAAGCGATCTTTCTTCCATCTGGTCTGGGAGGCGATCGCGGACATGTTCCACCTGGACGGTCGGCTGTCGCGCACATTGCCGGACCTGTTCCTGCGACCCGGGCGACTGGCAAATGACTATATCGAGGGGCGGCTCGCGCGACATGTGCCGCCGTTCAGGATGTTCCTGGTGGCGCTGCTGCTGTTCGTGTTTGCCGCTGAGTATGCAACCCACAAACTGACGGTCGAGGGAAAGCGCCAGGAGGCGCAGCATGCAGCCGCTTTGGCGACGTCGCAGGGGCGCGCCGCGGAGGTCGTGCGATTGCGTACCAAGGCGGCCGACGACCTGAAGGACGCGCTACGGGAAGCGGCCAATGACCGGAACATTGATCTCAAGAATCCCGACGAAGATAAGGCGGCTGTCGAGGCTAGCTACGTCAAGGCCGTCGCCAACGCGAATGCCGACTTCGCTCAGACCAGTGCCGAGGCCGAACGCACCGCAGCCGGACAATCGGAGCCGCCGCGTGCCGACCTTTCGATCCGAACCCACACCGTGACGACGAAGCTGCAGGAGGGATGGAAGGACGGATTGCACAAGGCGATCGCGGACCCGGAATACTATCTCTCGGTGTTCTTCGAATGGGGTCACAGGATGGCGGTGCTGCTGCTACCGGTCGTCGGGTTCAGCCTGGCGCTGGTCTATCGCAACAGGCCTCGCTTCTTCATTCATGACCACATGCTGGTGGCGATGGACATTCTGTCATTTGCATTTCTTACCAACGCGATTGGGCTGGTTCTTCCCTACAGTGTCATGGGATGGTGGCTGGGGTTTGTCGCGGTTTGGACGCCAATCAATCTGTTCCAGACATTGAAGGGAGCCTATGGCTCAAGCTTCATCGGCGCCGCGTTGAAGACCCTGTTCGTCTGGTTCACCACTGTGTTCGCGTTCCTGGTCATGACGCTGGCGCTGATGGTCTTCGCGCTCGGACAGCTATGAGCCGCTGACCGCAAAACTGAGCACCTGTCCATTCCATGCCTGATTGTCGAGATCAGTCTCGACCAGTTCACAAACGCGGGGATGGCTGCTGACGGCGCGTCGCCAGAATGGCAATGCACGGGGGTTTCGGCGTGCGACCGCGACTTCCCAGCGACCGGGATAGCGGCTGAAGATCGCCTGCGCCGCGGCCTGACCGACACCCACCCCACGATGTTTTCGCACAACGAAGAATTCGGCCATGTTGCGGTCGACCGGCTCGCCGCGGTGACCGGCAGCATTCAGCAGAGCGAGGCCCGCGGGTCGGCCGCGCAGCCTGAACAGCAACGCAATCCGGTCAGGCTCACTCCAGTAGCCATCCAGCGGATAGTCCTCGAAACGGCCATCGTCTTCGAGTTCGCCCATCACCTCCCCAGCCCAATATTGCGAGAAGTCGTGCATGTAGAACTGCAGCAGGTTCACCAGGACCGGCCTATCCTCGATCGAGGCCAGGACGATTTCGAGGTCAGGCAAGTTTCTTGAACCGGATTGGCAGTTCCTTCATCGGGTGCAGCAGCAGGCTTGGATGGTGGGGCGGCCGCGGCAATGGGCGCGCCAGTTCGATGTCGGTGATGCGCGACAACAGCACCTCGAAGCCGGTGATGATCTCCTGCCTCGCGAGCAGGCGGCCGACGCAGAAATGCGTGCCGATGCCAAATGCCATGTGCGCGCCGGCGTTGTTCCGCTCGATGTCGAACTGGTGCGGGCAAGCGAACTTGCCCGGATCATGATTGGCCGCGCCGTAACGGACGATGACGACGGAATTGGCTGGAATGACGGTCCCGGCGACTTCGACATCGCAGGTCGTGCGGCGCACTAGGCCCTGCACCGGGCTCTCGTAGCGAAGCGATTCCTCCATGAAGCCCTTGATCAGCGAGGGATCGGCGCGGAGCTTCGCCATCTGGTCCGGGTAGCGAAGCAGCAGCCACAATCCGTTGGAGATGGCGGCGATCGTGGTGTCGTAGCCGCCCGAGATCAACTGGTGCATCAGGTTCTGCAACTCGTGAACCGACAGCGGCTCCTCGCCTTCGGCCCGCGCGTTCACCAGATCCGAGACCAGGTCACGCCGGGGATTGGCCCGACGATCCTCGAACATCCGCGCGAGGAAATGCTGCATTTCCAGCTCGATCTCGGCGCAGGCCAGGAGTTCTTCCTCGTTCATCGGGATCATCGCCGGAGCGAGGATGGAATCGGCCCATTTCTTGAAGGTGGCGATGTCGTCGCGGTTGAGCCCCAGTTGCTCGGCAATGACAATCCCGGGCAGCGGGAGGGCAAATTCCGAGACGAACTCGCATTCGCCGCGATCGATGAAGCGGTCGATCAGCTCGTGGGCCAACGTCTCGATATGCGGCGTGAGGTTCTTGACCTGATCGATATTGAACACCCGGTCGAGCAGGCGACGGTATCGCCCGTGGACCGGCGGGTCGGTACGCTGCAGGGTCTGCACGTGACCCCAGCCACGCGCCTTGAGCGTGTCCTGATAGATGTTACCGGCGCCGCTGTTCATACCGGCCGCGGCGACAAGGTCGTTGGAGAACCGCTCCGTGTCGCGCAACACGGCGCGCACGTCATCATAGCGGGTGACCACGTACATGCCTGTTTCCGGCATCCGGTAAACCGGGCACTGCTCGTGCAACAGGGCGTAGAATGGCCGTGGATTGCTCTGCACTTCCGGGTCGAGAAGGCTGAAGTCCTCGATCTTCAGGGCGCGTATTGCATCACCGTCCATCATCGCCTCACGCGTTGCGGGCCATCAGGCCGCCATCAACCGGAATGGTAACGCCGGTCAGATAAGAAGCCGCCGGCAGGCACAGGCTGAGCGTCATGTGCGCCACCTCGATCGGATCGCCATAACGGCCCATTGCGGTGCGGCGCTTGGCGAAGATGATCTTGTGCTCGTCGGGAATATTCGCGGTCATCCCGGTGCGGATCGGCCCCGGGCAGATGCAGTTGACAGTGATGCCCTCGCGGCCCAGCTCGATCGCCAGCGCACGGGTCAGGCCGGTGACTCCGGCCTTTGCGGCGGCGTAGATGCTGTCGAGCGCCGTGGCGCCCAGCGCTTCGGTCGAGGCGATGTTGACGATGCGCGGGCTGGACGACTTGCGCAGGTAGGGCAGCGCGGCGCGGATGATTCGCTGGTGCGCGGCCAGCAGGATCGGGAACATTCGATCCCATTCCTGATCGTAGTTCGGGTCGTCGATTCGCCGGAACCCGGAGACTCCCGCGTTGTTAATGATGCAGTCGAGACCGCCGAAATGCTCGGCGATCTCCGGCACGAGAGTGGCGATGGTCGCCGCGTCGCCCACGTCGAACGCCCAGGCCTTGCATGCCCCGCCCTCGGCGATAATCTCGTCCGCAACAGCCTGAGCATCCGCCAGACGCACGTCGGTAACGGCAACCTTGGCGCCTTCGCGGGCAAATACGTGCGCGGTGGCGCGGCCCATGCCGCTGGCCGCGCCGGTGACCAGTACGACCTTGCCGGCAACCGAACGGCTGAGATGGGGGACGGGTTCCATGAACGGTGCTTCCTCGGTGTTTTGTTATTCAGGAACCATATCGCCAAAGGTCGGCGGCGTCATAGTGACTTCGTCGCACCGATCGCGCCTGGGCATGAAACCATGGCAACCTTTGCGCGGCAGGAAGATTCAGTCCGCGAACTTCGGCCGGCCTTCAAAGCCGCCGGCGGCGCGCAGTGCGTCAGCATCCATCAGCTTGCCGTTCATCATCACGACGCGCGTGTGGCGGAGGTCACCGATGGTCTTGGAGGGATCGCCGTCGACCAAGACCAGATCAGCGTCCTTGCCGACCTTGATTGAGCCGGTGTAGCCGTCGGCGCCAACCAGCCGTGCAGTATTGATCGTGGCGCTGGCGAGAGCCTCGGACGGTGTAAATCCAGCGGCGACATAGAGTTCGAGTTCTCGCACCAGCTCCATTCCCGAGCCGTCGGTGCCGGCTACAATGGGCACGCCGGCCTTGTGCAAGGCTGCGACCAGATCCGCCATCTTCGCAAAACTGGCACGGTAGTCGGCGCGGGTCAGGTCGGTGGGAACGGAAAAACCACCCTGACGAAATCCGCGCTCCACGGCCGGCGGAAGCGTGCCCACAAAGGGTGCATAGGCCGGTGACAGATCGCCATTTTCCGGAACGAACAGGCTTTCGGCTACAACCAGGGTCGGATCGACGGTGATATGGCTTTTCGCCATGGTCGCAATCAGCGACTTCATCGGCTCGACGTTGAGATCAACGTTCTTGGCGTAGCGGCCAGGTCCTTCGAAGCGGGCAATGCCGTTAGAGACATTGACGACGTTGTCAGGCATCGCCTGCATCATCACGAAGTAGATATGGGTTATCTCGTCATACCCGTCGTTGATGGCATCCATGGTCCGCATGCCGGCGGGCAAATGGCCGTGGACGTGCAGACCGAGGCGGTGAGCCTCGGCTGCGACCGGTTTGACCCAGACGGGGTTGAAGCTGCCGTAGATCTTGATCGCGATGAAGCCGTCGGCCTTGGCCTTGCGGACGATGGCTAGCGCCTCGTCCAGACTGGTGGCGACGCTGGCAACCTGGGCTGTATTGGGGCCCTTGCCGTCGATAAGCACCGAGGGATAGACGCGCGGGCTTAGCAATTCGCCCTTCGCGCGACGTTCGGCGCGGGAGATGGTTAGGGCGACGACGTTTCCGGGATCGCGCACCGACGTGACGCCAAGTGACAGCAGCATCGGGCCGGCGGCGTCGTCGGGGAAATGCTGGTGGGAGTCCCAAAGGCCGGGTGTGAGCGTCTTGCCGTTCCCGTTGATCACTTGCGCGCCGGCGGGGACCCTGACCCTGGCGGCCGGGCCGACGGCGGTGATCAGCCCATGTTCGACGACGACCGTGTCGTCTTGCGCGAAATGATCGCCGTCGACGAATGCGCGCACATGGGTAAAGGCGACGGGGCCGGCAGGCGTCTTCAGCAAGGACTTGACGAGTTCCGGGGAACGCTTGGCCAGCGCCTCGTCCTGGGCTTTCTCGAGCGCGGACTGATAGGATTCGTAGCCATCGGGAACCCACGACAGCCCGCCGATCTGCGCGAAAAACCTGCCTTGTGCGTCGGACCAGACAGGGATCGGCGTATTGTTGAGGCCGGTAACCGACCAGGCCGTCACAGTCTGCTTCGACGCACCCGAACCCACAGACAGGGTGGTCAATGGTTCAGCGCGGGCGCGACCGCCGGGCAGCAGGGCGATCGACTTGTCGGGCGACGCCAGCAAGGCTTCCAGGAGTTCGGCGGTGAGTTCCATCGGCCCACCAAAGGCGACGTACTCGGCGGGGGACCTGTAAGCGGCCGATGCGGCATCGACCTGGCTCTTCCAACTCGCCTCACCATCGGTGATCGCAAAGGACTCGGCCGCGTCGCCACTCGGTGAAAACCCTCGTACAACCGCCCGCTCGATCATGCCGTCCGGGCCGAGATGCGAGGCGCTATCGACCTCGAACGCCTGTCCGCGCAGCAGCAGGCTCTCGCGACCCCAATGGTGGCCATCAGCGGTCAGCCAGCGCGCCGACCAGCCGTGCTTTCCGGCGGTCGACATGATGGTGAACCGCTGGGCGTCGAGCGGAGGCTTGGCCAGGTCGTCGACCACGGCCGGCGCCGCGTAAGCATGCACCGCCGCGACCAACAGGCCGATAAGAACAATGTGCCGGCCCATGTCGTGTCCCCTGAAGACAGGCAGCCAGTGACACTCAATTCAATGGCCTTGGCAAGAGCCACGGCCCCGCGAGATAGGTTCGTCGCTAGCCTTGGAAGCGAGCGTTGATGATGTGCCCCTGCCGCTCAATGCTCAGGCTCCAGATATGGCCACCGCCCTGGATTGCCGTCATCAAGTCACGGGTCGTGGACATTTTCGCGCCGTTGACCTCGCGGATGAAGTCGCCGCGCTGCAGGCCTATCGTCTGGGCGAAACCATTGTCGACCGCGGTGACAATCACGCCCTGTCCCGCGAACGGATCGAAGCCGAACTGATAGGCGGTAGCCGGCGAGGCATTGACGACGGTCGCACCGGAAAACGGATTATGCCCGTCGATAACTTTCTGGTCGGCGGGTGGATCAGCCGGCGGCGCCTCCGTATGTGTGACCAGCTCGCGCGGTGGTCCGCCATTGCGGCGCACGACCAGACTAATTGTCGCCCCGGCCGGGAGGGTCGAGACGCGATAGTTGAGACCCGCGTCGTCGTCGACTTCCTGACCATTGACCGAGATGACCACGTCACCCTGGGCAACGCCAGCGCGCGCTGCCGGTCCGCCGGCCCACAGATCGGTGACGACGACGCCGCGGGGCGCTTCTAGTCCCAGCGCCTTGGCCATATCGCCTGTAAGAGCCTGGGTACGCACCCCGATCCACGGCCGCATGACACTATGACCGCCGCCAAGCGCGGCGCTGACCACCTGCTTTGCCATCACCGCGGGAATAGCGAAACCGATACCCGCCGAGGACCCTGAACCCGAAAGAATGGCGGTGTTCACGCCGATCAGGTTGCCGTCCATGTCGACCAGCGGCCCGCCGGAATTGCCCGGGTTGATCGAGGCGTCGGTCTGGATGAATAAGGAATAGTCGCTGATGCCGACGTCCGTGCGGGCCAGCGCCGAAACGATGCCGTTGGTTACGGTCTGGCCGACACCAAAGGGATCGCCGATCGCCAGCACCAGATCACCGACCTGAGGCGTGGCGGCGTCATCGATGGGGATGGTCGGCAGCACCTCGCCCTTGGGGTCGATCTTGAGCACCGCGAGGTCGGCGCGCGGATCATCCAGCAGCACCTTGGCCGGCCATTCGCGGCGGTCCGCGGTCACCACCATGATCTCCGTTGCACTGTCGATGACGTGGTGATTGGTCAGCACCACTCCGTCGGCGCGGACGATGGATCCCGAACCCAGCGACTGCTCGACGCGGTCGCGCGGCGCACCGCCCTGAAGGAACATTCCCCAGAAAGGATCGACCTGCTGGCGCACCAAGCGTTTGGAGTAGACGTTGACCACCGCCGGCGCGGCGCGACGCACGATCGGCGCGAACGACTGCTTCATGCTGGCCAAATCGGTCGGGACACGGCGCGCGGCGGGCAGCGGGCCGGCGTCCTGGGCATGCAGCGCGGCGACCGGACCGATCAGGGTGGCAAGGGAGACAGTCGCGGAAAAGGCGAGTTGGCGAAGACGCATGTTGGATCCGTTGAAAGTCGAACGCTGGTTATGGATCGAGGATGTGGGCGCAATCATGGCGCGCGCAAGCCGTCAAGACAGAAGCGACACGACCGGGACGGTGCGTCACTCTGCCGGCCTGATTGGTGAAATGGCAAATTGCTCCATGTGCGGTTGTTTTCTGAAGGCCCCAAAGGCGCGCCTGCGGATGGGAGCCCTGCAAGCGTGGCCAGCACGAAAGCGGCTATGCTCAATAGTTTCATTCCCGTCCCCGCTGGATCCGCCCCCTGGCGCGGATCAACTTCTCGCCCCGCGACACCGTCCCGATCGACGCACAGTGTCGCACCCCCCGGGCCGCCCGCAGAATTGCGGATATGGGCCTTTCTGTTTCGTCGCTACTCGCCATTATGCTGAAATCGATCAGCGTGAACAGCGAGGCGACGCACTCGTCGATCGCCGAAACGTTGAAGCTTCCACCTTTCGCCGTCCAGGAACTATTCGAGCAGGCTGACGCCCGCCAACTGCTCGAAGCGCACACGGGCATGCGGGGCTTCGGGTCCAGCGAACCGCGGCACCTTTTTACCCGAAAGGGACAGGACTGGGCGCATGAGGCGATGGCGCAGAATGAGTATGTGGGCCCCGCGCCGGTCACGCTCGATGCACTGCGTAGTCAGATCAAGCGACAGGGCATCACCAACGAAAGAATCGACCGAAGAGCCATCCAGCAGGCTTTCACCGACTTGGTCGTACCCGGCCATCTGATCGGCGAACTGGGTCCAGCCTTGAATTCAGGCCGGTCGATTCTGCTCTACGGGCGCCCGGGCAACGGCAAGAAAACCATCGGCGCAAGGGTCGCGCAGCTTTTCAACGACGTGATCTACATTCCGTACTGCTTCGAGGTAGAGGGACAGGTTATCAAGTTGTTCCACCCTATGGTGCACCAGACAATCAATCGCAGCGTCGAAAATGATGGCGCGGCTGTCGTTCAGCGCGGTGATTATCTCGACGGGCGATGGGTCGCTTGTCGCCGGCCCTATGTGCTCACCGGCGGGGAATTGACGCATGAGATGTTGGATCTGAGCGTCGACCCAAGGGTGCGATTCTATCAGGCGCAACTGCACATCAAGGCGCTGGGCGGGGTATTTCTGATCGATGATTTCGGGCGTCAGCTGGTTTCACCGAAGGCCCTGCTCAACCGCTGGATCGTGCCGCTAGGCAGTGGCATCGACTATTTGAAACTGCACACTGGCAAGAGTTTCGACCTGACATTCGATGAACTTCTAATCTTCTCGACGAACATGCCGCCGCAGGAATTGATGGACACCGCCCTTCCGCGCCGCATTCCATACAAGATCGAATTGGGCGCTCCGAGCCCCGATGAATATCACCGCATTTTCCTGAACGAGGCGACCGGCGCAGGCCTCACGATCGACGATGCGACTATCGAGGACATCATTATTCAGCTCGGCGCGCGCTATGAGATGCCACTGGCATCCTATCAGCCGCGCTTCATCATCGAGCAGATTCCGGCGTCAGCGAAATTCGACGGCGCCAAACCAAATCTTGATCCCGAATGCCTAACGCACGCGCTCGCCAACCTGTCAGCCAGGCGACCCCAGGCGCCACGAGCTCTCTCCGCCTGAGAAATCAGACTTCGCCTGCAGGGTCCCCAAAAGCCTATGCCTAAAGCGCAACGGCCGGTCGCGCAACGCGCACGGACAATAGCAGCGCAAGCAGTAGTAACCCGGATGAAATAAGGATCGGAAGGCCTGGCATATGCAGTGTCTGCTCGTGCCGTACGGCCCATGCGAAGGTCAGACCGAACAGCGGAGGCCCCAGGATAGAGGCGATGCCCTGCAATGACTGATTGGCGCCCTGTAGCTGACCCTGGAATTGTGGTCCCACGCGGCGGGTCATCAGGCCCATCAGGCCCGGCTGCATCAGGCCGATCATGGCAAATACAGGAATCGAGGCCACATACATCCACGGTTTCGAGGCCAGGCCGAACAGCAGGAAACCGATCGCGCCGAACAAAGCACCGGTCAGCACCGCGCCGCGTTCTCCGAATCGCTTGACGGCCGGCCCGACCAGCAATGTCTGGACGACGATCTGGCATGCGCCAGTGCCCAGCAGAGTCATACCGAGGATGGCCGGGGTCCATCCATAACGGAACCCGGCGTAGAGGACGAAGATCGAAGGCAGTACATTGTAGGCGATCTGGAAGAGGAATCCCACGCTCGCCAGGCCCAGCAGATCGCCGCGCTCCTTCACGAACACCAGGGAGCCGATCGGGTTGGCTCGGGCCCAGTCGAGGGTCTTTGCGCGACGCTCAACGGTCAATGATTCCGGCAGCACCAGCAGTCCGTAGATACCGTTAAGCAGGCACAAACCGGCGGCGACGAGAAACGGCAGGCGCAAGCTGATCTCGCCCAGCAGGCCTCCTAGCGTCGGCCCGATCATGAAGCCGAATCCGAACGCCGAGCCGATCAGGCCAAAATTTCGCGCGCGGCGCTCCGGTGGTGTGATGTCGGCGACGTAAGCATTGGCGGTTGAGAAGCTCGCGGCGGTTATGCCATTGAGGATGCGCCCGACATAGAGCCACGCCAGGCTCGGGGCGAGCGCCATGAACATGAAGTCGACGAACAGGCCGAAGATCGAAATCAGCAACACTGGCCTGCGGCCATATCGGTCCGATAGCATGCCCAGGATTGGCCCGCACAGGAACTGCATCGCACCCCAGGTTGCCGCGAAGAGCACGTTCCATTCCGATGCCGCAGCCGTATCGCCGTGAACGAACTGTTTGATCAGGTTCGGCAGGATCGGGATCATGATACCGAACGAGACCGAGTTCATCAGTGCGCTGGCGAAGATGAAGCCGAGAGCCGCGGTGCGCGGGGGCGCGGCCATGGCATTGATGTCCGCTGGACTCATTTGGGCTGGCCGTTCCCGGATGAGAGGGCTTCTTTGTAGTCGACAAGCAAGGACTGCCACCACTCCCCATGGCGACGCATGAAGATCCCATCAGGAAAACCATGGCGGGCAACATGCGTGGCGGACACACTGTCCCAGCCGCTGTGGGTCACGGTGACGCGCGTCTGCGCCTCGACAGCTTCGAAGCGGACTTCGACAAGTGTGTTCTGATCGGGGCTGAAGCTCGCCTGACGCCAGCTGAACACCAGACGTTGCGGGGGATCCCATATCTCGATGCGGCCGATCTCGAAGAACTTCCCGCCATCACGGGTCTCGATTAGGCGGCCCCCCTCCCCCGGTTCGAACGACAGCGCGCCGGGGGACCTCGGCGTGAAGGCGAACAGCGTGTTTGGCTTCCACCAAAGAGCGATATCACGGGTGAAAACCTCGAATGCCCGTTCCGGCGAGGCACCCACGCGCAGCGCGATAATCACCCGGGAGATCATGCTCTATCAACATCTTCGTCTGGCGTATTCTCGATATGGACCTTGAACGCCGTAAGTTGCTCGCTCCACATCCGCTCGGTTTCCTCAAGCCATCGCATCAGGTCAATCATCGGTTGCGGCCTCAAAGCATAGACACGGACACGGGCGTCGAATGCCGGGTGGGACTCATCGACCAGGCCGCTCTCGCGAAGTGCACGAAGATGGCGGCTCATCGCCGGAGCGGTGATTTTCAGCGCGCGCGCGAGGTCCCCGGCGGCGCGCGGCCGCTGGCGCAGAAGATCGACTGTGGCGCGCCGATTCGGGTCCGCCAGCGCGGCCAGCGTCCGGTCGAGATCAGTCGCGGACAAGTTGCGGATCTCTTGCGTGGCAAACCAGAGAGCGGCCGGTGGTGGCGTAGACGTCCACCGAAGACGCATGAACGATGTGACGATGCAAAGCAATGCGTGGCACGGTCAGAACCGACCCGGCCTTCGGTTCGAACACCTCAATCGTCCCATCGGGGCGCGCATTTTCGATTTCGACCCATCCATCCAGAACGTGGAGCATTTCCTCCCCGTCCGGATGAAAATCCCACGGCGATACGCCGGTTTCCGATCGGAAGACGCCTGCTACGCCGCCGCTGAAGTGGCGAGGCTCTAACGGAGCGGCGCCCTCAAGCGTCCGCGGGACATCGTTGGCGCGCAATCCGACGATGCCAATCGCGCTCACAGCCGATCACGTACGGGTCGTCCTCCAGCCGAGCTCATCTCCGCG
>JANXTX010000378.1 GCA_025352165.1 Caulobacteraceae bacterium | reverse complement strand
ACCCAGAACAGCCTCGATATCCGGCCAGCTTCCGTCGAACGAAATTTCCGAATCAGGTTCCATCCAAAGCTTGAATCACAATCCGATTCAAAGCAGAATCCCCTAACTTAGCGCCTATGGGCGAGACGCCCGCGCTACGAGTTAAGAGTATCTCCCGTCCCTTATCCTAGCGCGTATGGGCGTCCCGCCCCCGCCTTTCCGCTGTCGAGGTAAGTCACCTCCAGCCCGACCGAATATCAATCCTCCACAAGTAGGCTCAGCCTCTGCGTGTCCCGCATGCGCAGCGCCACCAGGCACGCCGCGGCCTCGACGATCCCGACATAGACATAGAAGCCGCTCTCGTGCCCGCTCTGCTTGAACCACAGCGCGACATACTCCGCGGTGCCGCCGAACACGGCGTTGCCCACCGCGTAGGGCAGGGAAACGCCGAGCGCGCGCAAATGGGTGGGGAACAGTTCGGCCTTCACGACCGCATTGACCGCCGAATAGCCTGCCAGGATCACCACCGTCGCGCAGACCAGGGCCAGAGCGAGGTTGGCGTCCTTCGCCACCGAAAGCGCCGACATGATCGGCCACACCACCAGGGAGCCGACGCCGAATGAGGCGACCAGCAGCACGCGTCGACCCAGCTTGTCGCCGAGCCAGCCAAACAACGGGATCACCAGCAGGTAGGCCACCAGCGAGACGGCGCTGATCTGTGTCGCCACGTCCCGGCTGAAGTGCGCCGTGTTGGTCAGGAACTTCTGCATGTAGGTGGTGAAGCAATAGAAACTCAGCCCGCCGGCGCTGCTCAGCACGAACACCATCGCAGTCTCGGTGGGGTGATGACTGATCAGTCGCCAGGTCGTGGACATGCGCTTGACAGAGTGGTCGACGGCCTCGAACGACCGGGTTTCCTCAAGGCCGTTCTGAATCCAGAACACCACGACCGCCAGCAGCGCGCCGATCACAAAGGGGATGCGCCAGCCCCAGTCCTCGAGCTGACCCTTGGTCAGCGTGTGCTGCAGCAGGATCAGGACACCCAGCGCGCACAGCTGTCCGCCGATCAGGGTGACGAACTGGAAGGACGACCAGAACCCGCGCCGCGCCTTGCCGGCGACCTCGGACATGTAGGTGGCGCTGGCCCCGTACTCCCCGCCGACGCTCAGGCCCTGCACCAGCCGCGCGATCGTCAGGATGATCGGCGCCGCCTGGCCGATCGTGGCGTAGCCCGGCAGCACGGCCACCACCAGCGAGCCCAGGCACATCAGCGCCACCGACGCCACCAGCGCCGCCTTGCGGCCGGCGCGGTCGGCATAGACTCCCATAAGCCAGGCGCCGACGGGCCGCGCTAGAAAACCGACGGCGAACACCGCGGCCGCCTGCAGCAGTTGTGCGGTCTGGTCACCCTTGGGGAAGAAAACCTTGGCAAAATAAAGCGAGAAGGACGCATAGGCGAACCAGTCGTACCACTCGACGAGATTGCCCGCCGAGCCGCCCAGGATGGCCTTCAGCCGGCCAAGGCTGGATTTTGCCCCCTCGGAAATTCTAGTCGAGCCGGTCGGCGGTGTGCAGCGCCGCGTCCTCGCGACTGACTTTCAGTGCGTAGAGTGCGCCGATCACCGCACCCTTGGTGCGCGGCAGCATGGCCAGGGTCACCGCCGTCAGCGGAATCAGCGTCACCGGCAGAATGAACCAGATCGGCGTCTTCCAGATGAACGGGAATAGCAACAGCGGCGCTACGAACAGGTGGCCCACCAGCAGGATGGTGAAATAGGCCGGACCATCGTCGGAGGGGTAGCGGTCAAGGTCGAGATGACAGACCGAACACTCCGGCGAGACCTTCAGATAGCGATAGAAGATGTGGCCGGTGCCGCAATGCGGGCAACGACCGCGCAGGCCTCGCGAAAGAGCCTGGAAAAGAGTGTTGCGCGATGCTGTCGACATGGGGTTGATATAGGCCCTTTCTCACAAGCGAGAAAGGGCCGCCGGCCGCTCTCGGCACGGCGATCTCAGCGGGTTTGCCCCCCATCCACCGGCATCAGCAGGCCGGTGACGAAGCTGGCGACGGGGCTGAGCAGGAAGGCCGCCGCGGCGCCGATCTCTTCAGGCTTTCCATAGCGCTGCATGGGCACCTCGCGTTTGATCCAGCGGTCCCAGGCTTCGGCGCGCGGCCCCGTGGCGTTGGCCTCCCAGGATCCGCCCGGAAAGATGATGTTGCCCGGCGCGATGGTGTTGACCCGAACCCCTTTAGGGCCGGCGATCTTCGACAGCTCCCGTGACATATGGTTCATCGCCGCCTTGGCCGTACCGTAGGTCAGCGGCGTGCCGAGCGCATCGACGCCGGCGATCGAGCTGATGAACAGCACCGAGCCTTCCTTGCGCGGGATCATCCGCCGCATCGCCGCGCGGCCGAGCCTGAACGCCGAGTCAAGGTTCTGCGCAAAGCCCGCATCCCAGGTGGCGTCATCGACATCAAAGCCGGGAGGACAGGGGTGCAGTCCGACATTCGCCACGGCGCCCCAGATCGGCCCGACCTCGACCTCGGCCGCATCCAGCGCGGCCTCGATCGTCGCGGTGTCGCGCATGTCGCCCGCGCGGACCCAGACCTTGTCGGCGCCGAACTCATCGGCCAGTTGCGCCCGCGTCACCTCCAGCGCCTCTTCGCCCCGCGCCGTGATCGCCAGCTTCGCGCCCTCGCGCAGGCAGGCCTCGACGATGCCGAGCCCAATGCCCCGGCTGCCCCCGGCGACGAATATGACCTTGTCCTTCAGTTGCAGATCCATGGTGCGCGTTTCCCATTTTGATGTTGATGAATGCCTATAGCTCCTCCCTCCCCCTTGTGGTGCTACCGGATTCACACATCTTGATGATGATCTAAAAATCACTTCTCCCGACTGGGAGAAGAAGGGGCCCACGCCCCTTGGCGTGGGAAGATGAGGGTCTTTCTGTCAGCGTTTTAGACCCTCACCCTCCCAATCGCTCCCACCTACGCGAAGCAAGAGCTTCGCTTCGGCGGGCAAGCCGCGATCGGGTCCCTCCCTCTCCCAAACGGGCGAGGTGTTTCTTGGATCACCTTGGAGATATGTGCATCCGGTGGCCTTCATGGGGAGGGTGGCTTCGAGCCCTTGCGAGAAGACGGGTGGGGCAAGGTGACAGAGCGGTAGCGCCTGGTTTGGCGCCGTACCCCACCCTGACGGCTACGCCGTCTGTCCCTCCCCAT
>JANXTX010000228.1 GCA_025352165.1 Caulobacteraceae bacterium | reverse complement strand
TTGCCCGACCGCGGATCTTCGACCCCACCAAAGCAGTCCCGAAATCGCTCCATCCCGTCCCTCGCGTGCGCCTGTCTGTGCGTCGCGAAGAATCTTGTTCGTCATCCAGCACAACCCCAATTCCGTCTGCGATTCCCCTGGCGGCGGCGGAGGGTCTGGTCGACTGATTTCAATATTCGCGTCAGTGTATGACGTCGGAGAACCAGCCGAAATCACCGTCGCCGGCGCCGATCGGAACGCCGGGCGGAATGGTCACATCGGCGGGGGCTTTCTGATGATCGCCGCCCTTCTGTACGACATAGAGTTTGTCGTAGTCGCGCGCGTGGATGGTTTCGGAGAGCCATTGGGCCTGCGCGACATCGATCGGATCTCCGTTCGGGATTGACGCCAGTCGCTTACCCAGACGATCCAGAGCATCGCGCACGCCTGTCTTGATGTCGGGCGGAGTCGCCTCATTCGTCATAAGCCCGCTCAGGCGCGCCAGCAGCCGTGACTGCACGACCCGCTGCAACGGCGCCAGGCTACCGGCGGCCGGTCTGGCAGGAAAAGCCGAGCCGAGCGTGCGATCCAGCAGTTCCGGCAACCCCAACAGTGAGGGGTCCCGTTCACCTTGATAACTGACGCGTTCCAGGCGGGATGGTTCCAGCAGGCCTGTCAGCGTGACTTCCACCGCGGCCGACGCGGCCGCCTTCAGGTCGAACAGCGGCGAGGCTGCGTCGCCGAACAGCTCGCTGTCGAACTGCGGGTCCTGGCTGCCGCTCACGTCGCTCTGTGGATCATCGCCGCCGAAGCCGGCCTGTGACAGCTGGCGGACCAGCGGATCAGGCAGGTCGAGTACGGCTGGATCGAGCGTGCCCAATAAGGCTGCCAGCGCCCGCCGCTGATCCGCCCCGCCGACCGGCACGCCGCCATCCCTGCCGTCACCCCGCGTCGCATAGACGAAGTTCACACCGCCGATCGCGTGTGAGACTGCCTCCACCTCATAGCGGTGAAAGAGGTAGACCGGCACGATCACCCGGCGCAGGTCCGCCATCGGCGCGCCGGCCGGGATGTTTCCGGGACCGAATCGGGCCAGCGCGATCCTTCTGATTTCCATCGCGTGCGTCAGGCCCGCCACCGCGTCGGGACCATCGTCCCAAAGGGCGCCGGCGGGATTGGCCGAACCGATCGGCCGCGCGTCATTGTCACGCACGAAGCGCAGCCCATGTGCGTAGCCGTCCCTGACCACCTTCTCCAGCATGGCCTGGGCGTCCGCGCCGGGAGGAATTTCGCTGTAGAGCCACTTGATGGCGAACATGTCCCAGCTGCCGAGGCCGACCTTGTAGGCGTCGCTGAAGTCGAGCTTGCCGTCGACGATGCCGATGCGCGGCGGCGGGTAGTCCATCACCGACCCTCGGTCGTCGAAGGTGCTGCCGGCGAAATTGTGCTCCAGGCCCAGGGCATGGCCGACCTCGTGCACGGCCAACTGTCGGATGCGCGCCAGGGAGATGACGATCGGGTCGTCCGCCGCGCCGGAACCGCTCTTGTCTGCCCCGACCAACCCCTCGAATATTATCCGGTCCTGGCGGATGCGTTGCGAGCCAAGCAGCACCGATCCCTTGACGATCTCACCTGTGCGCGGATCGACCACCGGTAGACCGAACGAATAGCCGCGCGTCTGGCGATGCACCCAGTTGATGACGTTATAGCGGGCGTCCAGCGGGTCCGCGCCCTCCGGCAGCGTCTTCACCTGGAAGGCATCGATGAAGCCGGCCGCGTCAAAGGCCCGTGACCACCATTGCGCCCCCTCGGCGAGAGCGGAGCGGATCGGCTCGGGCGCGGCCGGGTCGACATAGAACACGATCGGCTTCTGCACCGGCGAGCGCGCGGCGGCGGGATCGGTCTTCTCCAGACGGAAGCGGGTAGCCAGACGCTGGACCATCGGCGCCCCCAGCGGCGTGGCGTAGTCGGTCACCAGCTTGCTGAAAGCGCCCGTACGTGGGTCGGCTGGTCGGCTGACAAACCCAAGCGGCGGCAGCCGGATCAGCGACTGATGCTCGATCAGCGTCACCGCGTGCGGATCCGGGACGATCCCCTGCACCTGATCGCCGGGCGCGTCGCTGGTGAACGTCTCGCGCGCCTCCAATTCCAGATTGTCCGGAAAGGCGCGGGTCGCGCCGACATCGACGTAGCTGCGATCGTCCGCGAGTTTGAAATCGCCTTGCTTGGCGTCCTTCAAAGCGTCGACCACGCCAAACGCATCGCGCTTGATGAAGCTGGAGATGTCGATCAGCACGATGGCCTGGTCGTGACCATCATCCCTGGCGACCACATCGCCCGACCAGATGGTCGACGGCGGGAAGGACTGGCTGACGGCGCGCTTCTCGTCCTCGCTCCCGGTCCGCGCGCGAAACCGCAGATTCTCCAGATCGGCGAACACTTTCGATCCGGCAACGTGGAAGTCGATGATGTTGGTGGCCCCGGGATCTGACCGATCGAGGCCCACCGGATAGGCCCCCAGTCCCGAGCGCATATAGACCTGATAGAGATAGTCGCCGCACCGACCTTCAGTGTCGCAACTCAACGCCAGCAGTACCCGCCCGCCCTTGGCGTCCTGGTACACTGGAATGAGACCAGGCAACCGGGTCAGTCCCGCTGTCGCCTCGGCGAAGGTCTTGACGGGTGGTGGCGCGTCGGTGGCCGCGGCAGCCATTGCCGTGCACGATAGCATCGCGCTGACCAAGGCCATCAGCCCCGGTCGGAACATCCGGTTCGGCAAAAGCCCCTCCATCAATCGTCAGTTAATCTCGGCAGCGTATCTGTAAACCACTGACGAGTAACCACAACGCATGCCAATTCGCGAGGCTTGCGACCTCCCTCCCCTTTATGGGGAGGGACAGACGCTGAAAGCGTCAGGGTGGGGTTCGTGTCCGCCGCCAGGGTCGTTGGGGGTTGGCGGGGGTTCGTTTCGCTTTGCTTGGGCGGCTTCGGAAGCTTCCACCTTCGCCCTTCGGGCTTCGGGGAACAGGTCGCCGTCTGTCCCTCCCCACAAGGGGGAGGGAGGGGGATCGAGGCCCAGGGATTTGCAGAGGCGGGCGATGGTTTCGGCGACGGGGCGGTCGAGGTAGTCGCGGAATTCGTAGGTGTCTTCGAGGCGCTCGCACATGTCGGCGAACAGACGCTCGGCGGCTTCAGTGTCGGGATCGGGGTGAAGATCGGACATGGCTTCGCGGAAGCCTTCTTCAACGGCGGTGCACTTGGCGTCGTCATGAGCCTGTTTACGCGCCGCGCGCCGACCGTCGCGCAAACCCGACAGGCTGCGGTGGTCGACGCCGATGTCATGGGCGAGTTTAGCCCGCAGCGCGAGGATGCGCCGGACGGTCTGGGCAATCTTGTTGAAGGGCGCGGTGGGGTCTTCGCGCGGGACCAGTGACGCGCCATCCGCGCTGGCGGCGACGAGCCGGGTCTTGGCATAGGCGCCCTGCGCCTCCGCCAGTTCCATGGCGATTTCCGCGAGGCGCGAGAGCATCCGCAGATCCTGCTCTCCACGTTCCACGGCGATAGCCATCTGGACCATCGGCGGATCGTCGAGGTCCACGTCGGTGGGCGGGTCCATGTCTGGGCAGGGGCGGTAGAACATGGGTTTGGGTAAACCGCAAGAATTGCATAATGTCAAGTTATTTATGCAATTCGCAAATATGATTCTCCATGGTCTGGTCAGACATGCCCCCCGGACTTAACCGGGCCCGTAAAGAATGCGGACAAATCTGACGGGGCAATTGCCGCCGCTCTATCCGATGGTGATATCCACAGCCGAGCCCTGCACCACCTTCAAACCGGGACCGGGCGACTGCAAGGTCACCTTGTCGCCGTGGGCGGAGTCCTTCGCGTACGATATCTTTCCGAGCTTCAGCTTCCATTGCGCCAGACTCTTTTTCGCCTCATCGGCGCTCACGCCTTTGAGGTCTGGAACCAGAACCTCCTGGTTGACGCTGAAGATCCGGCTCGCCTGGGCGTCCAGCCAGCGGAACATCTGGTGGTAGCTGAACCCCGCCACCGCGGACAGGCCGAAGCCGACCATCGCCGGGGCCGCGGTCTTGCCGTCGAATGAGAAGTCTCCGTCGACAACGCCGGCGCCGCTTCTGACCGTCACATAAGTGATCAGTCCCACCGCCGCCCCACACAGCGGCAGCGTAAGGTCCCGCCAAATGAAACGCCCGCCATAGGCCTCCCGCTCGGAATGCCAGAAGATGTTCGAGCGGATACCGTCCAGCGTGGCTCCCATGGCGCCGCCGATCGCCACGTAGGCCATCAGGCGGAACGCCGGCAGCCTCAACCTGGTGGTGTCGAAGCCCAGCGCGGAAAGCGCGGCGTTTCGGCCGGACCACGTGTCCAGCAGCAACAGGAACAGGCCTCCGAGCGCCAACAGCAGATACACGAAGCTCAGTCGGGCCATCGCCGTGTCGCCGGCCTCTTCGAGTTTTCGCAGATAGACGACGCCGGTCTGTTCGTCGGCGTCGTATTCAGGCTCCGCCCCAGGCTTCACCGGCGCGCTTTTTGGTTTTCTTCCGAACATTCCAAACCTCCTGATCTGGTCAGTTCCTTTGACTTAGCTTCCATCCCTTCGGATATCCGCGCAACCGATCAGATCAGCCGGTCGCCCGCGGCGCAAGTGTCTGGTTCTGCACACGCGAACCGTGGTGGGCCCGATGGGGGCATCATAACGGAGCGCGCCGTGCATTGGATTCACTGTCACCGGGTTTCGAGGGTGGACATCGCGGTCATCTCTGGCAAATTGACGCCGCTGATCGCCGGTCGGACTCGCCATCTGGAGAGTGTCGGCTGAATCGGGCGAGGCAGGGGACAGCAATGACCGCGACGGCGATCCAGACGGCGGACCGGCCGCGCACTTTTTTCGGCGAACCCTCCGCGCTGGCCTACCTCGCGTTCACCGAGGCGTGGGAGCGGTTTTCATACTATGGCATGACGGCGCTGCTGACGCTGTACATGACCAAGGCGCTGTTGCTGCCAGGCCATGTGGAGCATGTCGCGGGATTCGCGGAGCTGCGCGGCGTGCTGCGAGGCATGTTCGGGGCGGCGACGCCACTGGCCATGGCCTCGCAGATCTTCGGGCTCTATACCGCGCTCGTCTACTTTACGCCCCTGCTCGGCGGGCTGATCGCCGACCGCTGGATCGGCCGGCGCAACGCGGTGGCGGCCGGCGCCGTCCTGATGAGTGCCGGGCATTTCGCGATGGCCTTCGACGGCTCTTTCCTGCTGGCCCTGGCGCTCCTGATCCTCGGCTGCGGCCTCTTGAAGGGCAATATCGCCGCGCAGGTCGGTCAGCTCTACCCTGCCACCGACGACAGCGGCCGCACCCGCGGTTTCGCGATCTTCTCCACCGGCATCAACAGCGGCGCCGTGGCCGGACCGCTGGTCTGTGGCCTGCTGGCGCAGATCTGGGGCTGGCACGCCGGCTTCGGCGCGGCCGGCGTGCTGATGCTCATCGGCCTGGCGACATATCTCATCGGCTATCCGCACCTGAAGGCGGCCTCCGCACGGCATGCGCCGGAGCCGACGCCCGAGGGCGGCGGGCGGCGGCGCGGCGAGGCGCGGGTCCTGCTGGCGCTGACGGCGGTGGCGGCGATCACCGTCTTCCAGTCCATCGCCTATTATCAGGGCGCAAACATCGGCCTGATCTGGATCGACCGGCAGGTCGATCCGCGTCTGCTGGGCTTCACCATCCCGACCGCCTGGTACAACTCCGTGGACTCACTCGTGAGCATCCTCTTCGTGCCAGTGCTCTTTGGCCTCTGGCGCCGGCAGGCGCGCGGCGGCGGCGAACCGAACGACCTCGGCAAGATCGCCATCGGCGCGATCATCTGCATGGCCGGCAATCTGGTATTGGCGGCGGCGAGCCTCGGTGGCGGCGGACTGTCGCCGCTATGGCCGGTCGCCGACCTGATCCTGCAGGGAATCGCCTTCCTTTACTACTGGCCGACCTTGTTGGCCCTGGTGTCACGCACCGCGCCGGCCCGCTTGAAGTCGACCCTGATGGGCGCGGCCTATCTTTCCCTGTTCGCCTCCAACACGATCATCGGTCGATTGGGCGGGCTCTATGAGACAATGACCCCGACCGCCTTCTGGCTGCTTCACGCGGCGATCGCCGCAACCGGCGCCGCCCTGGCGATGACGGTCGGCCGGCCGCTGAAACGCATCCTCGACGCGGCGGCGGCGGGGAGCTGACCTGACCCGAGCGCCCGGGGCCGCCTCCGTTGATCGCAATCTGATGCTTTGGCGATGGGGTCCGGATTTGCCTCACCCTGTTTCCGTCCATGGTCCGTCGGGACGCCTCCCGAAGAATGCATTGTCCTGAACATGACAACGATCCGGCGTTCGCCGCGCCAGGGCTATCGGCTTCAATGTAGTCGAATATCTCGCCCCTGTCGGCCAGGGCCTACGGGACCATTCGAGCTTCACCCCTCAGCCTCGTCGGCCGACAGGCGAGAAAGGAAAGACTATGAACAAACGATCCAAAACGCCCACTATCGCTGATTGCACAATGAGTGATGCCGACGAGCATCAGGCGCGTCTGAACTCTCTCGAGCCCTGTCCGACCAGGATATCGACTATTCGGACATCCCCCCGCTCACGGACCAGTTCTGGCGCCGCTCCGTCCGCGACCCCTTCTGCCGTCCGGTCAAACAGCAACTGACCGTGCGGATCGACGCCGATATCCTGGCCTGGCTGCGCGCCGACGGAGCGGCGGGGTGAGCGCTCAAATCCAATAGCGGATCAGGGCGGAGGCGGAGCCGCATGCTGTTGACAGCATATGCTGTTAAGCGCATGCGAATGAAATGATCCTCACACGATCGGAACGATTTGAGGAGTTTCGCAAACGAATGTCGGAAGCCCAACTTTGCAGTAACGCGCTTTCGGCTCTCGCGCTCATCACACACGTGTTGACCGAAGTCGAAGATGAGTTCTCCGGCATCGCAAACAATTCGACCAAATACCGCAACGATGGCCGTCTCTATCCACCTCAGGCGGACGCGATGCGCGAAGTGCCTGATCGACCGGACCGCGGCGTTACCGAAGCGTGGCGCACAACACATTCATCAGCCTGGACGGGGCCATACTTATCCAAGGAACCGACGGAACATGTTTTCTCGACAAACCAGCGAAATCAGGCGCGACGATCAAGCTGAGCTAGCACCGGCGGCAGTCCGGCAATTGCTCGAATTGCTGGCGGTGAATGGACTCCGCGACCATGAGATCGACGCGCCATCTGATCCGAACGAGGAGTGGTTCATCGATCTGGCGATCGGGGAACTGAACACAATCGTCAGTTACCGGCCGGAATTCGGATTCGGCGTCTACACGTCTGTTCCCGATTTCGGCGCACGTCCCGATGAGGTGTATCGCGATCCCCGCAAGGCGGCGATCCGATTGCACCAACTCGCCGATCAATGGGCCCGCGATGCACGCCTCACGGCGCCCAACCTGAGGGACCTCCGCCTCATCATGGAAATGCTTCAGGCCGATGTCGCGGAGGCGTGGAACGGTGGCGGAAATCAAACGTCTATTTCGAGGCTTGAGATGCGCGATGATCACAGGTTGAGCACAGTGCGCGACTATGTGGCGGCGCTCGGCGGCCAGCTCGAACTGCACGTACGGTTCGATACATTCGAGGCGCCAATTAAAATCGGCGCGCTCTCGCCATCGAAAATCCCCGCACGGGGGCGCACAAAGCTGTGAGAGCCCCCGCCGCACGGTCTGCCCATCTCCACCGTGGCTGACGACGACAGAGAATTTCGATGAGGCGCGAGATCGCCGTCCCGCCGATTCTCAACTCGCACTGTCCGCACCTTCGGCTGATGGTGCGATCCCGGCGACCCGGAACAGGTGAATGGGTACGGTGTCGACAGAATTCACGACAGAATTCACTCAAGAGCGCACCTTATGATAAGAGCTTGCTTTCGAGCTTCGCGCATGGCGGCATTCAGGAATGATCCATCTCTCCCGAGAAACCGAGGCGCCAGCCATTCGGCTCGCGACTGAGCAACGCATATCTGTCGACGCCGCTATTCAGCGGGCTCTTAATAAGCTGGCGCACACTGTCCCCAGCGTATCGCAAGCCGGCGCGCGCCGACGCATGAGTGCACAGGAAATGCTGGCGGTCGGCGCGGAGATTGCCGCTCTGCCGCTTCTCGATTCCCGCTCTCCGCATGAAATCATGGACGACATCAACGCCCAATGATCATTGTCGATAGCTCGGCTCTCGTCGCCATCCTGGAACTCGAGGCCGACGCGGCGATATACGCAGACGCCATAGCCAGTGCTGATCGCCTTTTGATCTCGGCGGTCAACGTCCATGAAACCGGGATGGTTCTTCGCGCTCGTCGCGGCGAGGCAGCGTAGCGCCGTATGTGGCGGTTTTTGAGGCAGGACAACGATTTCGAGATCGTAGCCTTCGATGAACTGCAGGCGCGAGAAGCCCTGACCGCTTTCGGCCGTTTTGGGAAGGGGATCAGTTCAAAGGCAAGGCTGAACCTCGCCGACTGCGCCGCCTACGCGCTCGCCAAGAACCTGAGCGCCCCCTTGCTCTTCAAAGGCAATGACTTCTCCGCGACCGACGTGATGGTCTGCATCTGAGAGTTAAATGCACTGTCACCGCGTTTCCGGGGTCAGCAGGTCGTCGGTCCCGGTGCGCCCGGCCGTTCCCATGCCGGCCTGGACCGTCGCGACATCGACCTCGTGGCAGTGCAGGGCGTGCAGCACCGCGAACACGGCGACACGTGCTCCACGCACCCAACTCCCCCATTACATGCGCAGAGCCTCGCTCAGAGCCTGCTGGAAGATCGCGGATGCGCCGACATCGAAACACACAAACGCTATCTTGCGAAATATTTCGGGCTGGGCGACTAGGAACTCGATAACCGTTCGCGTCGCGACAGCTGCGGCCGCCGGCATCGGGAATCCATAAATGCCCGTCGAGATGGCGGGGAACGCCATGCTCTCCAACTGATGTCCTCGAGCGACGTTAAGCGAGGAACGATAGCAACTCGCGAGCAGCTCCGGCTCGCCGAAGTCGCCGCCCCTCCAGACAGGGCCGACGGTATGAATGATATACCGTGCCTTCAGCCGATACCCCTTCGTGATCTTGGCTTGGCCCGTCTTGCAGCCGCCGAGCAGCCTGCACTCATGAACGAGATCGGGACCGGCCGCGCGATGGATGGCCCCGTCAACGCCTCCGCCACCCAGCAACGAGGAGTTCGCGGCATTGACGATGGCGTCGTAGTCCAGACCGGTGATGTCACCGTTGACGACTTCCAGACAGGTGGCGCCAGACTGCATTGCCCTTTTTGATAGACCATGGACTATTCGGAAGCGAGGCCTGGGCGAGGATGACCGGGACGCCAAGGGTACGACAACCTATGCGCTTTCCAATGCCCAACTTCCCATGCGACTTAGAGATCCCCGATGAATGGTTGGCCGAAGCGAGATTCGCCGCGTTCGACCGATTGGCGCCTGTTCGCCGACCCTTGGACTGTCACCCATCTATCAGGTTAGGGCGGACGCTCCCTTCTCCCCTTGCGGGAGAAGGTGGCTGCGAAGCAGACGGATGAGGGGTTTTCCACGCGCTTTCCGCATCGTCCGACGGAACGTGGAGGGGCCGGCGCGACCCCTCATCCGGCCCTTCGGGCCACCTTCTCCCGCAAGGGGAGAAGGCGCATGGGTGGTCGACCGCCAACCTGTTGATTCTATTTCACATTTCGCACTTTTTCGGTAACGCCGTTCCAGTAGGCGACCGAGGCTATGCGAGCCGCCCCTTCCGCTCCCGCCGCCTTCTATGCAGCACGAACTCCGTATAGCCGTTCGGCTGCGCTCGGCCCTCGAACACCAGGTCCAGCGCCGCCTGGAAGGCGACGTTGCTCGCTAGGTCACCGCTCATCGCCGTATAGGCCGGATCGTCGGCGTTCTGCCCGTCCACCACCCTGGCCATCCGCGCGAAGGTCTCGCGCGCCTGCGCCTCGGTGAACACTCCGTGGTGCAGCCAGTTGGCGATGTGCTGGCTGGAGATGCGCAGGGTGGCGCGGTCTTCCATCAGGCCGACGTCGTGGATGTCGGGGACCTTGGAGCAGCCGACCCCCTGGTCGATCCAGCGGACGACGTAGCCGAGGATGCCCTGGGCGTTGTTGTCCAGTTCCTGCCGCACGTCGGCGGGGTCGAAGTTGGAGCGGGCCAGCGGCGGGGGGAGCAGTTCGTCGGCCTCGATGGGCGGCGCGCCCGCCATTGCCGGCGCCACCCAGAAAGCCCGTTACCAGCTTTAGTCCGATATGTCCTCAGGCCATACCCGGGCCCCGTGGAGAATTCGGAGTATTCGGATGGCGCCCTCAAGAACCCTGTATGCGGCTACGTAAGGCGTTCGAACGATGGCCAGTTCTCGCGTTCCCTCGATCCGACCGACGCGGCCACTTTCTGGGAAGTCCATCAAAAGCTGCGTCCGCTCGCTGATCAGTTGATCCATTGCGATCGCCGCGCGAGGATTATCGGCTTCAATGTAGTCGAATATCTCGTCCCTGTCGGCCAAGGCCAACCGGGACCATTCGAGCTTCACCCCTCAGCCCCGTCGGCCCGACGAAGCGCCGAGGCTCTGCGCCTGGCGAAATGAGCTTCCACCTCGTCCGCCGATAGCACCGGACGAGGATCGTCCAGCGCCTGACGCACCTTCGCCCGGAACCACTGGTCGTGGGTTTCAGGATCGATCGCAAAATCGAAGGGCAAGGCTCCCTCCCTGGCGACCCGGGTCAGCAATATTCGAACCGCGTCCGACACCGTCAATCCCATATTGTCCAGCACGGCAGCCGCCTCGGCCTTCACCCTGGCGTCGACACGGGCCTGTACGATTGCATTGGCAGGCATGCAGCCTTCTCCATTCGGGGTCACCCGGACAGTGCGCGTCATTCAAATGAATGACAAGGAGGTAGGCGCACCGGCTTCTACGCCCCCGCCGCCTTCCTCTCCCTCCGCCGTCGATGCAGCACAAACTCCGTATACCCGTTCGGCTGCATCCGGCCCTCGAACACCAGGTCCAGCGCCGCCTGGAAGGCTACGTTCCGCTCCAGGTCACCGCTCATCGGCGTGTAGGCCGGATCGTCCGCGTTCTGCCCATCGACCACCCTGGCCATCCGCGCGAACGTCTCCCGCACCTGCGCCTCGCTGCACACGCCATGGTGCAGCCAGTTGGCGATGTGCTGGCTGGAGATGCGCAGGGTGGCGCGGTCTTCCATCAGGCCGATGTCGTGGATGTCGGGGACCTTGGAGCAGCCGACGCCCTGGTCGATCCAGCGGACGACGTAGCCGAGGATGCCCTGGGCGTTGTTGTCGAGCTCCTGGGCGATGTCGGCGGGGTCGAAGTTGGAGCGGGCCAGCGGCGGGGTCAGCAGGTCGTCGGTCCCGGTCGCGGCCGCGCCTATCATCGCCGCCTGCACCGCCGCCACGTCGACCTCGTGATAGTGCAGGGCGTGCAGCACCGCGGCGGTGGGTGACGGAACCCAGGCGGTGTTGGCGCCGGCGCGGGGGTGGCCGACCTTGGCGGCCAGCATCGCCGCCATCATGTCCGGAGCCGCCCACATGCCCTTGCCGATCTGGGCGTGGCCGGGAAAGCCGGCCGCCAGGCCGATCTCGACGTTGCGCTTCTCGTACGCCGCCAGCCACGGCTCGGACTTGATGGCGTCCTTGCGCACCATCGGGCCGGCCTCCATGGCGGTGTGGATCTCATCGCCGGTGCGGTCGAGGAAGCCGGTGTTGATGAACACGATCCGGTTGCGCGCGGCGTGGATGCAGGCGGCCAGGTTCGCGCTGGCGCGGCGTTCCTCGTCCATCACCCCGATCTTAACGGTGTCGCGCGGCAGGCCGAGCGAGTCCTCGACCAGATCGAACAGGCGCACGGCCAGGGCGACCTCGTCGGGGCCGTGCATCTTCGGCTTGACCACATAGACGCTGCCGGCGGGGCTGTTGCGGCGCGCGCCGTTCACGTCGTGCATGGCGGCGGCGACGGTGATCAGGGCGTCGATCGCGGTCTCATGGACCGGCTCGCCGTCGAGGCGGACCATGTCGGTAGTCATGTGGTGGCCGACATTGCGCACCAGCATCAGGCTGCGGCCGGGCAGGCTCAGCGTCCCGCCGCCGGGCGCCGCGTATTCGCGATCATCTTCGAGCCGGCGGGTTTCGGTGCGGCCGCCCTTGGCGAAGCTGGCGGTCAGGTCACCACGCATCAGGCCCAGCCAGTTGCGGTAGACAGTAACCTTGTCCTCGGCGTCGACGGCGGCGACGCTGTCCTCGCAGTCCTGGATCGCTGTCAACGCGGCCTCGACCAGCACGTCGGCGACACCGGCGGGATCGTCCTTGCCAATCGAGTGCGTGCGGTCGATCTGGATCTCCAGGTGCAGGCCGTGGTTCTTCAGCAGGATGGCGGAGGGGGCGAAGTCGTGGCCGCGCCAGCCGACAAACTGTCCGGGCGAGGCCAGAGCCACTTCGCGCCCATCTTTCATCCGCACAATCAGGGCGCCGTCCGACACGCCATAGAAGGCGGCGTCGATGTGCGAGCCGTCCGCCAACGGCGCGACCTTGTCCAGCAGGGCGCGGGCATAGGCGATCACCTGGGCGCCGCGTTGCGGCTCATATCCCCTGGTTCCCGTCGGCGGGGCCAGCGCATCGGTCCCATAGAGTGCGTCGTACAGACTGCCCCAGCGGGCGTTGGCGGCGTTAAGCGCATATCGACCGTTGGAGACGGGCACCACCAGTTGCGGTCCGGCCAGCTTTGCGATCTCCGGATCGACGTTGCGGGTCTCGATGGCGAATGGCGCCGGCTCGGGCAACAGATAGCCGATCTCGCGTAGGAAGGCGGTTTCCTCGGCGACATCGAAGGGCTTGCCGCGACGAGCCTTCCACCAACTGTCGATCGCGGCCTGCAGTTCATCGCGGCGCTGCAGCAGTGCGTGGTTGCGTGGCCCGAAGTCAGCGAGGATACCCTCCAGCGCCGCCCAGAATGCGCTCGCCGAAAGCCCCGTCCCGGGCAGCAAGTCGCCCTCGACAAAATCCCGCAACAACCCGTCGACCGAAAGCCTGCCGGTGAGGTCCATCGTCATCCTGACCCTTCAATCAAAATCCCTGGCGGCCGAACCGCCATCATTCTCACGCGAAGGCGCGAAGGCGCGAAGAAGAAAAGTCCGCCTTCGCGCGCAGCGCAACATTCAGATGTCCTGCCTCAGATATAATGAAGCATATCCGGTCGCCCTGGCTCGGCTCCCTTCGTGTCCTTATCTAACTTCGTGGTTCTCTTTCTGGTCGACGGCGGAGAAGCGCCGGCAAAGACATTTTTACCACAAAGTTAGACAAGGGCACGAAGGAGCAGTCGTTGTTTGGGGCCCGGGGGGGATATCATCGCGTTGCGCGCGAAGGCGGGCTTTTCTTCTTCGCGCCTTCGCGTGAAAAAACGCCGCCCGAGCCATCACAGCCCGAGCGGCGCATTTCAAATTGCCCAGCTCTTACGCGAACTGGTTCATCGTGTTGTGGACGCCGCCGGCCTTCAGGGCCGCCTCGCCCGCGAAGTACTCCTTGTGGTCATCGCCGATGTCGGAGCCGCTCATGTTCTGGTGGCGGACGCAGGCGATGCCCTGGCGGATTTCTTCGCGCTGCACCTTCAGGACGTAGCCCAGCATGCCTTGCGAGCCGAAGTACTCCTTGGCCAGGTTGTCGGTCGACAGCGCCGCGGTGTGATAGGTCGGCAGGGTGATCAGGTGGTGGAAGATGCCGGCCCGCTTCGCGCCCTCCGACTGGAAGGTGCGGATGCGTTCGTCGGCTTCCAGGGCCAGCGCCGTGCCGTCATAGTCGACGCTCATCAGCCCGGCGCGGTCATAGGCGGAAACGTCCTTGCCCGCCGCCTTCCACGCGTCGAACACCTGCTGGCGGAAGTTCAGCGTCCAGTTGAACGAAGGCGAGTTGTTGTAGACCAGCTTGGCGCTTGGGATGACTTCGCGGACGCGGTCCATCATGCCGGCGATCTGCTCGACGTGGGGCTTCTCGGTTTCGATCCACAGCAGGTCGGCGCCGTTCTGCAGCGAGGTGATCGAGTCGAGCACGCAGCGGTCCTCGCCGGTGCCGGCGCGGAACTGGAACAGGTTGCTCGGCAAGCGCTTGGGACGCAGCAGCTTGCCGTTGCGGTTGAGGATCACGTCGCCGTTCGACAGTTGCTCGGGCGAGATTTCCTCGCAGTCGAGGAAGCTGTTGTACTGATCACCCAGGTCGCCCGGCGCGTGGCTGACGGCGATCTGCTTGGTCAGGCCGGCGCCCAGGCTGTCGGTGCGGGTGACGATGATGCCGTTGTCCACACCCAGTTCGAGGAAGGCGTGACGGCAGGCGCGAACTTTGGCCAGGAAATCCTCATGCGGCACGGTGACCTTGCCGTCCTGGTGACCACACTGCTTTTCGTCGGAAACCTGGTTCTCGATCTGCAGGGCGCAGGCGCCGGCCTCGATCATCTTCTTGGCCAGCAGATAGGTCGCCTCGGCATTGCCAAAACCCGCGTCAATGTCGGCGATGATCGGCACGACATGGGTCTCATAATTCTCGATCCGCGACATCAGCTCGGCCTCGCGGGCCGGATCAGCGGCCTTGCGGGCGGCATCGAGGTCAT
>JANXTX010000209.1 GCA_025352165.1 Caulobacteraceae bacterium | reverse complement strand
CTTGGCCTCGTCGCGCGTCCCGATCACAAACTGGTTATGCTTGCTGGTATCAACGTATTGCACGCCGACGGTGAAGTTCGGCTTCTTCGGGTCGAGAAATTCCATCAACGTCAGAAATGTAACCGAATTCATCAGGTATCTCGAAGAACATGTTCCGGAAGGTGGCTATCCCTTCGAATTTTGGCTTTATGGGTCCCTATGTTCCCGCATGAAGGGGCCAATGCCAAGCTATGTAAAACTGGGGGGCATGGTTCGGGACGTTGACGAATTCTACGATAATGTAGATGCCGTGGTGAATCCGCAGTATTTCAGCACCGGTCTAAAAATTAAGATTGCCGAAGCGCTTGCCTATGGCGCCCCGTTGATTTCGCACCGCCACTCTTTCGAAGGATTTGGCCGCCCGCTCGATCCGGCCCACAACTGCAAGGGGTTTGACGAGGTTCTCGAGGCCATGCTGGACGTGGTGGCGAACGATGCACGATTGGCTGAGCTCGCCGCGGCCACCCGGGCGGTTCAGGCCCGTCAGGTTCTCGATTGCGACAACCAGTGGGCCAAGATTTTGCGGCGAGCCGCGGCGCGCAATCGCTGGCTATACCTGATGGTCGACGCCGAGTGTTTCAATCGGCTGCGATTCTACCGGCACATCATCGAAATGGTCTTCGTGACCTTCGCTAAAAATCACATGGTCTGCCTCGTCGCTCAAAACGACGACGACAGCAACAGCTTGTGGAAGGTGTTCCGGCGCAAGGCGAACCGCTATGCCCATACGCTGGATGCGGCGGAAATCGAACAGGATGCGATCGTCGCCGTTTTCGACGATCCGGCCCGCTGGGAATCGTTTGCCGGCGGGGGACGGTGCGCGCTTCTGTTCGAGGATGCGGCGCGGATAGCCGCGGATTTCCACGCTTCAGGTGAGCCCACGACGCTGAACTTCGACGGTCCGGAGTGGCTGGTGGTGCGCAGCAAGGGCGCGCCCGCGGCCCCCGACAGGAAGGGCGTCCAGCAGTTGGTGAATTATTTCCGCTGGCTGCCATGGGATATGTCGGTGGTTGCGACGGGCGATCAGTACGACCTGACCCGGGAAATCTGGCTGCTGACTTCGCCCGACGTCGGGACGGCCTGGCCCGATCTGCTCGGTTCGCTGTTTCCAGGGCGCCGGATACGCCGGTTTGGCGACGGCTCTGACGCGAGGCCGCCGGGCGGTGGCGGTGGGGCGCTGGCCGTCATGGACATGGTCTTCTCCCAGAAGTTGATCCCGGAACTGGTCTTTTGCCTTACCCACGACCTGTCCTATGTCGGGATGAAGTCCTGGTTCTCGGCCAACGGTGTCATCGTCCGCGAACTTGCGCACTATGTCCGGTTGGGCGAGGCGGCCGCGTCGGTCGATATCATGGGACTGCCGAAACTGTCCGAGTTCACCCAGTTGCCTGACCGCAGCAAGCCGGCCGAGGTCGTCACCGCGGCCTGGGGAGGGTCGGGGTGGCGGACGCTCACGGCGATGATGAAGGACTGGACGCCCCAGACCATCGCCGCCTGATCAGCGAGCGCGCAATGTGTCCGGACAGCGCTTTGACCTGCGGGCGCTCACGCGCGAAAAGGGCGACGGGATGTGGATTCCATGATCGGGATTCGGCCATGATTGGGCCGCGGTGACTGTCCCACATGAGGATTAGAGAAGATGGCAGCCAAACCGCCCGTAGCCTTGATCACCGGGGTCACCGGCCAGGACGGCGCCTATCTGACCGAATTGCTCCTGGACAAGGGCTATGTCGTCCACGGCGTCAAACGCCGCTCCTCCTCGTTCAATACCGGCCGGATCGAACACCTTTATGAAGATCCGCACACGCAAGGTCAGCGGCTGTTTCTGCACTACGGAGACATGACCGACAGCACCAATCTGATCCGTATCGTGCAGGAAACCCAGCCCGACGAAATCTACAATCTCGCCGCGCAGTCGCACGTCGCCGTCAGTTTCGAAACCGCCGAATACACCGCCAATGCCGACGCCATCGGGACACTGAGGCTGCTCGAGGCCATCCGCCTGCTGGGCCTCGGCAAAAAGACAAAGTTCTATCAGGCTTCGACGTCTGAGATGTTTGGCAAGGTGCAGGCCGTTCCGCAGAGCGAGACCACGCCGTTCCACCCGCGCAGCCCGTACGGCGTCGCCAAGCTGTATGCCTACTGGATCGTGGTCAACTACCGCGAGGCCTATGGCCTGCATGCCTCGAATGGCATCCTCTTCAACCACGAAAGCCCGCTGCGTGGCGAAACCTTCGTGACGCGCAAGATCACCCGCGCGGTCGCCGCCATCAAGCTCGGCTTTGAGCACAAGCTGTTCCTAGGCAATCTCGACGCCATGCGCGACTGGGGCCATGCGCGTGAATATGTGCGTGGCATGTGGCTGATGCTGCAGCAGGAACAGCCTGACGACTACGTCCTGGCGACGGGCCGGACCGCCAAGGTGCGCGATTTCGTCGTGCAGGCCTTCTCGGAAGTCGACATCGAAATCGAGTTCGTCGGCGAGGGCGTTGACGAAAAGGGCATCAACACCAAGACCGGCGCGGTGTTGGTCGAGATCGACCCCAGGTATTTCCGCCCCGCCGAGGTCGACCTGCTGATCGGAGACGCATCTAAGGCGCACCGGGTGCTCGGCTGGCAACACCAGATGACCTGGGAAGCGGTATGTTCGGAGATGGTCCATAACGATCTGGTCGCGGTCGCGAAGGAGCACAGGCGCAATGCAGACTGAGGTAATCTTCCCGCTGGCCGGCCGCCGGGTCTGGGTCGCCGGACATCGCGGCATGGTCGGTTCGGCCATTGCGCGGCGGCTGTCGTCGGAAGGCTGCGAAGTGCTGAGTGTCGGCCGCGCCGAGCTCGACCTGACCGACCAGGCCGCCACCTACGCCTGGATGGCCGCCAACCGTCCCGACGTGGTGTTTCTGGCGGCGGCGAAGGTCGGCGGCATTCTGGCCAACGACAGCTTCCCGGCCGATTTCATTCGCGACAACCTGCAGATCGAGATGAACATTATCGAGGGCGCGCGTCGGGCCGAGGTGGCCAAGCTGGTCTTCCTCGGTTCAAGCTGCATCTACCCGAAGTTCGCCGCCCAGCCGATGACCGAGGACGCGCTGCTGACCGGGTCTCTGGAGCCGACCAATGAGTGGTACGCGATCGCCAAGATCGCCGGCATAAAAATGTGCCAGGCCTACCGGCTGCAGTACGGCTGCGACTTCATCTCGGCGATGCCCACCAACCTCTATGGCCCGGGCGACAACTTCGACCTGCAGTCGAGCCATGTGATGCCGGCGCTGATGCGCAAGGCGCACGAGGCCAAGCTGGCCGGCAAGAGCCAGCTGGTGATGTGGGGCACCGGTTCGCCTCGCCGCGAGTTCATGCACTGCGACGACTGCGCCGACGCGGTGGTGCACATGGCCAAGACCTACTCCGACCTCAGCCACATCAATGTCGGCACGGGCGAGGATATCTCCATCGCTGAACTGACGCGGCTGGTTGCCGATGTCGTTGGCTTCAAGGGCGACGTCGTCAGCGACCCGACCAAGCCCGACGGCACGCCGCGCAAACTGCTAGACATCTCCCGCCTGCGCGCCCTCGGCTGGTCACCCCGCTTCGGTCTGCGCGAGGGGGCGGCCAGCGCCTACCAGTGGTACCTGAACCATGGGGCGAACGGGCGATAGCTACTCTCTGTAGCGAGACTATTGGCTGCCGATGGGGCGAAGGGTAACGGTCATAGTGCACTTAACTCGCGGTATGGAAGGTTCGGTTAACGTGAAGGACGGCCAATTAATGCACTGTCACCGAAATCGACCGAAATCGACCTGTGCGAGGTTAATTCCCACCCCCGCTCTCCCCGGCGAAAGCCCATAGGCGCTAAAATAAGGGCTTGCGCGCTGGAATCGCTTGTGATTCCAGACTTCGATGACTCACGCGGCGCTTTCGAACGAAGATTGGGACGGGATC
>JANXTX010000373.1 GCA_025352165.1 Caulobacteraceae bacterium | reverse complement strand
GTTGCCGTAGTTGATCCCGAAAGCTCAATTAGAGCTCCCATTGACGGATCAAGGTTGTTCAAAAGCTCCAGTTTGAATTCCGGAATCGACTTTGCCGAATTCAAAAAATCGGGGTCGCTTGTGATAGAAGTATAATTGCTGCTCAATACACCTTGGGCATGCACTTTACCGTTTATAAAAACGCCATTTGCAAAGAACCAAACATTTCCCGCGAGGGCATTTACATTTCCGCCAGAATCAATATTAATTGAGCCCGACTGTATTCTGTTTATTACAGTAAATGTAGCCGCGCAGGAGTTACACGAAAAATCCAATATATTATGCGATCCGACCGCGAATGTCGACCAATCAATAATCGTCCTCGATGAATCTATACTTACCGCTCCAGTATAATAAGTGTTATTCCCGTTTCCAACCTTTGTGACTCCATATGTTGGAGCGGCGCCTCCCAGAGATTGATATCCGACATTAGAAGGTAGGTTCGGGTGCGGATTTTGCGGAATGGCTACAGGTGGTCCGTTTGTAATTACGGTTAGGCCACTTATAGTTGGCAATATAAGCGGGGGAGCTGTCGCGTGACCAACGCCCCCTATCAGGGTCCCGCAAATCGCCGTCCCCCCCAGCAACAGCTTCCTCAGCCTCGCCCCCGATATCATAGTTCCATTACTTTTGCTTGTGGAGGGCATCTTCGGTGTCCTTTGGATAGAGCGCGGACAATCAGTAGTCGACGACGAGGGTGAACAGGACTCGTGACGGAGGCTTAGGCGCGGGGAAGCTGGGATTATCGAGCGGAAATGCATAGGAGACATCAGCGTGGATCAATCCCTGACGACCACGCGCCTGGAACGGGAACACAATCTCAAGGCCAGCGCCCGCCGATCGGACGGTTACATCCACCGAGCCGCTATCGAGATTGTTGACCCGGGCAATGTCGTAGAAACCGTAGGGACCAATGCTGAACGGATACCCAGCCTTCAGCCATGATCCGATCGGCAGGGGCCCGGCCTCCGCCTTGATTTCCGCTGCGATCACGCGGTCGCCGGATGCAGCATCGGGGTCATAGCCACGGCCGACGGTGAGGTTGCCGATAGCCTGCTCCTCATAGGCGAGCAAAGGCCTGTCGGCCCACTGTGCCTGGATGTGGGCGCTCAAGGTAATCGGCGTGTCACGCTGGCCCACCGGCTCAAATCGCAAGGCAAAAGTTCCATCCTCCCGGGCGACAAACGCGTCGGAACGGCCTGAGAAACGAGACGGATGTAGAGCACCGGCCCCGTTGGCGCCGAGCGCATCAATGCCCTTGCGCAGATCGACCGTCACATCGGCGGTTCCGGTAACAAAGGTGCCCAATACCGGCTCGGGGAAGTCCCTTCGAGCATTGGCCTTCGCGCGCAACCAAAGGATCCGCAGTGCGTCGTCGGTCAGCACGCCGGCACCGGTCACATCGGTGGTCTGGCTGATGATGTCGAAGCCACCGCCCAGGGTCAGGTTGAGCCGCTTCATGCGGATCACAGGGTCCTCGATTTCGAGCGTCCCGACATAGGAATTGCCGCGCAGGTCAAGGGGCGCCAGGATGCCGCCTGGGTGCGACCGGCCATAGGCGAATGAGGCCTGGGCGTAGAGACCATCGTTGCCGATGCGCGCCTGCTCGATAGCCTGGATCACTTCCTGGGAGGAATTTCCAAGCGTCGAATAGGCGATCAGGCTCGTCTGTTCCCCCAATGGTGTGAGGCTGTTGAGGTCGAGCCGGGCAATGCCGCTCCAGGGGCCGAGGGTTTTTGAGTTTAGGTTCTGGATCTCGCCCAGCACGTCGAAGGGATTGCGGCTGAGGTCGACGTCGAGATCGAGCGAGCCTCCAGTAGCGTCGGTCGCGGTCGAGTGCGACAGGCGGGCGCTGGCATGCACGCCTGGAACGTCATTGGCGAGCAGCAGATAGCGCTGCGCCGTATCTAGATTGAACGGCGCCAGGTTCCGCAAGTGATTGAGAATGGCCTCGACCTTGCCCTGCACCGGCCCAATCTCGCCATGGAACCGAACGGACACGATCTGCGCCTCAATCACCGTCAGCTTGACGACGCCGTCAGCGGTGATGTGCTGTTCAGGTATGATCACCCGCGCGAGGATGCTGTTGCGGAACAGCCGGGCGGCGACGCGGTCACGAATCTCGCAGATGTCGGAGGTGGTGATTTCACGGCCAGCGAAATCAGCCCAGGCATTCTTCTGATCAGCGGCGGAAAGACCGGCCGCGCCTGCGACTATCACTTCATGCAAAGTGAATTTGAAAGTCGTTCCCCGTAGCGCGCACTCCTCGGGCTGGGGCGCGGTGAACAGGTCGCCCGCCCGCCGCCGTCGGGAGGGTTCAGTCTGCGCGGCGGGATTCAACTGTTCGCGGGTCGTCAAGCCGGGGGTGGGACTGGGAGGCGGTTGTACAACCGCCTGGGCCGAAGCGCGTGTCGCCGCAACCAGCAGTGCGCCCGCAACCGCCAAAGCCGTCGCCGCCCATCGAACGCTACGTCCCATTCTACCCCCTTCTGATACGATCGAATGCCCGCTCGCCTCCGAGGCGGGCATCATCGCCGGTATTTCGACATCTTAATCCAGCCGCCGCGCCTCCACCCGACGATTGGCCGCGTCACGCGGAGAATTCGGAACAGCAAGATCCTGCGATCCATAGCCCTTGGTCGTCAGGCGCGCCCCGTCGATCCCCTGGCTGACCATGTACGCTTTCACAGCGTCGGCGCGGGCCTGGGACAATACCATATTCAGTGCCTCGGGGCCGCTGGCGTCGGTGTGACCGGCGATTTCGACGTGGGCGCTGGCGAGAGCTGGAATTAGAAGAGCCTGTGCGAAACTGCGGGCTTGGGCCTTGCCGTGATCGGTGAGTTCCGCCGATCCGAGTTTGAAGGTGATCAACAGGTCGCTCAGCGGATTGCCAGTCGCGACAGGGGCCAGGAGCGTAGAACGCGGAGGCGTAATTGACGCGACCCTCGTCCGATGCGCGATCACGGCCTTCGGAGCGCCAGTATTGGGCGTCGCGGGGCCAGACGCAGGGGCCGAGTCGAACAACGAAAAACCCTCCGTGTCCGTGCTAACGGCTGGACAGAGTCCATTCTTATTGCGGAGGTGACCGCTCGGGCACGGTGCGGCCTGGAGCGCCTTCACGAACGCATCAGTCGGAGTCACGGGCGGTTCGGCCGAAACAGCCGCTGAAACCAGGCAAACCGCGCCTATGAAAAACGACACAACCGACGCACGCATGAGCATATCCCCTCAATCCTCGTCCTTTTGCGACCCTATCACAACGCCTCCATGGCGCAACTCTTTTGATAGTTGGCTGTAAATTCGGACGCCGGGGCAAACCATTTTGTGTTGAGGAGTCCTGATATTGGCGCGTATGAACATTCACGTCTCGCCGATTTCCATCGATACTGGAGCCTCCACGAGGCCGCCCCCCAACGAACAGAATTTCGCCACGTTTTGCGCCTGCGCTCCGTGAGCGACCGGTCTGATACAGCCACCGCGCTTCCACCCGTCGATTGGTGGGGTTGGTGAGGGAATCCGGGCCGCATTTGGGTAGAATTCACCGTCAGTTGTTGTCGCGTGGCGTCACGCCAACTGTGGTCGCCATGGGCGTCGCCCGAAATACCGGCGAGCCAAACGATTCGCTGACGCGGAAATTGCCAATCAGACTTCAAATGCAATCGGATTCTTTCAAAATATTGGGGCATCATGTTTTTCCAACAACGCCAGGGATTTTCGGCGTTCCGCCCCCCGCCCGCCGGCGCGTCGTCCCCGGAAAAGCCGCCCGCCAGGACTCGCATCCGTCAGGTCGTGACGCTTCGCTGCTTCTCGATCATGAACGCGAGATGTCCCCGTGTCGCAACTACCCACTGACGCTCCCAAACATCCATTTGGCGATGGGCTCCGCTTTGACCCCTTGGAACTCCTGTCCACCGAGGAGGTGAGCAGGCTCTGGGGTGTTGCGGAGATCACCTTGCGAATTTGGCGCCTGAACGGTGTTGGGCCGCAGTACATAAAAATATCAAGGTCCGTGCGCTACCGCCGCTCCGACATCGAAGCCTGGCTCGACGCTCGAACAGTTGTCTCGACGTCTCAACCCCTACCGTGACCGCCCCCAATCACCTGCGGTGCGGGCGCGCGTCCGCACGTCTACTTTCTGTCCCAAGGAACTGCCCACAATGCTGAAGCACCGCCCTTCCCTTTCGCAAGCCTACACGATCGGCGAGTTCGCCGCACTCATGGGCGTCGTGCCCAAGACCGTGCAGCGCTGGATCGCCAACGGAAAGTTACATGCCCACAAAATCGGCCGCGTTGTTCGGATAACCGATGAGGATGCGCGCGCCTTCCTTGCGCTCCACCGCTATTAGTCCCTTCGCGTCCGCGTATGTCTCTGTAAGTACTTAGGAAACAGGGACTTAGCCTTAACTCTCGGTTGGAGTTGACCCCAGGGCTGTGCAACGCTAACGACATTGTGATCGAGCGTGGGCCCGGGAGGTCGAGAAAGGGGATTCCCTCGACGAAT
>JANXTX010000041.1 GCA_025352165.1 Caulobacteraceae bacterium | reverse complement strand
GGCACCTGATCGAAAATTTCTTCGCCGATCTCAAACAGTTCAGAGCCATCGCCACACGCTATGAAAAAACCGCGCGAAACTTTCTCGCGGCGGTATATCTCGTGGCTGCGGTTATTTGGCTCAAATGACGACAGGCCCTAGTCGAGAACGTCCCACTGATTAATGGTTGGTAAGCGCGACAAAACGAAGCAGCTGCCTGGTCGAAGCCGAATTGAGAATGACAACCAGCGTGCATTCAAGGCGGCTTTCGGGTTTTCAACGGTCCATTGGGTGGCGGCCACATTTAACGAGCGAAGATTTGCGATGCCGTGCTAATCCCCGAGGGCGACTGGCGGCGAAGCAGCCATTGCCAATGCGCGTAAATATTGTCCGTAGGCTGTCTTTCTGAATATGTGCGCCCGTTCCAGAAGTTGAGTTTTGTCGATGAACCCTTGTTCGAATGCGATCTCCTCAAGACAGGCAATGAAGGCTCCCTGACGCTTTTGCATGACATGCACGAACTGTGAAGCCTCGAGGAGGGAGTCGTGAGTGCCGGTGTCGAACCAGGCGTAGCCGCGCGACAGGCGTTCGACGTTCAGGTCGCCACGTTCGAGGTATACGCGGTTGACGTCCGTGATTTCCAGTTCACCACGCGCGGATGGTTTCAGGTTGGCTGCGATGTCCAGGACGTCATTGTCATAGACGTACAGCCCGGTGACTGCCCACGGTGACGTGGGATTGCGCGGTTTTTCCTCGATTGCGGTCGGACGGTCGTCGGCATCGAGGTTTACTACCCCATATCGTTCGGGGTCGTCGACGTGATAGGCGAAGACGGTCGCACCCCTCGACCGGGCGGCTGCACCCGTCAGCCGATCACCGAGACCGGCGCCGAAAAAGATGTTGTCGCCGAGCACCAGGGTGACCGCGTCGTCGCCGACGAACTCGCGGCCGATCACGAAAGCCTGCGCCAGACCCTCGGGCCGCGGCTGAATCGCATACTCGATGTTGAGACCAAACGCGTCGCCACCTTTGAAAAGCGCGCGAAAGTTTTCTAGGTATTCCGGCGATGAAATGATCAGAATGTCGCGTATGCCTGCCAGCATCAGCGCTGAAATAGGGTAGTAGATCATCGGCTTGTCGTAGATAGGCAACAGTTGTTTGTTGATCGCCAGCGTAGCTGGATGCAAACGGGATCCCGCTCCCCCCGCTAGAATAATGCCCTTCATTCCTGTTCCCCCGTGGAAAGTTCAGTTTTTCGCCAAAAGTTCTTTGACCGTTTCGGCAACGGTGTCACGCCAGTCGCGAGGCGTTATGCCGAAGTCCCGATTGATACAATGAGTATCAAGTCTCGAATTAGCCGGGCGCCTTGCGGGCGTGGGATAGTCGGCGGTGGTGATGGCTTCGACGGTCGGTGCTGCTCGGCCTGCCAGCGCGACCCGGGCGAAGACGTGACGGGCAAGATCGCACCATGTCGCCTCGCCCGCGCAGGCGAAATGATAGATGCCTGTCGGCGCGGTCGCATCGGTCACCATGCGTTCCGCGACGATCAACAGCGCGCGGGCGATCTCTCGCGCCGTCGTCGGCGCACCGTGCTGATCGGCGACGACGCGCAGCGACGGGCGTTCAGCGCCCAGCCGCAGCATTGTCTTCACGAAATTTGTCCCGATGGGACTTACCACCCACGCCGTGCGAAAAATGACGCTGCGCGGATTAAGGGCGCCGACGGCGATCTCTCCGCCCAGTTTCGAGGCGCCATAGACCCCGAGCGGGCCGACCGGATCAGTCTCGACGTAAGCGGAGGCTTTATCGCCGGCGAAGACATAGTCGGTAGAGACCTGGATCAGCGGAATTCCCTTGGCCGCGGTCGCGACGGCCAGGGTCCGTGGCGCGGTCATGTTAACCGCCCAGGCGGTTGCGCTATCGCTCTCGGCGCGGTCAACTGCGGTATAGGCTCCGGCATTGATCACCGCTCCCCAGGGTCGGGCGGCGACCGCAGCCGTCAATGCGGCGACATCCAATAGGTTGAGTTCGTTGCGTCCTGGCGTGTGCAGGACCCATCCCGCGGGCAACGCGGCCGCTCGCAGTTCCTGTCCGACCTGGCCCGTTCCCCCCGTAACCAGGATATCGGTCATTTGGCCAACCCGAGCCGCTCGCCGGCGTAGGCCCGTTCGCGGATCGGGCCCCACCAGGACTGGTTTTCGAGATACCAGTCGACGGTCTTGGCGAGGCCTGTCTCGAAGGTCTCCTGTGGGCGCCAGCCCAGTTCGCGCTCGATCTTGGCGGCGTCCATGGCATAGCGGCGGTCATGTCCCGGCCGGTCGACGACGAACTCGATCTGATCGGCGTAGGATCGACCATCGCTTCGCGGCCTGCGAGCATCCAGCAGATCGCAGATGCCGCGGACG
>JANXTX010000106.1 GCA_025352165.1 Caulobacteraceae bacterium | reverse complement strand
GCCGCCGCGCAGTTCTCAGCGAGCAGATCGCGATAGAGGGCGTAGTCGTCGTCGTTGAAGAATGTCCGCGCCCGGCCATTGCCGCGCTGCGTCACGTGGTGGGGAATACCGGGGATCACAAGACGCGCCATTCGGGCCATGCCGGCGACTTTGCGCCGGCCGGTGGGGCGTGTCAATTAAGTGCACTGTCACCGTAATGCCAGGCCGGGTCAACCGCCGCTCTCGCATCGGCGGCCGCGGGCAATTCGATGATGGCGACGTCGGCGTCCAGCTCGGGTGGTTCGGCCACGGCGCCGAACGATGTGAACCGCAGCGTCCATTGCCTGGGCAGCATGAACATGGCGCCGGAGGGCAGTTGCTCGGGCAGGTCGCTGGCCGCCGGCAGGAAGACCTGGCCCGACCCATCATCCTGGGCGGCCACGGAGCCGGCCGCGGCGCATAGGGCCGCAGCCAGCAGGATAGCCGTCACGCGCATCAGAAGATCTCCATCAGGTCCCGCCCGACGATCAGTTTGCCGGAAAAGAACGGGCGCACCGCGTCGTACCAGACCTCGTCCGCGATGAATGGATAGCCGCCCGGCACGAAGTGCGACAGCACCAGCGTCTTCACGCCAGCTCGGGTGGCGATGGCGCCGACCTGCTCGGTGGTGGTGTGGCTGGCCAGAAGGTGTTCGCGCAGCGTTCTGGCGTTCGGCTCGCTGGCGATCAGGGCTTCCAGGGCCGGCAGGTACATCACCTCATGCACCAGCACGTCCGCGCCCCGGGCCAGGCGCACAAGGTTCTCACAGGGCCGTGTGTCGCCCGAAATGACGATCGAGCGGTCCGGACAATCAAAGCGATAGGCAAAAGCCGGCATCACCGAGGGATGATCAACCAGCGCGGCGGTGACCTTCACATTGGCGTCTCGCATGACGGGGCCGCCTTTGCTGAACTCGTGCACGGAGATCAGGTCTTGCAGGGGCGGGCGGCCCTCGTCGGCCATGCGGGTGCGGATGTCCACATCGCTCATTCGCAGGAACAGGCGGGTGATTTCCGCCAGCGGCGGCGGGCCATAGCTATCGACCCGGCTGGCCAGGTCCGCCGCCCAGCTCAGCAGCAGCAGATTGCCGTAGTCGGCGTTGTGGTCGGAGTGGTGGTGGGTGATGAAGACGCCGCGCAGCGACGCCAGCTTCAACCCCGCCAGCACCATCTGCCTGGCCACGCCATTACCGCAGTCGATCACATAGGACGCGCCGTCGACGACAATCACCTGCGCCGGCGCCGAGCGGTTGGTCTTTGGCGTCGTGCCGCCCCCGGTGCCCAGCAGGATCAGGCGGGATTTCGATCTGCCCGCTCCCGAACCCGGGGCGAGGGAAGTGCCCGCAAAGGCATTGGCAAACGGCGTCGCGACGAGCGGTCCGGCCAGGGAGGACAGGACTACTCGTCGATCAAGGACGGTCGCAGTCTGAGGTTTTGGCGTCATTTTCCTTCGTCGTCGAACACTGCGCCGAGGTCACGGCCGCCATAGAGAATACGGTCGAAGGTCACTGTGTCGGGCCCGACATGAAACGCGAGAGTGACCCGCCGTTCAAATCCAATGAGACGCAACTCGGGAAGGAGGTCGTTTCGCTGTGTTCCTCGCTCCGGGAACGTGGCGAAGCCACGGCAATGGACTTCGATACGTTCGATGTAGGCGAGCGCGCGCATTTCTCCCGAGCGGGCGGCAATAAATAGATAGAGTTCACGCAGATCATCCCGCGCGCGTGGCGCGAAGATGACGCTATGGGGCACTGTCGGCGGTGTTCAGGCGGGCCGCATGCAGGGCGCGAATTTCATCGAACACGTCATCGATCGGAATGGCGGCGGATGGGTCGGCCTGCATGGCGGCGGCTACTGGTACGACCTCTTCGCGGAGCCATCGCTCAACCGCGGCATCCCTCTCCTGGAGTGCGCGCAGGCCTGAACGGATGACTTCGCTGCTGGTCGCGTAGACTCCCGCGTCGACCAGTTTGTCGATGTAGCGAGACTGCTCGACGGGAAGGCTGAACGTTCGTTTCGCGCTTGCGGCCATGACTGCTTCTCCGAACTGCACGCGAGACACGGTATGATTTCTGCTTACCGAAATCCAGTGGCGCACAACTCAGACAGGAGGTTTTGTGTGAAGCGTCATTAGCGTGTGGATTGCGGTATGTGGCGGATACTGGGCGTCCATGATTGCCGTTGTGATCGGCGCCGTCGTCAGCGCGCTGTGGTGAAGTCCTGGGTGGGGATGGCGGCACGGGGTTCTGTTTCGTAGAGTATTCGAATGACAGCGCACGAACCTCTGCTCAAGCCCGTCCCTATCGCCGATCTGCGACCGACGCAGATAACTGTCGGCTTTCGCGAGGTTGAGAAAAAGCGCAAGCGGTTCAAGGAACTCAGCGCCCGGGCCGGCGACAACTTTCTTGGTCGTCACATGATCCCCTCGGTGCTTGGGCCGAAGGGGCGCCACTACATCATCGACAACCACCACCTTGCGCGGGCCCTGTACGAGGACAAGGTGGAGGCGGTCCTGGTCACGGTGGTGGCCGATCTATCGGCGTTGTCGAAGATCTCCTTCTGGCGGTTCCTGGACAACCGCAACTGGTGCCACACCTATGACACCGTTGGCGTGAGGGTCGGCTTCGACGCTATCCCGACCAGCATCGCCAAGCTCAAGGACGATCCCTATCGCAGCCTTGCGGGCGAACTGCGTCATGCCGGCGGCTACGCCAAGGACATGACCCCGTTCAGCGAGTTCCTGTGGGCTGATTTCCTGCGCGGACGGATCAGGCCCAAGACGATTACCGACAGCTTCGACGACGCCCTGGCGCGCGCTCTGGCGCTGGCGAAGGCAAAGGACGCCGCCTTCCTGCCCGGGTGGTGCGGGCCCGACGCGCGGAGTTGAGAAGGGGCCGGTTGCCGCTAACGACCAGCGCCTGAGCGCCCGTGTTCCCTGGCAGGTGACTATTGCCCCGGTTTGGGTCTCAATGGTCCCAAACAGAAACCGAATGAGGGAGCATATGGGCAGACTGCAGGGTAAGGCGGCGATCGTGCTGGGCGCGGCGGGCAAGGACAACATTGGCCAGCACATCACCCGGCGGTTCGCGGCGGAGGGGGCGAAGGTCGTGGTGGCCGGGCGGCAGATCGAACCGCTGCAACGTCTGGCCGACGAGATTGGCGGTTATGCCGCGGTCTGCGACATCACCCGCAAGGCCGACAATGTAGCGCTGGCCAACTTCACGCTGGAGAAGCTCGGCAAGGTCGACATCGGGGTGAATTCAACCGGCTGGGGCTATCTCTCGCCGTTCCTGGACTCCACCGAGGAAGACATCGACCGGATCATGGACCTGCAGTTCAAGGGTCCGTTCTTCTTCTACCAGGCGATGATCGAGGCCATGGATCACGGCGGTTCGATCATCCAGATCAGCTCGGCGACGGCCACGATCATGCTGAACAATCACGCCGCCTATATGGGGACCAAGGCCGGCGCCGATCACCTGATTCGTTGCGTCGCCAATGAGTTCGGCGCGCGCGGCATCCGCGCCAATTCGATTTCGCCCGGCGCCACGGATAGCCCGATGACCAACCTTGCTGAGCGTCCGTGGGCGGAAAAGGTGTTCGCGGAGAGCTATCCGCTTGGCCGGGTCGGCACCTCCGACGACATCGCCGCGGCGGCCGTCTGGCTCAGCAGCGACGAGTGTTTCCTGACCGGACAGAATTTGCAGGTGAACGGCGGCCTGACCCTGCGCCGCAATCCCTGGGCCCATGAACTGGCCGCGGCGGCGGCGGCGGCAATGGAGTACGCGAAATGATCAACGGAATGCACCACACCGCAATCGCTACCCACGACATCGACCGAATAGTCAGCTTCTATGTCGACGTGGTCGGCTTCACCCTGGTCTCGCGCGGGGGATGGGAGGCCGGCCAGGATGATATCGACGCGATTGTCGGGCTGGCCAACTCCTCGGCCAAGGCGGCGATGTTGCAGGCCGGCAACTGCTTTCTGGAGTTCTTCGAATATCTCACGCCGCGGGGCTCGGCGCGTGATCCCGACTATCCGGTCTGCGACACCGGGATCACCCATATCGGTCTCAACGTCACCGGCATCGATGCGGAGTATGAGCGGCTGTCGGCCAACGGCATGCGATTCCATAACCCGCCGATCGATGTCGGCCCGCCTGGCACGTTTCGCGCCACCTACGGCCGCGACCCGGACGGCAATGTCATCGAGCTGGTTGAGGTGTTCAGCGCGCAACACCCATACTATCTGGAGAAGGCGCCGAAGCCACAGTTCGCCGAGGCTTGATCGCGGAGAAGTGGGCTTAGCCCCGCAAAACCGCGTCGAACTGTTCAAGGGCCCAGTCGACCTGACCTTCGGTGATCACCAGGGGAGGGGCGATGCGGATGGTGTGGTCGTGGGTTTCCTTGCAGAGGAGACCACGGGTCTGCAGCGCCTGGCAGTAGGCGCGGGCGCCGCCGGCTTCCGGGTGCAGTTCGACGGCGATCATCAGGCCGCGGCCACGGACGTTCTTGATCGCCGGGCTCTGGATCGCATTCAGGCCGGCGAGCATGCGCTCCCCCATGTGGGCGGCGTTGTCGATCATGCCTTCGTCGACCAGGACCTTCAGGGCCATGCGGGCGACGGCGCAGCCGAGCGGGTTGCCGCCGAATGTGCTGCCGTGCTCGCCGGGCTTCAGCACGCCGAGGACTTCCTTGTTCGAGAGCACGGCGGAAACCGGATAGAAACCGCCGGACAGCGCCTTGCCGATCAGGGTCAGGTCAGCCTCGACGCCTTCGTGCTCTTCCGCGAGCAGCCTGCCCGTGCGGCCGAGGCCGGTCTGGATCTCGTCGAGGATCAGGATGACGTCGTGGCGGGTGCACAGCTCCCGCGCCTTTTGCATGTAGCCGGTCGGCGGGATGATCACGCCCGCCTCGCCCTGGATTGGTTCGACCAGGAAGGCGACGGTGTTGGGGGTGATCGCGGCTTCCAGTGCGGCGGCGTCGCCATAGGGCACGACCTTGAACCCCGGGCCGAACGGGCCGAAGCCGCTGGTCGAGGCGGGATCGGTGCTGAAGCCGACCACCGACAGGGTGCGGCCGTGGAAGTTGTCGGCGCAGACGATGATCTCGGCCTGGTTGGCCGGCACGCCCTTGATGTCATAGCCCCACTTGCGGGCGACTTTCAGCGCGCTTTCGACCGCCTCGACGCCGGTGTTCATCGGCAGCACCGAGTGCGAGCGGGTCAGAGTGCAGAGTTCTTCGTAGAACAGCCCGAGCTGGTCGTTGCGGAAGGCGCGCGAGGTCAGGGTCAGGCGGCCGGCCTGCTTGATCATCGCTTCCAGGATGCGCGGATGGCAGTGTCCCTGGTTGACCGCCGAATAAGCGGACAGGCAGTCGAGGTACCTGCGGCCCTCGACGTCCCACAAATAGACGCCTTCGCCGCGCGTGATCACCACGTCGAGCGGCTTGTAGTTGCGCGCGCCGTATTCGGCTTCGAGGGCGAGGTAGTCGGTCGTGGCGCTCACCGGCGCCTCCATCAGCATGGTGTTCATGGTCGTGTTCACCCGGCGACGAGTTCGGAGTCGGCTCGGATCGCGGCCCGGGCGACGACGCTCTTCAGATCCAGGCGAAGCGTCATGCAGAATGCGCCGCCGCCCGAAAGGATGAAAGGCGAAAGATCGACGCCCATGACATTGTAGCCGCGCTCGGTCAGGCGATCGCGCAGGGCGAGCGGAGGCTTGGCCATGACGATGGTGCGGCCCAGGCAGACGGCATTGACGCAGAAGCCCGCGGCGTCCTCGGCGGTTGCCTCGATCAGCAGATGGGCGGGGACCAGATCGTGCAGGCGGCGCAGCGCCTCCTCAGTCAGCGCCGGCGGATAGTAGAGAATTTCGCCGCCGCTGAGCGGGCAAAAACAGGTGTCGAGATGATAGAACTGCTCGGTGGCGAGCGGAAGGTGGACGACCTGCTGGCCGAAATGGCCGGCGATGATCTGCGCCGATTCCGGCGTAGAGCGCGGGCCGCTGCCGACCCAGAACAGGCTACGGGAGGCGTCCCAGATGCAGTCGCCGGCGCCCTCCTGGAAGCAGCCCTCGATGAAGGCGACCTCGGTCAGCAGGCCCTGGGCCTTGAGGTTTTCGAAGGCCGCCATGAAGTGGGGCTCTTCGCCACGACGCTCGGCATGACGGAAGCGGGCGACCAGCGCCTTTCCGTTGAGCACGATGCCGGCGTTGGCGGGGAAGACGAGGTCGGGCTGGCCTTCTACGGCCGGAACAGTGTGGACGACGGCGCCGCAGTCCTCGAGGGCAAAGCGCAGCGCGGTCGATCCATCGAGCGCGGCGCGACGGTGCGCGGCGGGATCGGCGCTCCAGACATCCGGCTTCATCCAGGGATTGATCGTGTAGGCGACATCGAACGCGGCGGCGTCGGTCATCAGATAGGTGGGCTGGGTGTTCATGGCTCAGTCCTCAGTGCTGGCCCGTGTCGTCTGGGCGAAGCAGAGGGTCGCATTGACGCGTGCTAACGAAAAGCAGGAGAAAGGTTGGAATATGCGAGAAATTATGACAATCTGAGCGATATGAGTAACGATATGATAGAAATGGGGGTTCGCTTATCGCTTGTGTTTTAGCTACCGTCATGGCCGGGCTTATCCCGGCCACCCATTGACCGACCGGGGAAAAACTCAGGAAGTGCCCACGGGACTACGATGGGGGGCCGGGACAGGCCCGGCCATGACGGTAGATCTATTTGCTGGAGATCCGCTTTGGATGAATGCGATCAGCGATTGATCGCGCTCCTGCGCGCCAATGCGCGGGCGCCGGTCGCGACGCTCGCCAAGACCCTGAAGGTGTCGCGCGGCACGGTGCAGAACCGCATCGACCGGATGATCGCGCGCGGCGATATCGTCGGATTCACCGTCAAGGCGCGGGCCGAGAGCGAGGCCGAGCGCGTCCGCGCGATCATGGCCATCGCCGTCGAGGGTGAACGGTCGGGCGCGGTGCTGCGGGCGCTGCGCGGGTTCCCGCAGGTCGAACGCGTGCACATGACCAACGGCCGCTGGGACATGATCGCCGAACTCAACACCGACAGCCTGGCGGGCTTCAGCAACGCCCTGGATGGCATCCGTCTGAT
>JANXTX010000102.1 GCA_025352165.1 Caulobacteraceae bacterium | reverse complement strand
ACATCCGCCATCCCTGGCCACGCCAGCGCTTCGCCGTCAAACACCCAAGGTGGGAGCCGGATGCGGGAAAGCCGCACGTCCGGTTCTGTGCGGGGGGCGCTCAGTAATGGGCGTCCCTACCGCGATAGCCGGCATCTTTGTCCCGCCGCGAGCGCCGGAACCTAGAAAAGACACCGGCCGCCGCGGCGAAGCCGCAAGGTTTTCCGCTATTCCCAACTTGGCCGAGGCCTTCACAGATTTCGAAGTTGATCCACAGACCACCTCGCCCGTTTGGGAGAGGGAGGGGCCCAGCGACCTGTCCGCCGAAGCGTTGGCGTAGACGGAAGCTGGGAGGGTGAGGGTCTGTAGTGTTGACAGAAAGACCCTCATCTTCCCACACCAAGGGGCGCGGGCCGTTCGCCTTCTCCCAGGCGGGAGAAGTGAAACTTTCTACGCTTCGCCTTTCGCCCAGGCGACGCCGCGGTGAACGAGGTCATGGAACACTGGCAGTTCCCAGGACCCTTTCTCGACGCTGGGGTAGTAGTCCATCAGCGGCTGCATGTCATAGTGACCGCGGCAGTGGCCCAGCGTCAGATAGAGGATACAGCCCTTTTCCAGCTGGCGCAGATAGAACACCGGGTGCTTGGCCTTTGGCCATTCCGAGTCAACGAAGCCCTCGACGTGCCCCTCGAACTCGGTCTCCAGCAGGACCTTCAGTTCGGCATGATATTCCGAGAGGTAGAGCTCATCGTTGGCGTCAAACGGCTCGACGCCCTTGACCAGCGGGTGTTCCGGATCGGCGACCGTCACCTGATAGGGCGCGATCGGCGGGTGGGCGATGAACTGCGATCCGAGGGTTTCCATGAAATGCGGGGCCCAGCGCGGTGAGTCCACACCTGTGGCGGTGAAGCGAAGGATCGAGTTGGTGCCGTGCAGCGCCAGCCATTTGCCGCCGCCGGCGACGTAGGCGCGCAGCGCCTCCTGCTCAACCAGGCTCGGGGTGACATCGCAGGTGTAGGTCACCAGGAAGTCGGCGGCCCGGATCGCATCGAGGTTCGAGTAGTCCTCGAAAACGCGCACTCGCACCCGCTCGTCCTCGGCGAGGATCTTCATCAGTTCGAGGCGGGCATAGTCGATGTCATGATATTTTCCCGCGGCGACGAGGACGCAGTTGATGCGGGGCGGGGGGGTGTCAGTCATTTCTGTTTCCTCAGGAGTGTACGTGATTGATTACGCCGTCGCGGACGGCGAAGCTTGTTCCGGTCGGGATCGGACGGGTGGGCGCGGCCAGAACGGCATTCATTCCCTGCAAACCCAGGCCCATTCGCATCTCCTCGGGAACCACGGGCTGTCAAAAACCGGACAGCTTGTTTTTTATTGCGCCAACTATACTGTCGTTGCCGCTGACGCGTCCATTGCAATCGCGCGGCGGGGCGAGAATTTGAACCAGCTTTCGGACAATGAGTCTGTCCTGCGTCGCCTGATGGGCGATTTGACACATCTCGGTCCGACGCGCCTAAACTCACACAAAGAGTCGCGAACACGCGGCCGGGTAAGATGACATGAACCTCATGGATCAAGGTCTGCAGACGCTGGAACCTGAGGGGCTGGACACCCAGGGGCAGGGCTGGCAGCAGCGAAAGAGTATCCAGACGCGGATCACCATACTGGAGGCAGCGATCGATTGCCTGGAGCGGTGCGGTTACGCACGCACAACCACCCAGATGATTGCCCAGACCGCCCGTATTTCGCGGGGCGCGATGCTGCATCACTATGCCACCAAGCAGGACCTGGTCGGCGCGGTGATCGACTACACATTCTTTCGTCGGATGGAGCAGTTCGTCACGCGCATCAGCGAGCTCAGCGACGAGGCGCGGGTGCGCGACCAGGCGGGGATCGAGCTCTATTGGCAAAGCGTGCTGACGCGCGAGTACGCCGCCTATCTCGAGTTGTCCGTCGCATCGCGCACCGACCCGGAACTGCGCGAGATCTTCCTTCCCAAGGCGAAACGGTTCGTCGAGGTCGAGCGGGAAACGGTGCTGAGCGCCTTCCCGGAATGGCAGGACAAGCTGCCGATGTATGAGCTGGCGATGGATTTCTGCATCGCCGCCATGGAAGGCCTGTTGCTGAACCGCGAGGTCTGGGATGACCGCCCGCGCCGCGTGCTGCTTCGCAACTTCATTGGCCAGACTTTGCTGGCGTTGCGAGAAGGCCGCCTGCCGATGCCGACGGCCTGATCCTCAGCTATCGATCTGCGCTCCCAGCAAGGCGTTGACCTCGTTCGCCTGCTCCAGGTGCGGCATGTGGCCGGCGTTCTCGATCCATGCCACCCGCACGTTCCCGGGCAGCGCGGCCTCGTCCGGAGCGCCGACGATCCTGTCGGCGCGCGACGCAATAACCAGGGTTCTCGGCAGCTTGCCGAGGTCCGCGGCCAGCGCCCTGGCGTCGGCGCCGTCCAGCATCCGGTCGCGAATTGCAGAAAGGGCCTCTTCAACCCCGTCTGTGCGTTTGAACTTCACCATGTCCTCGACCATGTCCTTGGTCACCATCGAGGGATCCGCGAGCAGGAGTTCGAGCAGCGGCTTGATGTCCTTGGCCCGTTGCGCGTCGACCAGACCGCTGACGAAGGTCTCCGACAACGTCGTGCCCGGCAAATAGGCCGGACAGATCAAACTCAGCGAGATCGCCAGGCCAGGCCGGTCGGCGACCAGTCGCGCGGCGACCGCCGCACCGAGGGAGTGACCGACCAGATGGGCGCGCTCCACGCCGATCGCCGCCAGCGCATCGCCAACGCTGCCAGCGAGCATCGCCAGGCTGCCGTCGCCGACATTCTTGGAAGAACCGCCATGGCCGGGAAGGTCGAACGCGATCACCGGGGCCTTGGCGGAAAGTGCCTCGAGGTTGAACAGCCAGTTGTTGAGATCACCGCCGTAGCCATGGATCAGCACGACCGGCGCGCCATCGCCCTGCCCCGCCCGCCCCATGCGCAACGACCGGCCCTCGGCGACGGGAACCATGCTCAGCGCCATGGCGGCCTGCGCCTCATCGGAGTCGGCGGCCGGCGTGAAGTTGGCGTTGAACTCGGCGATGAACGCGTCGATTTCCTCATCGGAAACCTCCGGCGGCGCCAGAACACCGATCAACGCCCCGACGGGCAAGGTCTCGCCGGGCTGACCGACAATCCGGCGCAACACGCCAGCGGTGGGGCTTTCGCAGACATTGTTGATCTTTGAGGTCTCGATATCGACCAGGTCCTCGCTGTCGGTGACGGTATCACCCTCATGCTTCAGCCAGTCGACGATGGCGCCTTCCTGCATCGCGAGACCCCATTTGGGCATGCGGACCGGAGTGATCGAGCTCATCTGTTCTTCCTCAAGTGAATTGCCGGGCCGTCATCGGGACGCGGCGTCGGCCAACGGCGGTCACGCGCATTGATCTCGTTCCGACCGTAACAGCCGCCCCAAAAACCAACAAGCGTGATTGTTTTTGCCATTAACCCGACCTTTACCCGACCCCGGTCATCCATGGGAGTCAACCGGGGATTTCCATGACTCTCGTGCCTGATCAGATCATCGTCGGCGACTGCATCGAGCAGCTCGCGAAACTGCCCGAGAAATCGGTCGACCTGGTGTTCGCCGACCCTCCGTACAATCTGCAGCTCGGCGGAGACCTGCTGCGCCCGGATAACTCCAAGGTCGACGCCGTTGACGACGACTGGGATCGCTTCGCTTCTTTCGAGGCCTATGACCAGTTCACGATCGCCTGGCTGACCGCCTGTCGGCGGGTGCTCAAGGATGACGGCGCGCTGTGGGTCATCGGCAGCTATCACAATATTTTCCGCGTCGGCCGGTCGGTGCAGGACCTTGGCTTCTGGATCCTCAACGACGTGGTCTGGCGCAAATCCAACCCGATGCCGAACTTCAAGGGCACCCGGTTCGCCAACGCCCATGAGACCCTGATCTGGGCCAGCAAGTCGCGCGGCGCGCGGCGCTACACCTTCAACTACGATGCGCTGAAGATGGCCAATGAAGAGCTGCAGATGCGCTCGGACTGGAATCTGCCGCTGTGCACCGGCGACGAACGGATCAAGGACGAAACCGGCGCGAAGGCCCATCCGACCCAGAAACCCGAGGCCCTGCTGCACCGGGTGATCCTGTCATCGACAAGGCCCGGCGACATCATCCTCGATCCGTTCTTCGGCGTCGGCACGACCGGCGCGGCGGCCAGGCGGCTGGGACGGCGGTATGTCGGCATTGAGCGGGACACGAAATACGCCGAACTGGCGCGCCAGCGGATCGCCAAGGTGATCCCGGTCGCACCTGCCGATCTCGACATCACCGGATCAAAGAAATCCGAGCCGCGCGTCCCGTTCGGGCAGATTGTCGAGGCCGGCCTGCTGCGGCCCGGCGACATGGTCTGGTGTCCCAAGGGCGAGCGCGCCGCGCGGGTCCGCGCGGACGGCAGCCTGGCGATGGGCGATCTCACCGGATCGATCCACAAGATGGGCGCGATGGTGCAGTCCCAGCCCGCGTGCAACGGCTGGACCTACTGGCACTTCAAGACCGACAAAGGCCTCGCCCCGATCGATGTCCTCCGCGCCAAGGTGCGCGCGGAGATGGGCTAGCCTCCCTCCGAGAATACGTCGACGCATTCCTATGACGGGGGGAAATTACGAATTACGGTGACAGTGCATCTAATTGACAGGCCCCATCGGCCGGCGCAAGGTCGCCGCCATGGCCCGAATGGCGCGTCTTGTGATCCCCGGTATTCCCCACCACGTGACGCAGCGCGGCAATGGCCGGGCGCGGACATTCTTCAACGACGACGACTACGCCCTCTATCGCGATCTGCTCGCTGAGAACTGCGCGGCGGC
>JANXTX010000078.1 GCA_025352165.1 Caulobacteraceae bacterium | reverse complement strand
GCGGCCCAGTGCATCTTGTTCTGGACGGTCTGGAAGAAGCGCTCGGAGGCTTCGGCGCGGGGGTCGTAGTCGACACTGGTGGCGTAGATATCGAGGACCTTTTTGTAGAACAGCTTTTCCGAGGAGCGGATGTCGCGGATGCGGGCGAGCAGTTCCTCGAAATAGTCGGCCCCCGGGTCCTTAAGGCGTTCGTCGTTCATGACGAAGCCCTTGACCAGGTACTCGGCAAGGGTGGTCGAGGCCCAACGGCGGAACTGCGCGCCGCGCGGGGAGCGGACGCGGAAGCCGACGGCGAGGATCATGGGCAGGCTGTAGTGGGCGACCTGGCGGGAGACGGTGCGGGGGCCTTCGGATCGAACTATTGAGTAATCCTCAATAGTTGCCTCGCCCTGCTCGCCGTCGGCGATTATGCCTTTGATATGTTTGTTGATATTGGAGACGGAGGTCTGGAACAGCTCGGCGAGCTGCAGCTGGGTGAGCCAGACATTGCCGTCGACCTCGCGCAGGGCGATGCGGGTTTGGCCGTCCTCGGTGAGGTAGAGGATGATTTCGCCGGTCATGGGGCGGCCTTGGCGGCGGCGCCGCCGACCGTGCGCACATGACCCTTCTCCCGTCTGGGAGAAGGAGGGGCCCACGCTCTTGCGTGGGAGGATGAGGGGCTACAGAGGCGGCGATTTAGACCCTCACCCTCCCAGCTTCGCTGGGCCCCTCCCTCTCCCTCAGGGAGAGGTGTTCCGGGGGCCGGGCCCGCTTGGGTTGGGTGGCGGATGGGCGTCGGCGGGACGGCGGCGGTCCGATGGACGGGGCGGCGGGTGAGAAGGGGCCGATGTTCCATCGGCGGCCGCCTGGAAGCCGGCGGTCCAAGGGAAAAGGTCATTCGTAGCCTAGCTCCCGCAGATAGCCGTCCATCTTAATCTCGAGCTCGGCGAGTTCGGCCTTGAGGCGGAGGCGTTCGGCGCGGACGGCGGCGAGGTCGATTTCGGCTTCCTCGACGAAGGTGTCGACGTAGCGGGGGATGTTGAGGTTCCAGTCGTTGGCGGCGATTTCCTCCGGGGTCGCCAGATGGGCGTAGCGTTCGACGGCGGCGCCGGCGTGGTAGGTTTCGACGATCTTGGCGATGTTGTCGGCGGTCAGCTGATTCTGGTTCTTGCCGGATTTGAACTCGCGCGAGGCGTCGATGAACAGCACGTCGCGGTCGGCCTTGCGCTTGCGCAGGATGAGGATCGCGGCGGGGATGCCGGTGCCATAGAACAGCTTTTCCGGCAGGCCGATGACCGCGTCTAGGAGGTTTTCCTCGATCAGCTTCTGGCGAATCTTGCCCTCCATCGCCCCCCTGAACAACACGCCGTGCGGAACGACGACGGCCATGCGGCCGGTGCGAGGCTTCATGGTCTCGACCATGTGAAGGATGAAGGCGTAGTCGCCTTTGGTGCGCGGCGGTAGGCCGCGGCGGAAGCGGCCGAACTTATCCTTGTCGGCTACGTCCTGGCCCCATTTGTCCAGGCTGAAGGGTGGATTGGCGACGACGACGTCGAAATGCTTTAGCGCGTCCTCGCGATCGAGGAGCTTGGGATTTCGGATGGTGTCGCCCCACTCGATGCGGTGGTTGTCTTCGCCATGCAGAAACATGTTCATCTTGGCCAGCGCCCAGGTGCTGCCGATCGATTCCTGGCCGTAGAGGGCGTATTTCTTCGAGCCGTGTTTGGCCTGGACGCGGCGGCCGCATTTCATCAGCAGGGAGCCGGAACCGCAGGCGGGATCGCACGCCTCCTCTCCCTCGGCCATGTCCATGATCTCGGCCATCAGCTCGGAGACTTCGGGCGGGGTGTAGAACTCGCCCGCCTTGCGGCCGGCGTCGGAGGCGAAGTTCTTGATGAGGAATTCGTAGGCGTTGCCGATGACGTCGAGGTTGCCGATGCGCGAGGGGCGCATGTTCAGCTCGGGTTTGGCGAAATCCTCCAGCAGATGGCGCAGGAGGTCGTTCTTCTGTTTCTCTTCGCCCAGCTTGTTGGAGTTGAAGCTGATGTCCTGGAAGACATCGCGCAGCTTGGTGATGTTGGCGTCTTCGATGGCGTGCAGGGCCTTGTCGATGCGCTCGCCATTGCCCGGCTCGTGGCGCCGGCCGTGGAGCGCGTAGAAGCCGGCGCCGTCGGGCAGAACGAAGCGCTCGCTGCGCATCAGTTCGGTGATCAGGTCCGGCGCGTCGCCATACT
>JANXTX010000042.1 GCA_025352165.1 Caulobacteraceae bacterium | reverse complement strand
GCCGCCGCGCTGTCGTCCTTCCGTGAGCCTGTCACGAATCCAGTCGGCAAGCCGGATGCGGGAAATCCGCACGTCCGGTTTGATGAGCGGGGAGAGGAAACGGACCGCTTCGGCGACACCGCGCCTCTCCTCGACTCGAGTCGCTCCGGCCAGTGATGGAACCTGGCTTGTCCGGGGATCGTCTTGTGTTCCCTCGCAAAGGCGGTGGCCGCGATCCGCCTTCGAGCCCGACGCGAGGAAGATCGGCGCGGCGTCCGCCAAACTGCGCGCCAGTGCAAACATCGCGGTCGGCGATCCGTTCTTGAGTTCGAGCTCAAGCTCGCGAGTCCGTTCGCTTCGGTCCGCGGCGAAAGTTTCACCAAGATCGATACTTGCCTCGATCGTGGCGCCGTTCTGCTCAATGATGTGGCTCTCGCGCTCGACGCTCGTTGAGAAGATCGCGGCAAGCCGGTCGACGCGGCCATCGAGCGCGGCCATCGCCGGCGTCGATGACAAGGCATTGGGGTCGATGCGATCCGACGTGAGCGGATGCTCCCACTCTCCCCGATCGACTCCGCCCACCGTTATTGTTTTCACAGTCTGGGTGATGCGACCGTCGGCGAGCCGAATCCGGAGCGTCAGGCCGGCGGACCGCAAGTCCCGTTCCGGCGTGTCGTAGTAGGTCGAGCTCAATCGCAAACGCCGGCCCGGCGTTTCCGCCAGCCTCCCGCGCACACGATCAACGTCGTCGTCTGTCGCCAGAAAAAATTTCAGCTCGGACTCGATCGGCGTGTTCAGCTCCTTTTCGGATCAGGAGCCAGTCGCCCGGTCAGAGTGGAGAGTCGGGACCGAATACGCCCTGCCCGAAAATATGCTGGTGGGCGCCAATCAGGAATAGAAATACCGCCACTGCCGCACCCAGGCGCCCAATGCCGATCTCTCCGATATTCAGCGTCTGCCGACCGCTGGCGATGGCTCCGAAAGGAACATTGGATGTGCGAGCGACAAACCCATGCCAGGCGGCGCCATTCTTGCGCGCGCGCTTGCCGTCGATGCTGATCGGCCCGGCCAGCGCCAGGATCAGGAAGGTTCCGAACATGACCAGCGACGCGGTGTCGCCATTCACCAGGATGTGGCCGGTCGCCCAGATCGCCGCACCCCAAAGGAAAGGATGCCGGGTGATCCGGAGCATGCCCCTTACGGTGTCTTCGTCCCCGGCCGCTCCCGCCTGGCCGACGCTGGCGGGGTTGCGCGTAAGCATGCCTGGCACGACAAACAGCACGGCGATCAGTTGCATGAAAAGCTGGATCGTGCGTGTCGCGCCGTTGCCCGACCAGTAGACCACATCGCCCGGTCCTCCCCGCGCCACACTGAACGCGAGTCCCAGCCAGATCAGCGCACCCAGCGAAACCAGCGAAAACAGGCCCATGTAAGGGCCTTCACCAATTGCGCCGGTAATCGTGTCACGCAGGCGCGTCCCCGACACCAGAATGTGCGCCAGGAGGAAAAACAAGGCCGCGGCGATCAGATTGGTCATGCCCAATATCCCCAGATTCGATCGTTTGCGACGATGAAAGGCGTCGCGCCCCGTGTCAAATTGCGCACGTTTGCGCCCAGCGTCTCCCAGGCTGCGCGCGCTCCTGCCATACAGCTAGATTGCCAATTCCGCCATGACCGGGACATGGTCGGACGGTTTTTCTCGACCTCGCACGTCGCTGTGGATAGCGACCCCCGCCAGCCTGTCCGCGGCCTGCGGCGAAAGCAGAAGATGGTCGATGCGGATGCCATGATTTTTTGGCCAGGCGCCGGCCTGGTAGTCCCAGAAGGTGTAGCCGGCCGGTGAGCCGTCGCTGGACATGTAGGCGTCGGTAAATCCCAGCCACTTGAGTGCGCGGAAGGCGCCGCGGCTTTGTGGTTGAAATAGCGCGTCGCTCGCCCAGGCCGCCGGATCATAGACGTCCTCGGCTTCCGGAATGACGTTGTAGTCGCCGGCCAGCACCAGCGGTTCCTCCAATGCCAGCAACTGTCGCGCGTGTCCGGCGAGGCGATCCATCCAGCGCAGCTTGTAAGCGAACTTGTCCGTTCCGATCGGATTGCCGTTCGGCAGATAGATTGACGCCACCCGGACTGGCGTCGGGCCAGAAACGACCGCCTCGATGTAGCGGGCGTGGTCCTCGGCTCCGTCAGCGTGACCATCCTCGCCCGGCAGGCCGCTGCGGACATCCTCAAGCGGCGTCTTGGATAGCAGCGCGACGCCATTGTAGGTCTTCTGGCCGTGAACCGCGACGTTGTAGCCGAGCGCTTCAAAGGCCTCCCGTGGGAATTTCTCGTCGACGCATTTGATTTCCTGCAGGCAGGCGACGTCGGGAGCGGCCTCCCTGAACCATTGCAGGACCGTATCCAGCCGCGCGTTGACCGAATTGACGTTCCAGGTGGCGATCTTCATTTCGCCGGCCGGTCAGAGAGAGAAGCTGACGCCGCAGCCGCAGCTCGACTTCGCGTTGGGGTTCCGCACCCTGAACTCGGCGGCCGCCAGTTCATCGGCGAAATCGATCTCCGATCCCTTTAGCAGGGCCAGCGAAACGACGTCGACGACAGCCGCCGCGCCGTCCCGCTCGACCTTGAGATCGTCGGGCTCGGCCTCGTCAACGAGATCGAAGCGGTACTGAAAGCCCGAGCAGCCGCCACCGTCGACAGCAACGCGGAGCATCAGCGGACGCCCCTCTATCGCCGAAATGTCCTTGAGGCGCCGGGCTGCGGATGGGCTGAGCGTGATTGCAGGTTCGGTCATGCGTTGGTTTTCCGTTATTGCCCCTATATGAGGGCGCGGGGTCCTTTGGCAAAGGGGCGGCGGAGAGGCGAGAGCCATGGCCAGGGTTGCCTGGGGCGAAGATCCGGCCAATTCACGCGGCCGTCTGTTTAGTGAGCCGCCCAGCGCCACGCGTACGCCGTTCGCGCGGGACCGTGATCGAATCATCCACACATCCGCGTTCCGTCGTCTGAAGGACAAGACTCAGGTCTTCGTGGCCCATGAGGGCGACCACTTTCGCACACGCCTGACTCATTCGCTTGAAGTGGCGCAGATCGCCCGCTCGCTCGCTGCTGCGCTTGGCCTTGACGCCGATCTTGCCGAAACCATCGCCCTTGGCCATGATCTCGGTCACCCGCCCTTCGCGCACGCCGGCGAGGAGGAGTTGGAACGCTGCATGGCGCCGTATGGCGGCTTCGACCACAACGTACAGACATTTCGCGTGCTGACCGACCTGGAGCGCCGCTACCCCTCCTGGAACGGGCTGAACCTGACCTGGGAAACGCTTGAAGGCGTGGTGAAGCACAACGGTCCGGTCGGTGGCCTGGTGGACCGCCCGGTCTGGGTCGACGTACTCGCCTTTGATCGGATATTCCCGCTCGACCTGACCGGCTGGGCCTCGGCGGAGGCCCAGGTGGCCGCGCTTTCGGATGACATCGCCTACAACAACCATGATGTCGACGACGGGCTCGAAGCCGGTCTGTTTCATCTGGATGAGCTTGAGGCGGTGCCGCTGATCGGACCGATTCTGATGGGTGTGCGAAAGGACCAACCGACGCTGGATGACCGATTGACCCGCCTGGAATCCGTCCGGCGGATGATCGGCGCCATGATCGGCGATGTGCTGGACGAGACCCGGCTTCGCGCCG
>JANXTX010000033.1 GCA_025352165.1 Caulobacteraceae bacterium | reverse complement strand
CGGAGCCGACGACTATCTGATCAAACCCTTCGCGTTCGCCGAACTGCTGGCCAGGGTAAATGCACTGGCGCGCCGGCCACCGACGCACGAGGTTGCCACCGCGCGGCAGATTGGCGACCTTGAAATCGATCTGCTGAAGAGATCCGTGACCAGGGCCGGCGAGCGGATCGAGCTGCAGCCCCGCGAGTTCCAGATTCTCGAATTTCTGGCGCGGCACACCGATCGCGTCGTTACCCGGACGATGCTCCTCGAAAGCATCTGGGATTTCCATTTCGATCCAAAGACGAACATCGTTGAAACACACATGAGCCGTCTTAGAGGCAAGCTCAACCGCGACGGATTACCCGACCTCATCCACACCGTGCGCGGTGCGGGCTACAGTCTGCGTGAACGCTGACTGATGCTTCGATCGGCGAGCCTTCGTCTGGCGGTGTTCTACACGCTGGCCTTCGCGCTTGCGGTCATTGCGCTCGGCCTTGTAACTCTGGTCTCGACGCACGCAGCCCTGAGTGCACAGTTCAACGAGCGCATCCTTTCAGACTCGGGGGCGTTGCTGGAGGAATACCGCAATGAGGGCATAGACGCTGTAACCTCGGCGGTCAGGGAGCGCGACGCGGCGCCCGGCGCCCTGGACTTCGGTCTGCAGACCCCGGCGCACTCGCCGGTTGTCGGCAATCTTTCGCGAATCAACACACAGCCTGGCTGGTCGACCGTCATCACCTCATCCGCCACCAAGAGTGAACAGGGGCCGAGTCGAATCTACACGGTGCTTCTACCCGATGGATATCGGTTGCTCGTCGGCGACGACACCAAACGCCTACAGACCGTCGATGTCGTCATAATCAGAAGTTTCGGGCTCGCCCTGTTCGGCATTCTGATCGCTGGCGGCATCGGCGGCTATGCGCTCAGTCGCAGCATGCACCGCCGCATTCTTTCGATTGCCGCCACAGCTCAGGCAATCATCGACGGCGACGTCGGTCGTCGAATGCCGGTGCGCGGAACGCAGGATGAACTTGACCGGCTCGCCGCCACCCTCAACCGCATGCTCGATCGAATAGGCGGTCTGATGGACACTCTTCGGCAGGTATCGACTGATGTTGCGCACGATCTTCGTACACCTCTGACGCGTCTTCGGCACCGGCTCGAATCGTTGATCCGGGAGCCAGACGAGCGCGCATCGCGCGAGTCGATTGAACTGGCGATAGGCGAACTGGACGCAACCCTCGGAACATTTGCAGCGGTATTGAGAATATCGCAGATCGAGAGCGGAGCACGTCGCGCAACCTTCCATCCGGTCGACGTCGCCTTGGTCGCCGCAAATGTGGTGGAGGCGTTTCGACCGTCAGCGGAAGAGATTCAACAGACTTTGATCTTCATCGACGACGGACCTTCGATAGTCGATGGTGACGCAGAGATGCTCACTCAGATGCTTGCCAATCTCATTGAGAATGCGATTCGACATGCGGGCCGCGGGGCCCACATTCGTGTTCGATGTGGAAGAAGCGCCGGCCGTCTCCAGCTGGCCGTTATCGACAACGGCCCTGGCGTTCCCGAGGCGGAACGGGAGCGCCTATTCGATAGATTTCATCGGCTCGAGGCCAGCCGCTCGACCCCTGGTAGTGGCCTGGGCCTGGCTTTGGTGGCCGCGGTTGCCCGATTGCACAATGCCGAAGCGAGCCTTCATGACGCGGAACCAGGCCTTGACGCGCGCATTATATTCGGCCCGGCCTCCTAGGTTGGCTCGTATTAGGTTGGTAATCGAGGACGCGTCGTTCATTCAGTGGGGCACCCCTGCCGCGCCAATAGCCCCGCGGTCGAGCGTGCGATGAGACAAGTGATGCGATTCAACGGAGTACGACCAAAGTGGTTCTCTTGCATCATAGCCCTGTCGCTTCAAGCCTGCGCCTCGGGCAATCCGGCTCCAACCGTGAAGGTGCAATTGGCGCCCGGCGTCGATCGCCTCCACGTCGATATTTCAAGTCTGAGACTTGCCCCGCTCAATGCACACATCTTCGATCCGTCGGACGGACTCGACCCTACCGAAGTAGCGGTCCTTGCGGTTCTGAACAGTCCCGATCTGGCGGCCAGACGGGCGGCGGCGAGGATTGTCGGCGCCCAGGCCTTCGCGGCCGGTCTGCTGCCCGATCCTCAGATCGTGTTGAGCGCGGACTTCCCGCTACATCCGTCGGTCAACACCACCGCCTACAACGTTAGTCCAAGCCTGGACCTGGTCGGCCTGCTGACTCACTCTACGGCATTGCGGGCCGCGAGGGCTTCGAACCGACAGGCTGACCTGGATTTGCTGTGGGCGGAATGGAGGACGGCACAGCAGGCTCGGCTGTTAGCCGTGACGATTCTGGCGGGAGAGGAAAGGATCAGGCTGCTGGAGTCGATCGCCGCGGGTCTGGATAGACGCGGCGAACGGACGAACCGTGCGCTGGCTCTCGGCGATAGCAGCTTGCCGGCCACCGCCGCCGATCTTGCCGCCGGACTGGATACGCGCGGACAGATCGACGCCGCGCGGCATGACTCGGCCAAGGCGCGCGGCGACCTGAACGCTCTGATCGGATTGGATCCCGCCGCCAGGCTCAACCTCGTGGCCGGCCCACCGCCCGCGGAGGTGACTGAAGACGCCATTGATCGGGCACTGGCCTCACTTCCGCAACGCCGCCCGGATTTACTGGCGCTGGTGGCCGGCCGCGAGGCGCAGGACGCAAACCTGCGCAAGTCCATCCTGGCGCGCTTTCCCCTGATTAACCTGGGCTTCAGTCACCAGCGGGACAACGGCGCCGCCATCAGTAACGGTCTGGCCGCGACGCTGGTCATCCCGATCTTCAATAGGGGACGCGGTGACCTGGCGATCCAGAAAGCGACACGCGATTCGCTGAGCGCGGAATATCAGGCCCGGTTGGACCAGACGGCGGCCGACGTCGCCGCGGCGCGACGCGACCGTAACGCCGCGCGCATCGCGCTAGCACGCCTGCAGGCTCAACTTCCCGGGTTCATCGCCGCGGCGGACAGGGCGCGAGACGCGGAACGCCGGCGTGATATTGACAGCGCCATGTATCTGTCCCTCGACCAGGCCGCGGTGCGCGCGCGGCTGTCGGTGCTGGATCAGCAACTGGCGCTGACGTCGGCCAATGTCAGCCTGGAGACCGTCCTGTTTCTGCCGTCCGACGAAAGCAAGCCATCGTGAAACCACTCAGGCCCTGGCACTGGATTCTCGCGGCGGCGTTAGCGCTGACCTTGGCGCTGATCGGGTGGCGGCTGCTGAGCGGCCCGCCGAAGGACGCCGACGCGCCTGTCGGAACCGCCCTGGTCACGCTCGCCACAGTCGAAAGTGCGTCGATCGACGAAACCGTCACGGCCTATGGCGTCGTCGCCGGATCGCCCGGCGCGAGCAGAACCCTTGCCGCGCCGCGCGGCGTTATCGTCGAGCGCCTGCTGGTCGCTCCCGGCCAGACGGTACGGGCCGGAGCACCGCTGATCGTGTTCTCCAACACCCCGGCGAGCGAACTCGCGGCGCGGCAGGCTGAAGACGCCGTGAACTTCGCCCAGCAAGACCTCGAACGGGTCCAGCGGCTGTTTGACGCCCATCTGGCGGCCAGCGACCAACTGAATGCCGCGCACAAGGTGCTTGCGGACGCCCAGGCGACGGCCGCCGCCCAACATCAGTTGGGAGCCGGCAGCGGCCATCAGACCCTGACGGCTCCCTTCGCGGGAATGGTCGCGACAGTCTCCGCGACGCTCGGAGAACACGTCGCCGCTGACGCCTCCCTGATGACGCTGATCGCCGACGGGGGTCTCGTCGCGCAGCTGAACATCGAACCGGAAAAGGCCCGAATGGTGGCGCCAGGGCAGGCCGTGCGCCTCGCCTCGGCCTTCGACAATGCGCGGTCGACGCCGAGCCGCGTGGCCCTCGTTGGACATCTGGTCGACCCGGTCACGCGTCTGATTACCGTCAGCGCGCCGATTGACGGCGCCGGACTGCCGCTCGGCGGATCGGTGCGCGGCGATATAGCCGTCGCCCACCACCCGGGACTGCGGGCGCCACGCGCCGCCCTGGTCTATGACGAGGCCGGCGCGCATGTCTTCGTGATCAAAGCCGGCAAGGCCCATCTGGCGGCAGTCACACCCGGCGTCGAAAGCGGCGGCGACATCGAAATTTCGGGCGCCGTCCACGCTGGCGACAGCGTCGCGGTTACCGGAGCCTACCAACTGCAGGATGGCTGGCCGGTGCGGACGGCTGGGCGATGACGCTCGCCGACACCTTCGCGCGGCACCGCCGGTCGCTGCTGACCCTGCTGGCGATTGCGATCATCGGCGGGCTCGCGGCCGGTTTCGGTCTGCCGGTCGGACTGTTCCCCAACATTCCCTTCCCCCGGATAGCGGTGTCCATCGAGGCGGGCGACCGGCCGATCGACCAGATGGGCGCCGTCATCACCCGGCCGCTGGAACAGGCCGTGCGCGCGGTGCCAGGCGTCACTGGCCTGCGCTCAACGACAAGCCGGGGAACAGCCGATCTAAAGGTCAGTTTCGCGTGGAACAGCGATATGAACCTGGCGTTGCAGCGCACGGAAGCAGCCCTGGCGCGCGCCGCGACCGAGCTGCCGCCAGGCGTCACTTTTCAGGTCCGGCGTATGGACCCCACGGTCTTCCCGGTCGCGGCCTACAGCCTCACCTCGAGCCGCTCCGGACCCGTCGCGCTGAGGCGCTACGCCGACCTCGTATTGGCGCCGATGCTGACTGCGATCCCCGGGGTAGCGCGGGTCGACAGTCTTGGAGGGGGCCGAGGCGAGTACCGCGTAGAGGTGGATCCCGAACGCTTGCGCGCTCTGGGCCTTTCGCTCGCGGATGTCAGCCAGGCCCTCGGCGCCGCGAACGTGCTGGAAGCGGCGGGCAAGCTTGAGGACCACGGCAAGCTCTATCTGACCCTGACCGACAGCCACCTTTCCGGCCCCGGCGACATCGAGAAGGTGGTGATCAAGAGCGCCGGAGGCGGCATCGTTCGCCTGTCCGACATCGCCAGCGTCCGTCTTACAAGCGCCCCCAACTGGTTGCGCGTCACGGCCGACGGCCAGGACGCCGTTAACATCCAGGTCTATCAACAACCCAGCGGCGATACCGTGCGCATCGTCGGCGACGTGGCCGCCGTGTTCGCGAAAGCCAGGGCCACTGCGCCGTCGGGTCTGAAGGTCTCGGCCTGGTACGATCAGAGCGAATTGATCAAGGTCTCGGCGCAAGGGCTTGCCGAAGCCATCGCCGTCGGCGCGGTGCTGGCGGCCCTGGTTCTACTGGTTTTCCTGCGCAATATCGGGGTCACCGTCGTCGCCGTGGTCGTGGTCCCTGCCGTCCTGGCCTTGACGACCCTGGCGCTGAGCCTGACCGGCCAGAGTTTCAACATCATGACATTGGGCGGGATGGCGGCGGCAATCGGCCTGATCGTCGATGACGCCATCGTGATGATCGAGCACATGGAGCGCCGTGTGGCGCAGTCCGGCGACGAGCCCCTCCTGTCGATGCGGTTGGCCGCGCAGGAATTCCTTCGGCCGCTGGCCGGCTCTTCGGCCGCCACGATCCTGATCTTCGTTCCGCTCGCCTTCCTTTCCGGGGTAACCGGAGCCTTCTTCAAGGCTCTCTCGTTGACCATGGCGATCGCTCTGACCGCGTCATTCCTGCTTTCGTGGCTTGTAGTGCCAATCCTGATGGAGCGGCTCTACCGGTCTGGAAAACGCCATGAACGCCGGGAAGCCCGGGGCGTGCGGAACTATCGCACGGCGCTGGAGCGGACGACGTCACGGCCATGGATCGCCGGCGCGGTGATGGTTCCCCTGGCCGTGATCGGCGCCCTGACATTTCTGACCATACCCAGCGGCTTCATGCCCAGGCAGGATGAGGGCGGATTCATTCTCGATTACATCGCGCCGCCAGGCGCCTCCCTGGGCGAAACTGACCGCCTGGTTCGCCAGATCGAAGCGGTCCTTTTGGCAACCCCCGAGGTGGCGACCTACTCGCGCCGGACGGGTGCGCAATTGGGCGGCGACCTGACAGAAACCAATACGGGTGACTTTTTCGTGCGCCTGAAATCGCCGCCGAGGCGGAACATCGAAGCCATCATGGACGAGGTGCGCGGAAAGATCGCCGAGCAGGTCCCTGGCGTCGACATTGATACCGCCCAACTGATGGAAGACCTGGTCGGCGACCTCACTGCCGTGCCCCAGCCCATCGAGGTCAAGCTATACAGCGAGGATGACGCGCTGCTGCGGGCGACCGCCGGGCGGGTCGCCAAGACTATCGCCGGCGTGCCCGGCGTCGCGGAGGTTCGCGACGGGATCGTCGTGGCCGGCGACGCGCTCAATGTGCACGTCGACCTGGCGCGAGCGGCGCTTGAGGGGATCACGCCCGCGGAAGCCTCGAAACAGATTTCGGCGCTGCTGTCGGGCGACGTCGCGACGCAGGTCCAGACGGGCGCGCTACTGACGGATGTCCGGGTCTGGATACCACCTGCCGCGCGCGATCGCGCCTCCAAGATAGCGGAGCTGCCGTTGCGTGCCGCGGACGGACATCTCTTCCCGCTCTCTGACATCGCCACGGTCGACACATTGCGCGGCCAGCCCGAGCTGACGCGCGAGGGCGGCCGGCGGATGATCGCCGTCACCGCCCGCGTGATCGGCCGCGACATGGGAAGTGCGGCTAAGGATGTTCGACATGTGATCAGCGCGGCGAGCGCCTTGCCGGCCGGGGTGACGTTCGAAATGGGCGGCCTTTTTGCCGAACAGCAATCGGCCTTCGCGGGACTTGCCGCCGTTTTTGTCGCCGCCCTAGCAATTGTCACTGTGCTGCTGCTGTTCCTGTACGAGAACTTTCGCATCGTCGCCTCGATCATCGCCATGCCCCTGATGGCGGCATGCTTCGTCGGGGCGTCGCTGTGGCTGACGGGGGTCGAACTAAACATCATGGCGCTGATGGGCCTGACCATGGTCATCGGCATCGTCACCGAGGTGGCGATCTTCTATTTCACAGAGTTCGACAGCCTGGTCGCCGAGGGCATGTCACCAGCGCGGGCGCTGATCGACGCCGGCGCGAACCGCTTCCGACCGATCGCGATGACGACCCTGGCGGCTATCTTGGCACTGACTCCATTGGCGCTCGGCTCGTCGATGCAGAAACCTCTGGCGATCGCGATAATCGCCGGATTGATAGCCCAGGGCCCATTGGTGCTGCTGATAATGCCGGCGTTCTACCGGCTGATCGGCGGTGTCCGCCGCGAGCCTATGAGCCCGGGCCTGGCAGAACCCATCAGTGCATAGAACTGCCGCTCAGGACTACGGCCGCACCAAAATCACGCGCGTCAGGCGGCCTTCATCTGGTTGAGGTGGCCTGCGCAAACGCCTCCTAGCCAGACTGAAAGCATGCACAAGACGACAGAGGCGAGCACGTTGGCGCCGGCCCTGCCCAAGTCGCCTTCCCGGAGTAACGCCAAGGTCTGCAGGCTGAAGGATGAAAAGGTCGTGTAGCCTCCGCAGATTCCGACCATAACAAACAGGCGCGCATCCGGAGCCACCAGGAATCGTCCGTCCGGGCCGGTGGCGGTCGCAAAGAAGCCGATGATCAACGAGCCGAACACATTCACCAGGAGCGTACCCCAGGGAAACGCCTCACCAAGCCAGTGGGCGATCAGGCTGGAGCAGGCATATCGGGCGACCCCGCCGAGCGCGCTGCCAAACGCAATCCAAAGGTAGCTAATCATTTGGCCTTTGACGCGGTGGGCCGATCGAGAACCAGGATCTGGAATGTGCCCGGTTTCGGTTCGGGCCTTTGGCCTGCCGTCGGCATCACGTACTCAGCGGCCGGTAGATATATCTTGCCAGTCTTGAGGTCGACCGTTCCGGTACGCGCGCCGCGCTGGGTCGTGACGGTGTCGATGATGGTGTTGTTGGCCGGGCCGGCGAGCGCAATCACGGCTAGAGTGCCCGTCATGGCAGAGGGAATGTATGCCATCCCGCGCTGGCCATCCAGCAGCACGGCATCGGGCCGCGCGCCGATTGTAAAGCTGGCGATCTCATGGCCGGACGCCGCGTCGAGAATCTTGGCCACACCATTCGAGCAAGCGGAAATCAGGCGGCCATCCGCGGTCAGAGCCAGTCCCGTAGGGCCCTTGCATCCCGGCATTGGGTAGTGACCGAGGACTTTGCGCGCGGCAAGATTGATCACCGCGATCTCCCCGGTCTCCTCGATATTGACGTAGAGCCTGCCTTTCCCGTCAACGGCGGGGTATTCCAGTCCGGCGCCCACGGTAATGGTATCGACAACCTTGGCCGCCTTCGGATCGACCAGACTGACCATTCCGGCCTCGCCGTTGACGACGACAACAAGGCCGCTCGACGGGTCGAACACGGCGCCATCGGGATCCTTCTGGGTGGTGATCGAAGATATCAGCTTCCCATCGACGGCGCTGATGATATTTGCGGACGAGTCAGCCCCATTGGTGGTCAGCAACAGGTCGGTTCCTGGCACGGGCACCACGGCATGCAGATGCTTGCCGGCCGCAAAATCCGCATTCATTGTCCCTTTGTCGGCGTCGATCGACATCACCCTGACACCGTGGGCGACGTAAATCCGGCGTCGCGAGGCGTCGAAGCTCGCATAATCCCAACCTCCATCTGGACCGGCGATGCGGGCGACGATGGCTAGACCCGATGCGCCGGGTTTCTGCTGCGCCAGCGTGGGAGATGCCAGGCCGAGCATTCCGATCATCAGAGCGGACAATTTGACGAGACGTATCTGAAACATCGCAAACCCTCGGAAGTGAAATGGCTTAGAGTCTGATACACGACCCGACACACTCACCGATATCCCGACCAAGGTTAATTTTAGCCAATACCTGGCCGCCGGTTGGCGCTTCCCTTGAGCCGTCCGTACGGCCATAACGGGCATGTGATCAGTCTCGCCACGGCCGCGCCGATTGCAGGCGCTTCGTTTCTCGCTTCGGCGGTCGAGGTCGTCGAGGCCTTTACGATCGTGCTTGCGGTCAGCGTCGTGCGTGGTCCGCGACCGGCGATACTCGGAACTTTGTCCGCCCTTGGGTTGTTGGCGCTCGTAATCATTGCGTTGGGGCCGATGCTGGCGGCCGTTCCGATCCAGGGCCTGCAATTGACGATCGGCGTGCTGCTGATCGTGTTCGGCCTCGGCTGGCTTCGAAAGGCGGTGCTTCGCGCGGGAGGGGTTTTATCGCTGCACGACGAAGCGGCGGCTTTTCAGGAAGAGACTGAAGCCCTGCGTAGTGAGAGCGCCGCCGATGCCAGGGCAGCCGATTGGCTGGCTGGTCTCGCCGCGTTCAAGGCCGTGTTGCTCGAAGGGACGGAAGTCGTCTTCATCGTCCTGGCCGTGGGCGCCCGACCGGGACTACTGGCGCCTGCCGCGTTTGGAGCTGCCGCGGCCTGTGTGCTCGTCCTGGCGTTTGGCGTAATGCTCCGGCGGCCGCTCACCAGAGTGCCTGAAAACACACTTAAGTTCTTGGTTGGAGGTCTGCTGACCGGCTTTGGTGTGTTCTGGTCCTGCGAAGGCCTGGGGGCGCCTTGGCCGGGTGGCGACTGGGCGATCCCCGGTCTGGTCGCATTCTATCTTATCGCCGGATTGGCGGCCAGTTCGGTGGTCGCCGCAGTCACCCGGAGGACGGCATGATCGGGATATTGCGAGACCTTGGCGCGACCCTGATCAAGATGTTCGCGGCCGATCTCTGGCTGACGCTTGTCGCGATCGTCAGTGTCACGCTTTGCGCTGTGGCGCTTCGATCAGGCTTGATCGGCCCCGGCGCCCTGCCGTTCGTCCTGGCGGGAGGCATACTGGCTGCGCTCGTCGCGGGCGTGGCCCACGGCGCCCGGCGTTAACAGCTCCGACTTCCTTCGCGACAGTCTTGTCAGCGGCCCACGAAGACCGTCAAGATGATCTGAACCAAACGTGGAGAAGAGAGCATGGACGGCGCGGTCGAGGTCAACGAACGGATATCGGTCACAATAGAGAACGGCGTCGCCGACGTCCGGCTGGTGCGGACCGACAAGATGAACGCGCTGGACGACGCGATGTTCAGTGCGCTGGTCGCGACGGGCGAACGGCTGAAGTCCGAACCCGGCCTGCGGGCAGTGGTCCTGTCCGGTGAAGGCCGCGCTTTTTGCGCGGGTCTCGACATGGGCAACTTCGGCCGCATGGCCCAGGGGCGACGCGCGGATGCGGGGCCGGTTGAGGGCGGCCTGGACGACCGCTCACATGGCATCGCCAATCGGGCACAGTACGCCGTCTGGGTCTGGCGCGACATTCCGGTGCCGGTAATCGCGGCCGTCCACGGAGTTGCCTTTGGCGGCGGCTTCCAGCTGATGCTGGGCGCCGATATGCGCTTTGTGACCCCTGACGCGCGGCTCGCGGTGCTGGAAATCAAGTGGGGCCTGGTGCCGGACATGGCCGGCACGCAGCTGATGCGGCACCTGGTGCGTGAGGATATCGTTCGCGAACTGACCTACACGGGGCGGATCTTCACGGGCGAGGAAGCGGGCCGCATTGGTTTCGCCACGCGCGTCTGCGCCGATCCCCGCGCCGAGGCCCTGGCGGTCGCCCGCGAGATAGCCGGCAAGAACCCGCATGCGGTGCGCGCTTCCAAACGTATCCTCAACAATGCCGTGCTGACCGATCCTGGCACGGGTCTGTTGCAGGAAACCGAGGAGCAGGTCGCCCTGATCGGCAGCCCCAATCAGGTCGAAGCCGTCATGGCCAACCTGCAGAAGCGGGACCCGGTATTCAGCGACGTCACCGACTGACGGCGAGAACCTCGGAGGTATAGGTCTCCACCACATAGCTGAACGGCCGGCCGGCGGCGTCGGTCAGCACGGCTTCGTGACGCAGCACCGCGTGAGGTATAGGGAGGCCGTCCCCATTTCTCAGCAGCCGGGTGACCTTCAGCCTATGGCGATGAAACGCCAGTGGACGAACGACGACGCCGAACGGTGTGTCGGTCTGCTCCAGGAGCCGGTTCATGTCGGGCGAAAGACTGGCGGGAAGGTACCAGTTGTCTGCCTCTGAAAGCACGTGATCGCCGCAGGTAAGTCGAACGTGGCGATAGCGCACTGGCGCATCCGACGTTACATTCAGTCGGGTGCGGACACGACGATCAGCCGGCTTGTCCACGTCGCGGTCCCTTTGCGCCCTGATCACCGGCGGATCGGCGAGGTGGTGCGAGGCGCACCATTGACCAAGGACGACCGTGGCGCTGTCGTGGCTGAGAAGTTCGCGGTTAAGGGCGCTCACGGTGTCGGCATTGTTCTGGGCGAACGCGGACGAGGTCGCAAGCAGTGCGCCAAACGCGACGGCACGGACGAGACCGCTCGTGTAAAATGAGGAAGCCATTGTGTTTCTCAGCACTTGGCGTTGAAATCAGCAACGCAGTGGAGGAACGAACCATGCCCTATGTGCAAGACCGTCTGGTACACGACGCCGACTCCCACCTGATGGAATTACCCGATTGCCT
>JANXTX010000019.1 GCA_025352165.1 Caulobacteraceae bacterium | reverse complement strand
CCCGGAAAAATCGCTGACTCGCGGCTGGAATCCTGTCTACCGTGAGCCAAGGATACGATTTGCCTCGGCGGGAGCGCGACAATGGAAATACAACCCGCACATACGCCGCGTCCGCCCGGCTCCGAACTGACGCCGCAGGCTCTTTTCGCCGCCGTGATCGTCGCGGCGATCATGGGGGCGTCCTATCCGTACATGGTCCTGAAATTGGGCTTTGGGCCGAACGTGTCGATCGTCGCGGCCTTTTTTGGCTTCGTCATTCTCAGCCTGATTTCCCGCAAGACCTACGACCGCTGGCAGAACAATATCGTCCAGACCGCCGGTACGTCGGCGGCGCAGACCTCGTTCATGTGCGGCCTGCTGGCGACATTCGAGATGTTGCGTCATTCCGACAAGGTGCACTTTACCCTCAATCCGACGCCGCTGCAGACCTTCATCTGGCTTTCGGTCGCTTCTCTGCTGGGTGTACTTCTGGCAGTGCCGATGCGTCGCCACTTCATCGTTGATGAGAAGTTGCCCTTCCCGGATGGCATGGCGGCCGGCGAGACGCTGATGGTGCTTGATCCGCCGCGTCACCTGGGCAAGGGCGACCCGGAGTTCGACCAGGCCCGGCGCGCGGCGCTGGTGCTGATTGGCGGCCTGATCGCCTCGGGTCTGCTGATGCTGTTCCGAGATGGCACCAATATATTTCCCGTGATTCCCGAGGGCTGGGATCCCGGCGCGCTGACCCTCGGCGCCGTCGGTGCGTCCTTCGTTGTCGCGGCGATGGGTGTCGGTTTCTCCTACAATCTGCTCAGCATCGGCGGCGGCATGCTGATCAGCTTCCGCGTCAATTTCTGGATGCTTGTTGGCGGCATCCTCGGCTGGATCGTCGCGCCTCTTTTGCTGATCGGCGCCGGCATCCTGCCCGACCACGCCACCCGCACCCGGGTGCTCTACTGGATCATGTGGCCTGGCATTGGCATCATCATGTCCGGAGGTTTGACCATGCTGGCGTTGCGCTGGCGCCTGCTGGCCCAGGCGTTCTCCGCCATGGGCGAGGCCAGTGTGTCGGGTGAGGAATTCCCGCTGCCGCTGGTGATCGGCGGCGTCGCGGTGCTGACGGTCGCCCTATGCCTGGTCCAGTGGCTGTTCTTCGGCCTGCCGGTCTGGATGACCATGGTCTCGGTGATCCTGGCGATACCCCTGATGCTGGTCGGACTGCGGGCGCTGGGCGAGACCAACTGGGGCCCGATCGGCACTCTGCAGAATCTCACCCAGGGCCTGTTTGCCGCCTTCGCACCGGGCAATGCGGTGGCGATATCTCTGGGCGGCGGCACAACCGGGACCGTCGCGGTCGCCTCCGAGGGCCTTATCCAGGACTACAAGGCGGGCTATATGATCGGCTCGACGCCTCGGGTGATGACCATCGCCCAGCTGATCGGCGCGCCGATCGGGGCTGCGGCGCTGGCGCTGACCTACCCGGCTCTGGTCAAGGCCTACGGTATCATTGGTGAGCATCCCGGCCTGTCCGCGCCGGGCGCGCGCCGCACCGCCGGCTTCGTCGAACTGCTCAGCACGGGTGTCGACAAGCTTCCGCAGTCGGCCCTGTGGGCGATGCTGATCTCGGTGGTGTTCGGCGTGCTGTTTGCCGTGCTCGAGAGCCGACCCAGCTTGAAACGCTGGACCCCGTCGCCCACTGGCCTGAGCCTCGGCGCCCTGCTGCCGTTCTCGGCGGTGTCGACGATCTTCGTCGGCGGCGCCCTGGCCGAAATCTGGAAACGTCGCAGCCCGACGATCGCCGGCATCTACCTGGTGCCGCTCGCCTCGGGCCTGATTGCTGGCGAAGCCATGGTTGCGGTGATCGCCCCGGTGCTGATGGCGCTGGGCATCGGGCATCGGTAGGGCGAAAGTGACAGTTTAGCCCTGCCTGCGCCCGTCCCTCAGTCAGCGCCCGCGAAGGCCGCGAGCAGCTCGTCCACCTCCACGCGACGGCGGTAGTCGGGTGCATTGCGGCGGGCGACAATGACGCCGTCTCGATCGCCTGCAGCGCCAACGTAAAGTGATCAGCACCACGACGAAATGACCTGGCCCATAGGGGCTTCCATGCCCCTGCGACGGCTATGTAGATAGCCGCCATGAGCACCACGAACGTCCCTTCCATCGCCGCTTCCCTCACTCTGACTGCCCTGGCGCCGGGGCGCTGGTCGACCATCGCCGGCCCTGAGTGGGTCAATCCCGGTGGCGGACTTTGGGGCGGCTATGCGATCGGGCTGTGCATCCGCGTGCTGGACGCCGAACCCGAGGCGGTCGGTGAGGCGCTGTCGCTTACCTTGACCTATGCCGCCGGCCTTGCGGCAGGCCCTGTCGAGGTCCGCACCAGTCGCTTACGGCAGGGCGGATCGGTCGGGGTCTGGGTGGTCGAGTTGCTCGCGGCGGGATCGCAGCAGGTCAGCGTCCACGCCGTCGCCACCTTGGCGCGACGGCCGAAGACGCCGGACTTCGCCTTTGCCGAAATGCCGGCCGCGCCCCCGCCCGAAAGCCTGCCCGTTCCCGAAATGCCTGGCGTCGGGCTGCACTTTGGCGCCTGGGCGTTTGAGCGACGCACACTGGAGGGATTTCCGCCCCAGGCGGGCGGTGACTCGCGCTCGCTGGCGTGGGTGCGGTCGCGGCGCGGCCCGCTGGACAAGGCGCTGCTGGGCATGATCACCGACAATTCGGCGCCGCGGGCGATGTATGCGTTAGGACCGGCGGTGACGACGACGACGCTTTCGCTGACGGTCTATCTTCACGGAACCGTCGAGGAGATCGCCGCGGTCGGCGACGACTACATCCTGGTGGAATGCGAGGGACGGGTCGGCGGCGGCGGCGCCTCGGACGAATGCTCCAGCTACTGGCGGCGTGACGGCAAGCTGCTGGCGACCAGCGAACAACTGGCCTGGTATCGCTGATCCAGCCTATTCCGCCGCCATCGCCGGGGCGATTTCGTCGAGCCGCGGATCATTCGGATAGATCCACTCCGGACCCATCACCGGCTTGATTCGCAGCGCCTCGGGAATGTTATCGACGCCGATGATCTGATCGGCGAACTGGTTCCAGTGATAGATGCGCGCCTCCTGATAGCTCAGCGGCACGCCACGGAAGCCACCGGAGTTCATCGACTTCTGGATCCACTCGCCGAACTCGGTGTCTTCGAGCAACACCATGCCCAGCCGTTGGCCGTTGTTCTCGGTCCACATGTCTGGGCCGGGGCCGTCGCCCCAATCGGGCGCGATGGTCCAGGTCTCGAAGCGGGTCTTGCCGATGCCATTGGGCCAGAACAGCAGCGGCGGCAGGGCGTAGTGATTGAGCGGTGAGACCCAGTTGGGAAACACATTGTACGACTGTGTGCAGGTCCGTCCGATCTCTCCGACGGTTTCGATTTCGGGCCGCTGCTCGCCCGGTGCGGGCGCCATGCGGGCCGGCGCATCCTCGCGCCGGGGGGCGACCATGCGGCCGTGCCCGTTGCGATAGAAGGTGTTGACGTTCTGCCGCTCGTCCAGCATCGGCGCGACGGTCGTCGGGTGGATATAGCGGACGTGGTAGGTTTCCATGTTGGCTTCCATGGCGACCTTCCAGTTGCAGTCGAGATCGAAGACATGCCGCGCCGAGAGGCGGCAGGTGTCGAACTGGAATTCCTTCCACTCGTCGGCGATCGGACCCAGCCACTCGAGCAGGCTCGGCGCGGCGTCGTCGAAGTTGACGAAGATCAGCTTGCCGAAGCGCTCGCAGCGGACCTTGATCAGCGACAGGCAGGACATGTCGAGGTCGCGGAAATCCTCGGGATCGTTGATCGACAGCAGGTCGCCGTTCTGGCTGTAGGTCCAGCCATGATAGCGGCAGGTCAGCAGCGCTCGCCGGCCGCTTGGTTCGGTCACCAGGGGTGCGCCGCGATGACGGCAGGTGTTGTAGAACGCGTTGACCTCGCCCTCGCGTGTGCGGATAAGGATCACCGGCTGGCCGGCGTTGTCCCACAGCCGGAACGAGCCCGCGTCCGGCAGTTCGTCGAGGTGGCCGGCGAGAAGCCAGGTCTTCTTCCAGATGTGCTTCTGTTCGAGCGCGAAGAAATCGGGGTCGGTGTAGCGCCCGGCCGGAATCTGCGGGAGCGTCGGAAATGCCGCCGGCAACGCGGTGCGGTTCTTCTCATAGGCCATCAGCCGCCGCAGGTTGTCGATCTCGGTCCTGTCCATCCGCCGGTTTCCTCCTGAGTGTTCCATCGCACCGCCGGTCTCATCGCCGGCCTCTGACCAGGATATTCTAGCCCTCGGTGGCGGGCTATGCATACCTGCCACAAATGAGAGGGTCGGCGGGGCGTCAAAGTCCTTCCACCGCCGGGCAATCCTGTTTCCCGATGGAATTTCGAAATGGACATCAGGGCACTCGTGGACCTGGCGATCGATGAAGACCCCAGGTCGCCGTGCCTGTGGATTCCGTCGGAATACTGGCCTGCCTTCTGCGAGGCGATCCGCCAGAAGCCCAACCTGATCGGCGCGGTGATCTACCGCAACAAGACTATCCGCGATGGTGGTCCCTGGTCGGATATCACCAGTCGCCAACCAACCAACGCCTAGCCACCCCGTCGCCGACCCGTTACGGTCGTGTTCAAGGGCTTAGGATCAGAACACTGCCCAGGGAGGCCATCGCGTTTTGACTGAGCTTATCCAGGAAGCCGACCTCATCGCCGTGCCCGCGGCGGCGGACGATCCGAAGGCCCGGCTAAATCGCGGTGCGGTCAGCTGGGCGGTGTTCGAGGGCGCCCGCGACCCCTATGTCATCCTGATAACCATCTACATCTTCATGCCCTACGTCGCCTCGGTGATGGTCGGCTATCCGCATTCCGACGCGGTCAAGGGGCAGGAAGTGATCTCGCGCTGGAGCCAGTATTCCGGCTGGATCACCATGGCGACGGCGCCATTCCTGGGGGCCTCGATCGACCAGCTCGGCCGCCGCAAGGGCTGGTTGGCGCTGATCGTCGCCCTGATGGCGCCGCTGATGTTCTCGCTGTGGTGGGCGAAGCCTGATGGCTCCGGTATGCCCCTGATCACCGTCATGCTGGCGACCACGGTCATCGGCATCCTGTTCGCCTATACCGAGGTCCTGCATAACTCCCTGCTTGTGCGCGCGGCCGGCATGGGCGGGGCGCACAAGGCCTCCAGTCTGGCGCTCGCGCTCGGCAACGCCTTCGCCCTGGTGCTGCTGGCCTTTTCCGCCTGGGCGTTCGTACTGCCAGGGCGGGCCGCCACAGCCGGTTGGCCGCTGTTGCCGGCGACGCCGCTGTTCGGTCTCAGCGCGGCGATGCACGAGCCGGAGAGGATTGTCGGGCCGATGTCGGCGATCCTGCTGGTGGTCGGAACCCTGCCGATCCTGCTGTTCACCCCCGATGCGCCGCGCGGCAACGTCTCGGTGGTCAGGGCGTTCGGCGACGGCGCCAGATCCCTGTGGCGCATGCTGATGACCGTGCGCGAGTATCGCGACGCCTTCATCTTCCTGGTTTCGCGGAGCTTCTACGTCGATGGGATGACCGCCGTGCTGGTCTTCTTCGGCATCTACGCCACCGGCGTCATGCACTGGCACGCGCTGGACATGCTGATGATCGGCATCATCCTCACCGTGCTGGCTGTGGCCGGCGGCTTCCTCGCCCGGGCTTTTGACGCGGTGATGGGTCCGAGGCGCGCGGTGCAGATGGAGATCGCGATGTCGTTCCTCGGCATCGTCGCCCTGCTAGGCATGGGCCCCGACCACATTCTCTACTTCTGGCATTACGACCCGGCGACCCACGCGCCACTGTGGAACGGGCCCTTCTTCCGCACCCTGCCGGATGTGGTTTTCATCCTGATCGGCTTTTCCAACGCCATCTTCATCACCGCCCATTACGCGTCCAGCCGCACCCTGCTGACCCGCCTGACCCCGCCCGAGCAGACGGGCGCCTTCTTCGGCGCCTATGCCGTCAGCGGCACCGCGACCGTCTGGCTCGCCCCGATGATGGTCAACATCGGCACCCGCATGTTCCACTCCCAGCAGGGCGGCTTCGCGATGATCGCGGTCCTCCTGGCCGTGGGGTTTGTCGGGCTGTTGTTCGTGAGGAAAGGCAACCGCGAGTTCGGGACGTAAGCGGTCGCCCCCTGTTTACGAACGCCAGCATCTGACCCAAACTGCCCCGCAAAGACAAAACATCGGGGAAGCGCATGCGTTGGCACCAGGGATGGACTGTGCTCGTTGTGGCGATCGTCTTTCAGGCGGTCGTCGTCGGAATCGTCTTTTCCTGTTTCAGCCTGTGGGTGACACCCTGGCTACAGGAATTCCATGCTCCGCGAGCGCTACTGATGACCGCCAATTCCGGCGGCACCATCGGTTCGGGCGTACTGATGTTATTCGCCGGATCGGCCATGGATCGCTATCCGATGCGCTGGCTGGTCGTCGGCGGTATTGCAGTGCTGTGCGCCGGGCTGGTGCTGATCGCCATGGCCACGCAGGTCTGGCAGATCATCGCGCTCTATTCGACGCTGGTCGCCGTGGGCTACGCCTTCTCGGCGACGCTGGCGGGCCAGGTGCTGGCGGCGAAGTGGTTCCCTGACCGCGTTGGCTTTGCTGTCGGCCTGGTGCTGCTGGGGTCCAACGCCGGGGGAATCCTCATGCCGCCGTTCGTCGGCTGGCTGCTGTCGCACTACGGCTGGCGCAATTCCGACCTGATTTCGGCCGCGGTGCTGATGGTTTTCGTGGTCCCGCTGGTGTGGTTTTTCGTGCGCCTGCCCCGCGATGGCGAAGTCCCCGAGCCGGTGACAAGATCAACGCCGAACGGCGCGCGTCCGCCGCCACAGCCGGTCTGGTCCTATGGCGCGATCATCCGGGAGCCGAAATTCTGGATCAACGGCCTGGCCTTTCTCGGCGCCAGCCTGGCTTCCTACGCCTTCTCGCAGAACATCGGCCCCTATGCCCACGACCTCGGCGTCAACGTCCTGTCTTCGGGACTTCTGATCTCGACGCTGTCACTGACCAGTATCGCCGGCAGGCTGGGGATGGGCGCCCTGGCCGACCGCATCGACCCGCGCATTCCTTATTGGCTGGGCATCGGCCTGATCTGGCTTACTCTGCTGTTGACCCTGAACCACCCGGACTACCGCATGCTGGTGGTCATCTGCGCCCTGATGGGGCTGGGCGGCGGCGGCCTGCTGCCGGTGTCAAGCGCCATGGTCGGCCAGGTCTTCGGCGCCTCGTCCTTCGGCCGGGTGATGGGCATGGTGGTGCCGTTCTTCTCGGTGGCGGCGGCCGTCGGTCCGGTGATCTCAGCCCGCATCCGCGACCACGCCAGCAGCTATTCCTCTGCCTTCCTGCCCTATCTGGTCGTCCTGCCCATCGGCGCGATCATTATGTTTGGCTTGCGTCGGTATCGTGAGCGCTCCTGACGCGACGGTGTCCCGATCCTTCCGGTGCGCAATCCGCACGCGGTCGTTACTATCGAAGAGGTGAACACCCTGCGCGATGAGGCGACGTGAGGCGTCTTTCGCGCATACACGACCAGGAGCGGTCGAGGATGTCCACGGTCGAGGGATCGGACCCGGGACGTCCCGTCCCCCGCGCATGGGGGGCAACCGGCGCCGCCGAAAACTGTTTACGACTGTGTTGGTCTCCTGGTCTTGCCACAACCGCCAAGCGCGGGAAGTTTGATCCGCAACCGTCAGGTCTGCATGGTTCACCGCCCGCTATGTCGGTTCCGGGATTTATGGTACCACTCAGTATGACCAATCAGGAACCTCGTATGCCCTCGGTCGAGAAGTTGAGTATTTCCCTCACGCCTGAGTTTGCCGCGGACATCCGCGGCGCCGTCGCTGCCGGCGAGTACGCTTCCACGAGTGAAGTCATTCGTGATGCGCTACGGACCTGGAAGCAGGCCCGCCAGATGCGAGCCACGGCGCTCGGGGAACTGTCCCGTCTCTGGCGGGAGGGCGTCGAAAGTGGGGAGGGGACGCCCCTGGATGCGGAAGTCATCAAGGCCCGCGGCCGCGCGCGGTTGGCGGCGCTTCAGACGGCGACCCGCTGAGCGCCGGCCGGGTCACACTCGGCCCACGCGCGGGCGCCGATCTGGATGACATCTGGCTGCGCATAGCCCTCGATAACCCCGTGGCCGCCGACAGGCTGATCGACCGGATCACAGATCGAATCCAGACACTGGTCGATCACCCAAGGTTCGGCCCCGCCCGTCCGGAAATTGCTCCCGAGGCCAGAATGCTGGTCATCGGCGACTATCTCGTTCTTTACCGCGTAGTCGGCAGAGACGTGACCATCGTGCGTGTCGTCCACGGCGCGCGCGATCTGGCCGGCCTTTTCGAAAGCGAGCCGTTTCTCCCTTCATCTTAAAGCCTCCCCGACCCCAAGGCGCGGACGAGGTCGTCCACGGTCCAAACGGCAAGCCAAACCCTGCCCTGTCGGTGGCGCGTCCCCGTGCCGGCTAGGCTGGTCGGGGAAGGCGTCGGTTGCCCGCCCGCGTCACAACCGCTAGCGTCCGACCCATTAATCGGGCCCAAGACCCAGCTCAGGGGAGACCACGACATGCGCCTTGTCACCACTATCGGCGTTGCGGCCTCGGCGCTGCTGACCCTTGCCGGCGCGTCCGCCGCGTCAGCCCAGGCTCCTATCCGTCCCGACCAGGTCGCCTTCCGCGCGCTTTACAAGGAGTTGGTAGAGACCAATACCGAATACTCCAACGGCGACTGCACCCTGGCCGCCCACCGGATGGGCGCGCGTCTGAAGGCCGCCGGCTATCCCGACGAAGACATCGTCTACATCACTCCGCCCGACCACCCGCGCGAGGGCGGCATGGTCGCGGTGCTGCATGGGACCGACCCGAACGCCAAGGCCATCCTGCTGCTGGCGCACATCGATGTTGTCGAGGCCCGGCGCAGTGACTGGACTCGCGATCCGTTCACTCTGGTGGAGGAGAACGGCTATTTCTATGGACGCGGAGCCAACGACGACAAGGCCATGGCGTCGATCAACATCGACACCCTGGTCCGCCTGCGGCAGGAGGGCTTCAGGCCGCGCCGCTCCATCAAGGCCGCGATCACCTGCGGCGAGGAGACAGACGAAGCGTTCAATGGCGCTTCCGACCTCGTGCGCAATCACCGCGACCTGATCGACGCCGCCTTCGCGCTGAACGAGGGGGCCGGCGGACGTCTCGACGCCCAGGGCAATCGCATCGCGCTCAACATCCAGGCCGGCGAAAAGGTCTATCAGGACTTCACCCTGACCAGCCTCAGCCCTGGTGGCCACAGCTCGCGCCCCGTGCGCGGCGACAACGCCATCGCCCAACTGGCCATCGCGGTGGCCAAGGTGGACGCCCACCAGTTCCCGGTGCAGCTGAACGAGGTCACCCGCGCCTATTTCGCCGCCATGGGCAAGCTCGCCCCCGGCGCGACAGGTGAGGCTCTGACCACGATCTCCGCCAATCCCAATGACGCGGCCGCGCTGGCTATCGTCACCCGCGATCCGTCGTGGAATGGCATCCTGCGCACGACCTGCGTGCCGACCCTGATCAAGGGCGGCCATGCGGAGAACGCCCTGCCACAGCACGCCGAGGCCAACATCAACTGCCGGATCTTCCCGGCCGACTCGATCGACTACGTGAAGCAGTCGCTGATCGAGGTGATCGGCGATACTAAGATCACGGTAACCACCGCCGGCGGCATCGGCCTCAACCCGCCCGTGCCGCCGCTGTCGGATCAGATCATGGACCCCGTCCGCCGCGCCGCCGCGCAGGTCTTCCCCGGTATCCCGATCGTACCCGCGATGACCACCGGCGCCACCGACGGACGCTATTTGAACATCGGCGGCATCCCCACCTACGGCCTCACCGGCATCTTCAACGACCCCGACGGCGACGGTGTCCACGGCCTCAACGAACGCATCCGCGTCCAATCGCTGTATGACGGAAGGGACTTCCTCTACGCCGTGGTCAAGGACGCCTCGATGGCGAAATAGCGCAAGATCGCGACACGGGAGCAATGCGCGCCGCGGCGCTTCTTAGGTCCCGGCGCCCGGTTGCCGATCACCATCGACCCGGCCCGGGCATCTTGCGTCTTGCGCGTGCCGTCAGGCGATGAAGGGTGTTCATCCGCAGCGGATTTAGGTCTTATGCCTCCGGATGGAATGTTTGCCGATTCCCAATCTTTTTCTCTGTAATTCCGTCGCAGTACGCCCCTTCCACAGCCAGAGAACAGGCGCCATCGATGTCCAGCAAGCTTCTGACCGGCTTCTACGCTAGCGGCTATACGCTAAGCAGCAGTTTCAAGAGCCTCACCATCGGGTCGACGGGGACCGTCGTCGGCGGCGTCACCGTGACCTTCAAGGCCGCGACAACCAACAACGGCTTGGTGTTCGGCCTGCAGGGCGTGACGGGCGGCATAGGCCTGTATGGCGGCAATGGCGGAACGGGCGGCGTGGGGATGTCGGACCCCACCGGCCGCGTGACGAACAACGCGACGATCATAGGAGGCTATGGCGGCGTCGGCGGCTATGGCCTTGTCTTCGGCGGTATCGGTGGAGCTGGAGGGCTTGGCGAGAGAGTGTCCACAGGCTCTCTGAACAATTTCAGCCTTGTGGAAGGTGGCGCCGGTGGGGCTGGCGCCTACGGGAACGGAGTAGGCGGCGGCGCCGGCGCCGGTGGAGGCGGTGTATCACTCGCAGGCGGCACGGTGTTGAACAGCGCGACGATCGCCGGCGGTCAGGGCGCCGTCGGCGGTCACGGTCCGCATGCCGGTAACGGCGGCGCCGGGGGGTACGGCGTCAACGCCACGTCGGGCGCGGTAAGGAACAAGGGTGTGATCGCTGGCGGTCAGGGAGGGCTGGGCGGCTCGGGCTCGGTCGGCGGCCCGGGCGGTTCGGGGGGCGTGGGTGTCGCGATGACCTCGGGCGTGCTTACCAACAGCGGCAATATCAGTGGCGGCCACGGCGCGGCCGGTGGCGCGGGCGTTGATGGCGGAGCCGGCGGAAACGGGGGGGCGGGCGTTAGGCTGGGAAGCGGATCGCTCAACAACACCGGCGGCATCATCGGTGGCCAGGGAGGCCTGGGGGGCATTGGCGACATGACCGGCTACAACGGCGCCAATGGCGTAGCCGGCGACGGCGTGCTGATTATCGGCGCTGTCAACGTGAGCAATTCAGTCGCCACGGCCTCGATTTCGGGCCTTGTCGGCATCGATGTCGCTGTCGGTGGAGTATCCACCGTCACCAATTTCGGCACGATCCAGGGTACGGGCGGCGTCGCCGTGGCATTCACCTCCGCCAGCGACGTGCTCATCGCCGAGGGCGGTTCCGTGCTGATCGGTGAGGCGGTCGGCGGCGGCGGGACCCTTGAGCTTGTGTCCGGCACGACAGGCACGATCACCGGCTTTGGTGGTTATACCGGCGTGGCCGGCTCCGTCACCGGCACGGTCACCGGCTTCGGAACTTACCAGATTGACGTTGGAGCTTCATGGGCCCTGGCGGGAACCGTGACCCTGGCTTCCGGAACCACCCTGATGGATCTCGGTACGGTCAGCAGCAGCGGCGCCCTCAACGTGACCGGGGCAATTTCGGGTACGGGCACGCTGCAGGTCACTGGCGGCACGATGACCGTCAACACCGGTGCGACGGTCGCCGTGACCAGCTGGCTGGTGAGCGGGGGAACCCTGAGCCTCGGCGAATCCCTGAGCTTCAAGAAGTCTTTCACTGAGAGCGCGGGTGCGGTCATCACTGTCGCGGCGGGTAATACGCTGAGCCTGTCGGGGACGACGGGCCTTACCGGAACGATCGGCGGGCCGGGTTCGGTCAATGTTTTGAACGCGACCGTCAGCGGCCTCATCGTCAGTGGCGGCGGGACGATCACCGATAGCAAGGCCGTTGTGCAGAGCGGGGACGTCACGCTTGGAGACAGCTTCGGCGGCGGCTCGCTCACCATCAACCCCGGCGCCTCCTGGACCATCGCCAATGACAGCGACATCATCAGCGGTGGCGGCCCGACGAAGCTGACCCTGCGCGGCGGCGCGAGCCTGATCAAGTCAGGCGGGACCGGCGTGAGCATGATCTCCGTCGCTACCGCCGACTCCGGGCAGATCTCGGTGATGTCGGGTACGCTGGATTTCACACAGGCGCTAACCGGTTCGGGCGCCATGTCCGTCGGCTCGGGGGCCACCCTTGAGGTCGACGCGGGCGTGGCCTCGGCCATTGCCGTGAGCATGGCGAGCAGCAGCGCAACACTGGCGATCGGTCAGGTCTCCGGCTTTGCAGCCACGATCAGCGGCTTCGGTCTTGGCGACACCATCGACCTTCTCGGCCTCTCCGCCACGTCGGCCAGCATCAACGGCAGCAACCAGCTGGTGATCGTCAACGGTTCCACCACCGTGGCGAAACTGCAGCTCGCGGGAAGCTATGCGACTGCGTCGCTCAACGTCGTCTCGGACGGCAACGGCGGCGTCGACGTGACCCTGGCCAGTCTCGCCAGCAGCCAACCGCCCGGCGGCGGGCACGCAATGTCCGCCTTCGTCTCGGCCATGGCCGGCCTCGGGAGCGCGGCGGGAGCCGCCATGAACGGAGCTCAATCCATCAATGCGGAAGCGCCCAGACTGTTGGCGCCAAGACCTGGCGCGGATCACCCCTGATCGTTCAGCCCTTCCGGTACAAGGGCGGCTTACGCCGTCACCCCCAGACAGAGATCGCCCCGCAAATGCCGCTCGGTCTGCGCCGGGAAGCGGGCGAGGGCGGCGGCGGGGCGAACGGGGCGGCGGACCAGTTCGCCGGCGCAGTTGGGGCAGACGCCGCCCAGGCGGGTGCTGGCGCAGTCCGGACAGAAGGTGCATTCGAACGAGCAGATGAAGGCGTCGGCGGCGGGCGGCAGATCCATGTCGCAACATTCGCAGTTGGGTCGCAGGCTCAGCATTGGGGGGCTCTTCGGTGAGTTCAGTTCAGGGTTGGGTCATGTAGGCTGGGACCTTGATATCCGGCGGGAGGCGGGCGTCCGCGATGGGATCGCCCGCCCGCACGGACAGCGGAAGCACGCCGGCCCAGCACCGGCGCGCGTAGTCCGCCTCGTCATCGTTGGGTGGGCCGGAGCGCACCTTGGCGGTGGCCTCGTCGATCGGCATCTCCAGCACCAGCGTGATGGCCAGTTCCTGCTTGGTCGGGCCGCGCACATCCGCCCAGCGTCCCGGCAGGATGTGTTCCGAGAGGATGCGCAGCGCCTCGATCTTGCGACGCGGTTCCTCGATCACCCGCGCGGTTCCGAACATCACCACCGAGCGATAGTTCATCGAGTGGTGAAAGGCGGAGCGCGCCAGCACCAGGCCGTCGACATGGGTGACCGTCGCACAGACCGGCGCGCCGCCGGCCAGCGTGTTGGCGATCCTGCTGGCCGACGCGCCATGCAGGATCAGGTTCTGGTCATGGCGTCCATAAAGCATAGGGATCACGAGCGGCTGACCATCCACGCTGAAGCCGACGCTGGCCATCGTGCCGGCGTCGAGAATCTCGCGGATGGTTTCCCACTCGCGCGTGCCCCGTTCCGGCAGGCGACGCAGTTCACCCCTGTCGGTTGTCGTCATGCCGCCACCGCCTCTGATTGCTTGCGATGGCCTGTTTGTGCGATCTAGTGGTCTCAGGAAAGAGCCACTTTCGATGTCATTAACAATACCAATCCAACCCGGCGGCGAACCGCTGTTCCGCCAGATCTATGCTGGGTTGCGACAGGCGATCGTCGCCGGATCGCTGAAGTCGGGTGAACGGCTGCCGTCGACCCGCACCCTCGCCGAGCATCTCGAGGTTTCCCGCACCATCGTGGTGCTGGCCTATGAGCAACTGCTGGCCGAGGGATTTGTCATTGGCCGCGCCGGCGCGGGAACGTTCGTGGCCCAGGGGCTCGACCCGGTCGAGCCCGGACCACCCGCCGCGACGGCGAGAATTCGTCTTGCCCGCTATGGCGAGGCGGCTTCGCGACTTGCGCCGGCGCTCGACCAGCCGCCAACCGCGCGTGGCGGGATTCGCTACGACTTCGTCTATGGGCGTGGCGGCGCGGTGCAGTTTCCGTTCGAGGCCTGGCGGCGCATCCTGATCCGCCAGGACCGCAACAACTCGCGGCACGCGTTCGGCTATGCTCAGGCCGTCGGTGACCCCGACCTGCGAGAGGCGATCGCCGGCCATCTGCGGCGCGCCCGGGCCGTTCGCTGCGACGCTTCGCAGGTGCTGGTGGTCAACGGCTCGCAACAGGCGCTCGATCTGATCGCCCGCGTGCTGGTCGAGGCGGGCGATCCGGTGGCGATCGAGGATCCGCAGTACACCGGCGCGCGGGAGATTCTGCGCGCCGCCGGCGCCTGCCTGCTCCCCGTGCGCGTGGATCGCGATGGCATCGATACCGCGAGGCTGGAGGAGGGCGCGCGACTGGCATTCGTAACCCCGTCGCATCAGTTTCCCACCGGGGCGATCCTGCCGCTGGCCCGGCGGCTGGCCTTGCTGGCCTGGGCCGACCGCAACGATGCGATCGTCGTCGAGGATGATTACGATGGCGAGTTCCGTTACGAGGGTCAGCCGCTGGAATCCCTGCAAGGCCTCGATCGCGCCGGCCGGGTGATCTATGTCGGCACCTTTTCGCGCACCATCTTCGCCTCCCTGCGACTGGGCTATCTGGTGGTACCGCCGCCACTCGTTCCCGCATTCACCGCCGCCAAATGGCTGAGCGACCGGCATACCGCGAGCCTCGAGCAGCGCACCCTCGCGGAGTTCATCGCAGGCGGTCATTACGAGCGACATCTGCGCAGGCTTCGCCGGCTCAACACCGCCCGGCGCGCCGCGCTGCTCGAGGCCATCGCCGAACATCTGCCGGCGGGTATCGAGACTACCGGCGACGGCGCCGGCGCGCACATTGCGCTGTGGCTGCATGGCCGCTTCTCGGAGGAGGAGGCGATCGAGCGCGCCGCGGCGCGCGGCGTCGGCGTCTATGGCGTCTCGCGTTATTTTCTCGGTTCCCGGCGACCGGGCTTCCTGCTCGGCTATGCTCAGCTGGGCGTCGAAGACATCCGCGCCGGCATCGCCCGCCTTGGCGAAGCGCTCAGCGTCTCGTGATCGGCCGCAATCATGCTAACGCCTGCCGCATGACCGCACCGGTTCGTATCTGGCTTGAAGTGGCCCACCACGCAGGCTTCCGCGTTGGCGGCTGGGCTTTCGTGCGTCTGAACGCTCGCGTGGTGACCGGGACCGCCGGCGGAGAGCGGGCAATCGATCTGGAGCGGACCATCCTGGCGGCGTTTGTCGCGGCGTTGGCCGATCTGCCGCAAGGCGCAAGCGTCGAGCTGCGGACCTCGTCGCCCCAGCTGCTGGCCATCCCACGCCGTATCGCCGCGGCCGAGGCAGGTGAAAATCCGCCAGAGGAAAACCTCGATCGCTGGGCACAGGCCTCCTCCGCGCTGCGCCGGGTTAGGCTGGTCGTTGAGGCCGCCGAGCGCTTGCCCGATTCACCTACCGCATTCGCCGCTGCCTGGGCCGACCTCGCCCGCGATCGCGCAAAGGACAGGGGCGCGTTCAGCGCGGCCATCCCAAAACCCAACCTGGCGAAATCCGGGGTCTGAGCGGCCGGCCTGTACGCCAGGATAATCGGGCGAAGATATTTTTACCACCAAGGACACGAAGGACGAAAAGGAGAAAGGTAAGGAAGTTGGAATGCGCTTCGCGCGAAGCGCAGAATCTACCCTTGCCTCGCTGCTTCGTGCCCTTCGTGTCCTTCCTGGTTGAGTCTTCTTCGTTTTCGACGCCAATTCCCGACCGCCCGACCGTTCTCCCAATTGCCCTGGGCTGTACGCTGCCGGCCCTTGAATCCGTCTCCACTGATGTTACTTGGTTAGCGCATGCTGCACTGCACAAGGGCTGCCTGATGACGTGCGACGTTGGATCGGCGAAGCGTGTGCTGGTGCTGCAGGGCGGCGGTGCGCTTGGCGCCTACCAGGCCGGCGTTTTCGAGGCGCTGGCAGGCGAGGGGATCGAGCCACAGTGGGTGGCCGGAATCTCCATCGGCGCGATCAATGCCGCTTTGATCGCCGGCAATCCTCCCGAAAGACGCGTCGAGCGCTTGCGTGAGTTCTGGGAACTGGCCTCGGCCGGGCCGCAGCTGAACCTCGGCATTTCGGCGAAACCCGTGCGCGCCTGGACCAGTCAGATCAATGCGCTCAATGCCTTGATGTTCGGGGTGTCCGGGTTTTTCACGCCGCGGTTTCCGCCGCCGCAGTTTCAGCCGGAAGGAACCCCTGCGGCGCTCAGCTACTATGACACGAAACCGCTGAAGGCGACGCTGGAGCGTCTCGTCGATTTCGATCTCATCAACAGCAAACACGTCCGCCTCGGCGTCGGCGCCGTGAACATCCGAACCGGCAACTTCGAGTACTTTGACAACCTGACCCACAAGATTCGCGCCGAGCACATCATGGCCTCTGGCGCGCTGCCGCCCGGCCTGCCGCCGATCGAGATCGATGGGGAATTCTATTGGGACGGCGGCCTCGTTTCGAACACCCCGCTGGAATACGTACTCGAGGCGGAGACCTCGGAGGATCTGCTGGTGTTCCAGGTGGATCTGTTCCCGGCGCGCGGTCCCATGCCGAAGACCCTGGCCCAGGCCGATGAGCGGGTGATGGACATCCGCTTTTCCAGTCGCACCCGGCTCAATACCGACCAGATGCTGCGCATGCGCCGCGCCAGGCTTCTGTTCCGGCAGCTACTCGATAGCCTGCCGCCGGAATTCGCCAAATCCGAGGCGGCGCGCGAGCTTGGCGAGCTCAATGTCGAAAACGCCGTCAGCGTCGTCCAGCTGATCTATCGCCGCCGCCCGTACGAGACGAGTTGCAAAGACTATGAGTTTTCGCGGGCCGCGATGCGCGCCCACTGGACCAGCGGCGTGCGCGCCGTGCATCGCAGCCTGGAGCATCGCGGTCGGATCGAGGAGGCCACGCGCACGCGCAGTTGCCAGGCTTTCGACGCCGCCCATACCGACGATCATGTTCCGGCATGAGTCGTGCCAATAGTTTGCCGCTGCAACCCTGGGAACCCAAGACATGAGCCTGAAATCCAAGACCGCCGTCGTTACCGGCTCGACCAGCGGCATCGGCCTGGCCATCGCCCGCGCGCTGGCCGCGGAGGGCGCCAACATCGTCATCAATGGCTTCGGCAAGCCCGATGATATCGAGCGGGAACGCGCCGGCATCGAACACGAGTTTGCCGTGCGGGCGCGCTATTCCGCCGCCGATATGACCAACCCGCCGTCCATCGCCGCCATGATCTCCGACGCGGAGAAGGAATTCGGCTCGGTGGATATCCTGGTCAACAACGCTGGCATCCAGTTCGTTTCGCCGGTCGAGGACTTCCCGGTCGAGAAATGGGACCAGATTATCGCCATCAACATGTCTGCGGCTTTCCACGCCATCCGCGCCGCCGTACCCGGCATGAAGGCTCGCGGGTGGGGCCGGATCATCTCCACCGCTTCGGCGCATTCCAAGGTCGCATCACCGTTCAAGTCGGCCTACGTCACCGCCAAGCACGGGATCGACGGGCTCACCAAGACCGTCGCGCTGGAGGTGGCGAGGCACGGGATCACGGTGAACTGCATCAGTCCCGGGTACGTCTGGACCCCCCTGGTTGAGAGCCAGATCCCCGATACGATGAAGGCCCGTGGGCTGACCCGCGAGCAGGTGATCAATGATGTCCTGCTCGAAGCTCAGCCGACGAAAGAATTCGTCACACCCGACGAGGTTGCCGCCTTCGTAGTCTTTCTCTGTTCAGGCGCGGCCAAGCAGATAACAGGCGCCAACCTGTCGATCGACGGCGGTTGGACTGCGGAATAGCCGAGAGACCTTTAACTACGCTTCGTCAATGCGGAAAAATCGGACGCAATCTGGTTCGATTACTCCGGACTGACCACCAGCGTCCCGACGTCCGGAACAGCGCGCGCGCTCAGCGACTTCAATGCCGGACTGGCCTCCGATTTGTCGAAGGCCGCCATGATGGCCTGAAACCGCGCCTCGACGGCGATCCTCATCTCGGGATGCGTGAAGACGTAAAGGTCGTTGTCGAGCACCGCCTCAAGCACCCTCTCGGCGACTGGCCCGACATCGATCCCGGTCAGCACTGGCTGGGAGAGCTGGGCGTCGAATGACGGTGGGCGCTCATCGGGCCCGTAGGCAGCCGGACGGTTGCGCCGGCTCTCGTGGATACGGGTCTTCACGAAGCCGGGGCAGAGGATGGACACCCCGATATTGTGCGCGGCCATCTGCGGCGCCCAGCCCTCGCTCATCGCCACGACGGCGAACTTGGTGGCGCAATAGGGCTCCATACCAGGCACGCCGAGCATGCCGGCCATCGAGGCGGTGTTGACGAAATGTCCGCCTTCTGCGTGGCTTATGACCAGCGGCGCGAAGATCTCCATGCCGTGCACGACGCCCAGCTGGTTGACGTCGACCACCCAGGCCCAGTCCTTCTCGGGTATCGAGCCGAACGGTCCGCCCGAGCCGACGCCGGCGTTGTTGCAGACCACGTGAACCTTGCCGAACCTGGCGATCGTCTCCAGCGCCGCCGCACGCAGCGAGTCGCGGCTGGTGACGTCGGCGACGACGCCCTCGGCCTTAACCTGGGAGGCCCGCAGTTCCTCGACGGCCGAGGCCAGCGCGGTCGGCTCGATGTCGGCGAGCATCACCGACATTCCCTCGCGCCCGAACGTACGGGCCATGGCCAGGCCGATCCCGCTCGCGCCACCGGTTATGAAGGCGACCTTGCCCTTGAGATCTTTCATGACGTTTCCCTTGTTCCTCGCTTTTGGCAGGTAACAGGCGCATAGTCCGCCTTGACCGCCGATCCGCGACGGTGGAGCGTCCCATGTCAGCCCTTATCTTCAAGATCGTAAAGCACGACGGCGCATGGGCCGTCGAGCATGAAGGGCGATATACCAACCGCGCACGCGACAAGGCCGAAGTGGTGGCCTCCGCAACCAAGCTGGCCCGCGCCGCCGCTGGCCAGGGGCGAATTGTCCAGGTCCGGATTGAAGGCGAAACCGGCTACTTCTGATCCAATCCAACCAGGAGCCTCTCATGGCCAATAAAGACCAGAAGCGCGGGAACAAGGAAGTCCGCAAACCAAAGCAGGCAAAATCCGCCCCGGCTCCTGCCCTTTCGCCGTTCGTCGTAACGCCCGGCAAGAAAAAATAAATTAGTGCTCGGCGTCCATCACCTGGACGAAGCCTTGGGCGCCATAGGTCAGGATTGACCGGTCCGCGGTAACCAGCGGAAATCCTGAGTGGCGCGCGGTTGCCACGATCAAACGATCGACGGGATCAGGGTGAAGGCTTCCCGGCAGCCTGACGCTGTCCACCGCGATAGCCGGCACGATGGGCGCCAGCCGAATGCCGGGAAGTCCTAAAGCCTCTTCAATCCAGGCGCCCACTTCGCGGTTCAGCAGAAGCCTGCCCTTCTGAGCGAGCATTGCAATTTCCCAAGGGGTTATTGCCGAGACGAATACCCCTGCATCCGTTGCAGCCTTTTCAATCGCCTTTCGGGTTTCGGCTCCTAGCCTCTGATCGTCATTGGCCAGCCACACCAGTACATGCGTGTCGATTACGATCACGCCTGCGCATTCCACGCTTCCGGCTCAACAGCGGGCCTGAAGGGCTCTTCGTAATGAAGAACCGTCCCTCGCAGAGCGCCAATGATCGACTTCGGCTGGTCGCCGGCCACAGGCGCAAGAACGGCCACCGGGCGTCCATGCTTCGTGATCGTTACAGGCTGACGGTCACGATTCATCTCGTCGATGAGTCGTAAACACTCCGCCTTGAACCGAGTAGCGGGCACCATCTTGGGTGACATGTTCCGTCCATAAATAATGTATAGTTGTACATAATTTATAGACATAATAGCTCGGAATGGCAAGTGGGTTCCGCGGTCCCTGGAGTCCCTACCGCGCAGATGCTATCGGCCCCCGATGTCCCTGAATTCACCAGCCGCCGAGGCAGCGCGTCGGCGCACCTTCGCCATCATCAGCCACCCCGACGCCGGCAAGACGACTCTGACGGAGAATCTGCTGCTGGCAGGCGGCGCGATCCGCGCGGCCGGCGCCGTGCGTGCGCGCGGCGAACAGCGCCGCACGCGCTCGGACTGGATGAAGATCGAGCGTGAGCGGGGGATTTCCGTCTCGGCCAGCGCCATGATCTTCGAGCATGCGGGTCTGATGTTCAATCTGCTGGATACTCCCGGCCACGAGGACTTCTCCGAGGACACCTATCGCACCCTGACGGCCGCCGACGCCGCGGTGATGGTGCTTGACGCGGCAAAGGGTATCGAGCCGCAGACACTCAAGCTGTTCGAGGTCTGCCGCCTGCGCGACATCCCGATCATCACCTTCATCAACAAGATGGACCGCGAGGCGCTCGACCCGTTCGCCCTGCTCGATGAGATCGGCTCCAAACTGGCCCTCGACCCCGCGCCCCTCTACTGGCCGGCCGGCTCAGGCAGTCGCTTCAAAGGCATGATCGACCTGCGGCACGATCGCCTGCTGCCGTTCGCCCGCCATGCCGACGGCCATCCGGCGCCCTTGCCGCTCAAGTCGAACGCGCTCGACAGCTACCTCAACCCCGATGAGCGCGAGGAGGCGGAGGAGGGTGCGATGCTGGTCAAGGAAGCGTCGAAACCCTTCGATGTGATCAGCTTCGTCGAGGGTCACATGACGCCGGTGTTGTTCGGCTCGGCTCTGCGGCACTTCGGCGTGGATCAGTTGCTGGAGACGCTGGGGGCCTTCGCGCCGCCGCCCCGCGCGGTCGCGGCCAGCCGGGCCGGTGAGCCGACCCACGTCGCGCCGGGCGACGACGAGGTTTCCGGCTTCGTGTTCAAGATCCAGGCCAATATGGATCCCAACCACCGCGACCGCGTGGCCTTCGTGCGGCTCACCTCCGGGCGATTTACGCGCGGCATGAAGCTGAAGGTGCAGAACACCGGCCGCCAGATGAGCGTCAATGCGCCGATCCTGTTCTTCGCGTCCGACCGCGAACTGGCGGAGGAGGCGTTCGCCGGCGATGTCATGGGCATTCCCAACCATGGCGTGCTGCGGGTTGGCGATAGCCTTTCGCAGACGGGCACGCTGCGCTTCGCCGGCCTGCCGAACTTCGCCCCGGAAATCCTCCGTCGCGTGCGTGTCACCGACCCGCTCAAGGCCAAGCACCTCAAAAAGGCGCTTGAGGGACTTGCCGAGGAAGGCGTGACACAGCTGTTCAGGCCCGAGATCGGCTCGGACTTCGTGGTCGGCGCGGTCGGGCAACTGCAGTTCGAAGTGATGGCCGATCGTCTCGGCGGTGAATATGCCCTGGATGTGGTGTTCGAGCCGGCGCCCTACGCCGAGGCGCGCTGGGTGAACGGCGCCAAGGTCGACGTCGAGGATTTCTCCAGCAAATACCGTGGCGCGATGGCCACCGACATCGATGGCCAGGTGGTGTTCCTGGCCAAGTCGACCTGGGAAATCGGCTATGTTTCCGAGCGCTTCCCGAAGCTCACATTCGATCGCACCCGCGAGCGGGGTTGATGTCAGGTTCTGAAGCCGTCTACGGCGCGCCGCCTTCCGCTCTGGCGCGGAGCGGTCCGGGAGCCGTGCAGGTCTCGCCGTTGATGCCCGGCGCCTCGGCGATCGAGGACCTAGCGGATCACAGTCTCGACCGCATGGTGATTTATGCCCCGCCCGGCACTGTCGAGCGTCGCTATGCCCTGGCGCATGGGCTTCGCTCCGTGAAGGTGGGCGGCGAGCTGATCGCCATGGCCCCCAAGGACAAGGGCGGCCTGCGCCTGCGCGGCGAAATCGAGGCTTTCGGTTGCGCTGCCGGTGACACCGCGCGCCGACATCATCGGATCGTCGCAACCCGCGCTCCGACCAATCCCGTTGGTGTGCAGGAAGCCATTGCCGCCGGTGGCCCACAACTTGCGCCACGGCTTGGCCTTTGGTCGCAGCCCGGCGTGTTCAGTTGGGACCGCCTGGATCCCGGCACCGGCCTGTTGCTTGAAACCCTGACGCCGATGGCGGGAAAGGGAGCCGATCTAGGCTGCGGCGTCGGTCTGATCGGGCGCGAACTGCTGAAGTCGGCCGAAGTCACCAGCCTGCTGCTGATCGACATCGACGCCCGCGCGGTTGCCGCGGCGAGGCGCAACATCGAGGACCCCCGCTCGCGCTTCGAGCATGGCGACGTGCGCCGGCACGCGGAGGCCGACCTCGATTTCGTGGTGATGAATCCGCCCTTTCACGATGCCGGCCACGAGGATCGCGCCCTCGGCCAGGCCTTCATCGCGGCAGCCGCGACCCGACTGAAATCAGGCGGTGTCTGCCTGATGGTCGCCAATGTCGGCCTGCCGTACGAGACGGTGCTGCAAGCCTGTTTCTCCAAGGTCACGCTGGTCACCCAGGCGCACGGTTACAAGGTGCATGAGGCCCGACGATGAGCGGTGTGACCAATTCCCGG
>JANXTX010000427.1 GCA_025352165.1 Caulobacteraceae bacterium | reverse complement strand
GGTGCTTGAGGCTCTGCAGTTGGCTGAGCGGGACGTTCCCGATTATATCGAAGTCGACGCCAAGGCGATGAGCGCTAAGTTCATCCGCACGCCTGATCTGGCTGAGGTTCCATATCCAGTGAAGATGGAACCCAACCTGGTCGTCGAATTCTACGCGTCTTAGGCTGGTCTCGCGGGTAACAGCCCGCGAGAGCTAGTTCAGAAGTCCTTCCTGGGCGAGCAGAGTCTTCAACTCACCCGCCTGGAACATCTCGCGGACGATATCGCAACCGCCGATGAACTCGCCTTTTACATACAGTTGCGGGATTGTCGGCCAGTCCGAATAGGACTTGATGCCCTGGCGCAGCTCGTCGTTCTGCAGAACATTGACACCTGCAAATCCGACGCCAAGGTGATCCAAAATCTGGACCACAATGGCTGAGAAGCCGCATCCCGGCTGGTCGGGCAAGCCCTTCATGAACAGCACTACGTCGTTTTCCGATACGGTTTTCGTAATGAAGTCGTGAACGGAGGTCGTTGCGGTTTCGGCGGACATAAAGCAATCCTTCGTAGGTGGATAAGCGACAACAGCTAGGGTGGTGGTTGGACTAGTTCAAGCCGGCGTGGTTTCCAAGGCGAGAGCGTGCAGTTCACCGCCCATCTTTCCTTTGAGGGCCGCGTAGACGAGTTGATGCTGCCTGACTCGCGACAGACCGCTGAACGCGGAGGATACGATCCGGGCGCGATAGTGATCGCCGTCGCCGGCGAGATCCTCGATGGTGATCACGGCATCAGGAAAGGCGTCTCGCAGGTGAGTTTGCAAATCGTCAGCGGGCATCGGCATGTTGGGCGTCCTTGCGGTTGGCTTCTGATTCTAGCATGATTTTTCGTCGTCGATATCGACTCGAAGTCGTTGTATTGCTGATCAGCGGAGGACTGTGACGCTTGTTGCGCCGAATTTTTGTCATTGCGCTGGCCTGTATGCTGAGTGGATGCGCTTCGACCATCGCAGGCATCGGTGGCGCGGAGTACGACGCGGCGCGACCGCCTCGTCCGGCCGAGGGCCTCTGGGCGATTTTGGATCCCGGTTGCGCCAAACCGGCTCGGATCGATACTCACACTTGGCCACATTGCGCCTCGCCGATATGGGTCAGCCATGCATCGGTCCTCGTTGTGGGCTCAAGATCCGATCCGAAGGGGAAGGGGCCCTCCGCGAGCTATCGCGCCGATCTTCGAATCACCCCTGGGAAGCCGTTTATCGTTCAGGCAGGGACGCCCAGAGACGGCTACATTTTCCTGGCGCTTGATAGAATCGACCGTGATTCAGCGGGCCGTCTGATCGGTGCGACCGGCGCGGCCTTTGCCTGCCGCGGCGAGGCGCCGGGGCCCATCAGTCTCAAACCCAATACCGGCGGATGCGAGTTGGCCTCGCTTGAGGATATGCGCAAGGCGGCGCTGGAGACACTTCATGAAGAAGGTGTGCTCTCCAGCGTTGTCTGGATTGCACCGGGCGCCCCTTAGGGCAAGCCGGGGATATTATACAGCCGCCATTTCCATGTAGGTCGGCATCCACGCTTCATGCGAGCGGCGCAGTCTTTCTAGCGGAATACTGAACATTTGCGGGACTGAAAGGGAACCGCCGGCTGCGTGACCGATTCTGCGGGCTGGAACACCCGCCGCCCGCGCCTTTGAAACTAGCGATTCAGGATCGTTGGTTCCGATCAGATAGCGCGCCTGATCTTCACCCAGAAGCAACGATGTGATGTCTTCCTGGGGTACATCCAGAGTAAGGCCCACACCTGACGCCAAGGCCATGTCCGCCGCGGCCATGATGAGACCTCCGTCTGACAAGTCATGAACGGTGGCGACGCCGCCGCTTCGGATGCGGTCGCGGACAAAGTCGCCATTCCTGCGTTCCACGGCAAGGTCGACGGGGGGAGGGGCCCCGTCTTCGCGGCCGAGGCATTCGCGCAGATAGAGGCTGGCGCCAAGCGCTCCCCGTGTTTCGCCGATCAGCACCAGCGTGTCGCCATCTCGCAGGCTGGCGAAGTCGGCGCGGCGGCCGTAATCCGCTAGCAATCCGACCGCGCCGACAGTGGGGGTTGGCGGGATCGCCGAGCCATTGGTCTCATTGTAGAGCGATACGTTGCCGCTCACGACCGGGAAGTCGAGCGCCCGGCAAGCCTCGGCCATGCCGTCAATGGCCCGGACGATTTGTCCCATGATTTCAGAACGTTCCGGGTTTCCGAAGTTCAGGTTGTCAGTGATCGCGATCGGGTCGGCGCCCACGGCGGTAAGATTGCGCCAGGCTTCGGCGACAGCCTGCTTTCCCCCCTCGTAGGGGTCCGCGGAGACGTAGCGTGGCGTGCAGTCGCTGGTAAGCGCCAAGGCCTTCCGAGAGCCATGCACCCGTACGATTCCGGCGTCGGCGCCGGTCGCCGGGTCTTCCAGGGTATCGGCCATGACATGTCGATCGTATTGCTCCCAGATCCATCGCTTTGATGCCATGTCAGGGCAGCTGATCAGCTTCAGGATGACGGATTCCCAGTCAGACGGCGGTAAGATCGAGGATGGATCGATGTAGGCTTGTGGTAAGGGCGCGGTCCACGGACGGTCATAGTTGGGAGCGTCTTCGGTAAGCGGTGCGAGTGGAAGGTCACAAACGACCTCGCCATGATGCCTGAGCACGATCCGCCCGGTGTCGGTGGTCCGGCCGATGGTCGCGGCGTCGAGCCCCCACTTGTCGAATATGCGCCGGCCTTCCGCCTCGCGGCCCGGCTTGAGGATGGCGAGCATCCTCTCCTGGCTTTCGGATAGCATCATCTCATACGCGCTCATGTCCGCTTCGCGTTGCGGTACGAGGTCTAGATCGAGCTCGATACCGACGGAGCCCTTGCCGGCCATCTCGACGCTCGATGACGTCAGGCCGGCCGCGCCCATGTCCTGGATCGCCGCGACCGCGCCGGAAGCCATCAGTTCCAGCGTCGCCTCGATCAGCAGCTTTTCGGCAAAGGGGTCGCCGACCTGCACCGTGGGGCGCTTCTCGTCGGAATCGGCGTCGAATTCGGCCGAGGCCATCGTCGCCCCGTGGATGCCGTCGCGCCCGGTCCTGGAACCGAAGTAGACCACCGGCAATCCGGCGGCGGGGGCCGCGGAATAGAAAATCTTGTCGGCGTCGGCGAGCCCGACGCACATGGCGTTGACCAGGATGTTTCCGTCGTAGCCCCTGTGGAAGTTGGTCTCTCCGCCAAGCGTCGGGACTCCAACGCAATTGCCGTAGCCGCCGATACCGGCCACCACCCCGGCCACCAACCGACGCGTCCGCGGATGTTCCGGATCGCCGAACCGCAGGGCATTGAGCAAAGCGATCGGCCGGGCGCCCATAGTGAAGACGTCGCGCATGATTCCGCCGACGCCGGTCGCGGCGCCCTGGTAGGGCTCGATGAATGACGGATGGTTGTGAGATTCCATCTTGAAGACCACGGCTTGTCCGTCGCCGATATCGACGACGCCCGCGTTCTCGCCAGGTCCCTGGATCACGCGCGGACCGCTCGTGGGGAATTTCGCCAGGTGTCGACGTGATGACTTGTAGGAGCAGTGCTCGCTCCACATCACCGAGAACACCCCGAGTTCCAGCGGGTTCGGCTCGCGGTTCAGGCGTTGGACGATGAGATCGTACTCCTCGGCCTTCAGGCCGTAGGCGAGGGCGGTCTCGGCGAGAGTCGGCGTGGCGGCTATCATTGTCCGTTAATAGCGTTTGGCCCCGCGCCGCGCCATCGTGACGCATACACGATCTTTTGTGAAAAGATTTTAACGTCGTTTAGATTCCGCTTGCGTGATAGGTTATCGATGATATCTATTCAGCGTTAAGTTCACTTCCGCGTCCGAGGGGGCCATCGCCTGGGTTTCGGTGTGAGCGAGTACCGCGTTGAATTTATTCCCAGAAATGCGCAAAATCCTGAAAGGCGCCATCCATGAAACACGCCCTTGCGACGGCCTGCGCCGTCTTCTCTCTTTCGCTCTCCGGCGCGGCATTCGCCGACAGCGTAATCACCGCCAAACTCGAGGCGCCGCAGACCGGCCATGCCAAATTGATTGCAGCGAGCGCCGTCTGGAACTGTGAGGCCGATACCTGCGTCGCCAACATCGCGCCCGACGACGCGACCGGTGTCACCGGCTGCAAGGACCTCGCCAGGCAGGTCGGCAGGCTGACGACGTATAGCGCCGACTATCGGACCCTGAACGCCAATGCCCTGGCTAAATGCAACACGGCCGCGAAGGCGCCGGCCGCGGTTGGAACGGTTTCGGCGGCCCGCTGAGGTCTTAGGCGCTCGCCATAACGCTCTGAAACAGCAATGCCCCGTCCGACGAGCCGAGTTCACCCTCAAAGGCCCGGTCAGGATGGGGCATCATGCCCAGCACGTTTCCCTTGTCATTGACGATGCCGGCAATGCTTCGCGCCGAGCCGTTTGGATTGTCGCGATAGCGGAACACGATGCGCCCTTCGCCCTCCAGGCGATCAAGCGTCGCATCGTCGGCGAAGTAGTTTCCCTCGCCATTGCCGACGGTCATGGTGGCTTCCCGTCTCGAACCAAAGGCCGCGGTGAAACGGGTCTGCAGGTTGGTCACCTCAAGCTTGACCGGCTTGCAGACATATTTGAGGCCCGCATTGCGCAACAGCGCTCCCGGCAACAGGCCAGCCTCGCAAAGAATCTGAAACCCGTTGCAGATGCCGGCGACCGCGACACCGCGGATCGCGGCGGCGCGGACCTCAGACATGACCGGTGAGAGCGCGGCCATTGCTCCACAGCGCAGGTAGTCGCCATAGGAAAAGCCGCCAGGAAGCACGATCAGATCAAGACCCGCGGGCAGCACGGTCTCGCCGTGCCATACCATGGTTACGTCCGCGCCCGTTGAGCGCTCGATCGCCACCTTGCAGTCGCGATCGCAATTGGATCCCGGAAAAACGACGACGGCGGCTTTCACGCTACGTCCACGCGGTAACCCTCGATCACCGGGTTGGCGAGGAGCTTGTCGCACATCGCCCTGACCTCGGCGTCGGCCGTTGCACGGTCCGCCGCGTCGATATCGAACTCGATTACCCGTCCGACCCGCACGTTCGCCGCGCCGGACCAGCCCAGGCCGTACAAGGCGCTTTCCACCGCCTTGCCCTGGACGTCGAGCACGCCGGGCTTGAGGAATACGTGGACGGTCGCCTTCATCGTCATCTAAGCCATGCCGCCCTGAATGACGGTAGGCATCTCCTTCATGATTCCCAGGCGCCGGGCGACTTCCGTGTAGCTCTCGATGACGTTGCCGAGATCGCGACGGAAGCGGTCCTTGTCGAGCTTTTCATTGGTGGCCGAATCCCAAAGCCGGCAGCTGTCGGGGCTGATCTCGTCGGCGAGAATCACCCGCGAGAAGTCGTTCTCCCAGACCCGGCCGAACTCGATCTTGAAATCCACCAGCGTGATGCCGACGGCGCCGAACATGCCGGTCAGGAAATCGTTGACCCGCAGGGTCGTGGCCATCATGTCGTCGATGTCCTGGGGTTGAGCCCAGTTGAACGCGGTGATGTGTTCCTCGGCGACCATCGGATCACCAAGCTTGTCGTCCTTCAGGTAGAACTCGATGATCGAACGCGGCAGCGCCTGACCCTCGGGAATTCCGAATCGCTTCGATAGCGAGCCCGCCGCGATATTGCGGCAAACGACTTCAAGGGGGATGATCTCGACCTCCTTGATCAGCTGTTCGCGCAGATTCATCCGCTTGATGAAATGGTTCTGCACGCCGATCGAGTTGAGGCGCGTCATGATGTGTTCGCTGATGCGATTGTTGATCACGCCCTTACCCTCGAGCACCGCCTTCTTGGTGCCGTCGAACGCGGTCGCGTCGTCCTTGAAATACTGGATCAGGGTGCCGGGCTCGGGACCTTCGTAAAGGATCTTGGCCTTGCCTTCGTAGATTTTCTTGCGGCGGGTCATGATGCTTAAGCCTCCTCCGGCCAGACGCCGGCCGTCCGAAAACGAAATCGCGCGCGGACGGTCGATCCTGCGCGCGGGGCTGCCGATTCGGACGAACGCGCCTGACTTCATCAGGGCTGGGCATTGTTAGCCGAATACCACTCCTCACGCAAACACAGCCTTGCCCCGCATGGCCATTGCGGCGACGATTTATGGGATGCCTTCCGGGCGACGACCGTGTGCCTGCGCGGTGCAAAGGATAGCGACGATGAATGACACCCGCGAGCAGCCAACAGTCGGTGGATACCCACGCATGGGTACGCGGGGCCTGCCAATGCGCGGCCTCCCCAAGGACCGCTGGCGCGACACCTATCACCTGCTGCTGACGATGCCGTTGTGGGTTTTCTTCGCGGTGATGGCGGCGGCTTTCCTGTCCATGAACACCTTGTTCGCCACCCTATACGTCCTGGATCCCGGTGGTCTGAGCGGAGCGCGGCCAGGCAGTTTCGTCGATGCCTTCTTTTTTTCCGTGCAGACCCTGGGGACGATGGGGTACGGCGTCATGGCGCCGAAGTCGCTCTATGTGAACGTGGTTGTTACCGCCGAGGTGTTCGTCGGCCTCTTCAACCTTGCGGTCGCCACCGGGCTGCTATTTGCGCGCATTTCGCGCCCGACCGCCCGGATCATGTTCTCGGACAAGTCAGTGGTGACGGCGTTCGACGGCATGCCCACTTTGATTTTTCGCGCCGCCAATCGCCGCCGCAACCTGGTCGTCGAGGCAGAGGTGACCATAAATCTGTTGCGGGACGTCACCACGATGGAGGGCGCTACAATGCGACGATTTGAGGAACTGCGAGTGAGCCGCGCCCGATCGCCACTGTTTTTCATGACCTGGACGGTGATGCATCAGATTGATGAAGACAGTCCGCTGTATGGCGAGACCCGCGAAAGCCTGACGCAAAAGCATGCCGAGATCGTTGTCGTGATGAAGGGGTTGGACGAGACCTTTGTCTCGACCATCCACGCCCGCACCTCATACACGCCAGACGAAATCGTCTGGGATCGGAAGCTTGCCGACATCTTTATAACCAATGCCGACGGCGCGCGATCCATTGATTTTACAAGATTCCATGACGTGGAGTGAGCCGCGCCGCGCGCACAATCGGATGGGGAGGGTGATTGCCCCTGATCGTCGACCGGGATAATGAACGAACTCACAGGGCGTATCAGGACAAGCATGACCACCTTTGACGAACGCGAGAGAGGCTTCGAAAAGAAGTTCGCCAACGACCAGGAGCAGGAATTCCGCGCCGCGGCGCGTCGCAATCGCATGCTTGGGGAGTGGGCCGCGGGCCTGATGGGTCTGGAGAATGTTGAGGACTATGCGGCGGCCGTGGTGAAGTCGGACTTCGAACAGCCGGGCGACGACGATGTCCTGCGCAAGGTCACCCAGGATCTGGCCGGCGCCGGCGTTCATGTGCGCGAGGGCGAGATACGCGCAAAGATGGATGAGTTTCTGGCGATCGCCAGAGGCCAGGTGAAGGCCGAAGGTTAGGCCCCTACACCCTCGCCGAACACCCGGGCGAAGATCGTATCGACATGCGCGAAGTGCCACGCCGGATCGAAGGTCTCGGCGAGGTCTGCGTCGGTCATCCGCGGGCGCACATCCGGATCGGCCTTGAGCAGTTCGATGAAGGTTCCCTCGCCACGCCAGACGCGCATCGCGTTGCGCTGAACGGCGGCGTAGGCGTCCTCACGGGCCATGCCTTTCTGGGTCAGGGCCAGCAGCACGCGCTGTGAGTGGACCAGACCGCCGAGACGGTCGAGGTTCTTCGCCATGTTTTCCGGATAGATCACCAGGCGCTCCATCAGGTTCGCCAGCCGGCGCAACGCAAAATCAAGATGAATAGTGGTGTCCGGTGCGATCGCGCGCTCGACCGAGGAGTGGCTGATGACGCGCTCGTGCCAGAGGGCGACGTTTTCCAGCGCCTGAATCACAGCCATGCGCACGAGTCGGGCCAGGCCGGTGAGGTTCTCGGTGAGGATCGGATT
>JANXTX010000425.1 GCA_025352165.1 Caulobacteraceae bacterium | reverse complement strand
CGAGGTCAGCATGGCGACGGCGAGCAGGGTCAGCAGCTGGGTAACTGTCAGATGAGTGTTGGTGGCCTGGGCCAGGAACAAGGTGGCCAGGGTCATATAGATGTTGGTGCCGTCGAGATTGAACGAGTAGCCGGCGGGAACCACCAAGCCGGTCACCGCACGGGGCGCGCCGAGGCGCTCTAGCTTTTCCATCACCTGCGGCAACACGGCTTCCGATGAGGACGCGCCGATGACGATGAACAGTTCCTCGCGCATGTAGAACAGCAGCCGCCACAGCGAGAACCCCGCCGCCCAGGCTATCGCGCCCAGCACCACGGCGACGAACAGCGCCGAGGTCAGGTAGAAGCAGGCCACCAGCGCTCCCAGCTTGATCAGGGCGGCGAGCCCATACTTGCCGATGGTGAAGCCCATAGCGCCGAACGCGCCCAGAGGCGCGGCGCGCACGACGATGCGGATGATGGCGAAGAATACCTGGCCGATTCGTTCGAGCGGTTCGGCGAGATCGACGCCGCTACGTTGCAGGCCGGCCAGGGCGAACCCGGTGAGGATGGCGAGCAGCAGCACCTGCAGCACATCACCGGCTGCGAACGCCGAAACGAAGGTGTCCGGGATCAGGTGCAAGAGATAGTCGGAGACATCGCCCGTCTGCCGGGCCTTGGCGACATATTCGGCAACCGCCTTCGGATCGAGGCCGGCCGCCGACACATTGAAGCCGGCGCCCGGCTGAACGACTGCACCAACGCCAAGGCCGATCAGCAGCGCCAGCGTCGAGACGACCTCGAAATAGATCAGCGCCCGCCCACCGATCCGCCCCAGTGCCTTGACGTCGCTCATCCTGGCGACACCGGCGGTGACCGTGCAGAAGATGATCGGCGCGATCAGCATCTTGATCAGCTTGATGAAGCCATCGCCAAAGGGTTTCACGGCCACGCCAATCGATGGCCACAACGCGCCGACCAGGATGCCGAGCCCGACACCAATCAGCACCTGCACGTAAAGCGATTTCAGCGCCCGCATCATCCGTCCCTGGTTACAGATGACTGCCTTATCGCGAGGATGAACGGCAGGCTACCAGCAGGCTTCAGTATCGGTTCAGTGCGTGAGTGTTCTTCTGTGCATCGAGGACGGACAACCCCTCGAGCAAGGAGACTTCGAAATGAAAACCCTGATCGCCATCGGCCTCGCGGCCTCGGCTCTCGCAGCCGGAACCGCCGCCACACCAGCAGCGACCGCGGCCCCCGCCGCCTGCGGCGCCATCGCCTACCACCACCCGATCGTGCACCATGTCGTCCACCCGGTCGTCTATCGCCGCGACTACGGATATGCGCCGCGCCCCATCGTTTCAGCCTATGTCGCGCCCCCCTCCCTAGAGGTCGCGCCGGCCTACTATGGCCCCGCCTACCGGCCGGTCGCCTACTATCCCGCCCCCTACTACAGCTACGGCTGGCGCGGTTGGGGCTACGGAGATCGTGACGGCTGGCGGGGCGGTGAACACCGCGGATGGCGCTATGGCGACCGCGACCACCACAACATCGAATGGCGCGATCAAATGAACCGCGGCGATCACGACGGACGCGGACGCCGTTGAGGGGTTTTCGTGGGCCGCGCCCGGTCGTATGACAGCGGCGCGGTCCCGTTAGCTCAGCAGGATAGAGCACCGGTTTCCTAAACCGGGGGTCAGAGGTTCGAGTCCTCTACGGGACGCCAGCGTCAGGAACGCGAGAGGGACAACATCGGCAATGCGCCGAGCGGATGGCCGCTCGCCGGGACTGCCGACAAGCCGTGCGCCGGCGTTCCCGCTCCGAACCCCGAAAGCGCCTGAGCAAACGCCTGAGTCGCGGCCAGTGAACCAGCATGCGGCGCGGGAGGCGGATCGCCGATGAGCAGGTCGCCGTAGAAGCCAGAGCCGCCGCCTGTCGATGTGACATCGAGTGACACATGCAGGGCGAGCGTGTTGCCCGTATACGGCGCGCTGTTCAGCGAGCCCAGATCGACGGCGTGGTCGGTGAAATAGGCCGCCGCGTCGGTCGCGTTTCCGAAAGTCTGATGCAGGACGCTGACGCCGTTTGCGGAAATATCCAGTGTCACGCCTGTCACGCCGGAGCCGAAAGCCTGGCCGCCAAAGAACCCGACAAGGAGATCCTGCCGCGACACCAGCTTCGTCAGGTCGACGCTGAGATCGAATGCGCTGTGCGTCGTTTCAGACCCGGCGCCATTAACCGTATAGCGACCGCCAACTTCGCCCAGCGCGAAGTAGGACGGCGTCCCGGAAACGAAAGCCGCC
>JANXTX010000354.1 GCA_025352165.1 Caulobacteraceae bacterium | reverse complement strand
GCGGGCTTCACGCTGATGGCCTTGGTGACCGGATCCCTGTGGGGACGCCCGATGTGGGGAACCTGGTGGGTCTGGGACGCCCGGCTGACATCGGTGCTGGTCCTGTTCCTGCTGTTTGTCGGCTATATCGCCCTGCGGGCGAGCATCGACGACGAAACCAAGGCCGGACGAGCCGGGGCCATCCTCGCCCTGGTTGGCCTGATCAATCTGCCGATCATCAAGTTTTCCGTGGATTGGTGGAACACCCTGCACCAGGGCGAGTCGATCTTCAGGGCCGGAGGTTCTACCCTTGCGACCGTCTATCTGATCCCCCTGGCGATCGCCGGAGCCGGATACTCGGCCGCATTCGGCGCACTCTGGCTGGTCCGCACCCGCGCGGAGGTATGGCGCCGCCGGGCCACGAGCCAGGCGCTGCGGGCGGCGATGTCATGAACCATCTGGCCGACTTCTCCGGAAAGTACGCGGCGTTCATCTGGCCGGCCTACGGCCTCAGCGCCATCGGCTTCGTCTGGATGATTGCCGATACGCTGGCGCGCACGCGCCGCTGGCGAAAGGAAGCGCAGCGCCACGAAAACCGGGACGAGACCTAGCGCGGCCGATGAACGAGTCCGCGTCACGGAAGTCCTTGCCAAGACTTCTCAAATCACTCACCGCGGCGCCGCTCGTCGCGATCGCCGCGGCGGCTGCTTTCTGGCCCTGGCGCAAGCGCCGCTACACCGAAGACGAGGGCCCGCCCCCTTGTCTCACCCCCGAAGACTTCGAAGCCGCCGAACCAGGGCGGGGTCGCGCGGCTAACGCGCCCTGGAAGATCCCGGCAAAAGGCTGGAAGGACATCCTCTGGCGTACCTATCGCGAGATCGGGCGAGCGCGATTGCCGGCGCTGGCGGCTGGCGTCACGTTCTTTCTTTTGCTGGCAACTTTTCCAGCCATCGCCGCGTTCGTGTCGGTCTACGGTATATTCACGGATGTCGCCGGGGTGGAGAGGGAGTTCTCGCATATCGCGGATTTCCTGCCGCGCGATGCCGTCTCGGTGATCGCGGCCGAAATGGTCAAGGTGGCAAAAACAGAAAACACCACGCTCGGCGCAACCTTCGCATTGAGTACATTGATCTCAATATGGAGCGCCAATGCAGGCATGAAGGCGCTGGTCGACGGTGTAAACGTCGCCTACGACGAAACAGAAACCCGGCCATGGTTGCGGCTCACACTGGTAACCTACCTGGCCACGCTCACCGGCCTCCTTCTCCTGACGATCATAACCGGACTGGCGATTTCAGGTCCGATGGTATTCCGCGCGCTGGGTATGGAGACGGCGGGGCCCTGGCTGACGCCGCTGCGCTGGCTCAGTGTCTATGCGGCCGCGGCTGGCGTGCTGACGGTTATCTACCGCTACGGGCCTTGCCGTTCACTGCCTCGCTGGCGATGGGTAGCGCCCGGGGGGCTGACGGCGGCGGCGCTTTGGATGGGCGGATCCCTTGTTTATACTTGGTGGCTCAACCACTTCACCCACTTCGGGGTCACCTACGGGTCTCTGGGTGCTATCCTCGGCCTGATGCTATGGCTCTGGTTCTCGTCGATGACAGTGTTGGTCGGAGCCGAGCTCAATGCGGAAATCGAACACCAGACTGCCCAGGACACCACGGTCGGCAAAACCCGCCCGTTGGGACAGCGAGGCGCCGCGATGGCCGATCGCGTCGGCAGAGCCTTCACGGTCTCACTTGAGGACGCCCGGCGGATTGTCGTTGGCGGGTTGCGAGAGATGATGGCCGCGGTCAGGCGTTTCACGCGTGTGTAACAAAGCCCCGAGGGTCTTCAGCTAACCAAAAGTCTCCTCCAGGCTCGCCAGACGCGCGGCCTCATCGTCGGCGATCAGCGGGTCGATGACATCGTCGAGCGCTTCGCCCTCGATAATCTTCGGCAGATTGTAGAGCGTAAGGTTGATCCTGTGGTCGGTGACGCGACCCTGCGGAAAATTATAGGTTCGGATGCGCTCCGATCGGTCGCCCGAGCCGACCTGGTTCTTGCGCGATTGTGAACGTTCGGCATCGAGCGCCTCGCGCTTCTGGTCGTACAGCCGCGCCTTCAGCACCTTCATCGCCCGCGCCCGGTTCTGGTGCTGCGATTTTTCCGAGGAGGTGACGACAATGCCGGTCGGCAAATGGGTGATGCGAACAGCGGAATCAGTCTTGTTGACGTGCTGGCCGCCGGCGCCGCTGGAACGATAGGTGTCGATGCGGATATCGCCGTCATTGATCTCGATCTCGACGTCCTCGGGCTCGGGCAGAACGGCGACCGTGGCGGCGGAGGTATGGATGCGGCCCTGCGCCTCGGTCGCCGGGACCCGCTGCACCCTGTGAACACCGCTCTCGAACTTCAGGCGCCCGAACACACCCTCGCCACCAATCGAGGCGATGATTTCCTTGTAGCCGCCCGCATCGCCTTCGGAGACGCTGTCGATCTCGACCTTCCAGCCCCGGCTTTGTGCATAGCGCTGGTACATGCGGAACAGGTCGCCGGCGAACAGCGCCGCCTCGTCGCCGCCTGTTCCGGCGCGCACTTCCAGGATCGCCGAGGCGTTTTCATCGGCGTCGCGGGGCGCCAGCAGCAACGCCACCTGGCGTTCCAGTTCAGGCAGGCTTGCATCGAGCGCGGCGATCTCGTCACGCGCCAGAGCCGCCATTTCCTCGTCGTCCGTATCCATCATATCCGCGAGATCGGCGCGTTCCGCCCGGGCATCGGCAAGGTGGGTGACCGCGTCGGTGATCGGCTTGAGTTCAGCGTACTCCTTGCCGAGGCGCACGATCTCGGGCCCCTCCGAGGCCGCGCCCATGCGGGCCTCGATTTCACGGAAGCGATCGAGGACCTGGTCAAGTCGGGCCTGCGGGAGATGCACTTGGACGCTGAACCTCGAGCGAACTATCGGGGGCGCTCATCTAGCGCGGAGACCGCCGCACGTCACGCATGATCGAAATCTCGCTTGTCTAACGTAGCGGCGCCTCCAATAAGCGCCTAGCTTCCATAGCATCCCGATCTTGCCTGTTTCTTCCTCCTCCCCCAATCTTCCTCTTCAAGGACTCTTCCATGGCTGAAGCCTATATCGTCGCCGCCGCCCGCACCGCCGGAGGCCGCAAGGGCGGCAAGCTCGCCGGCTGGCATCCGACCGACCTGGCCGGTCGCGTTCTCGATACCCTGGTCGACCGCACCGGCGTCGATCCCGCCCTCGTTGATGATGTGATCATGGGCTGCGTCGGCCAGGCTGGTGAACAGGCCAACAACGTCGCGCGCGGTGCGGTGCTTTCCTCGAAACTGCCCGAAAGCGTGCCGGCCACCAGCGTCGACCGCCAGTGCGGCTCCTCGCAGCAGGCCCTGCACTTTGCCGCCCAGGCTGTGATGAGCGGCACCCAGGACATCGTCATCGCCGCCGGCGTCGAGAGCATGACGCGGGTGCCGATGGGCACCTCGGTGATCCTTCCCCTCAAGGCGGGCCTCGGTACGCCGATGAGCCCGGCGCAGCAAAGGCGCTATCCCAATATACAGTTCAGCCAGTTCATGGGCGCCGAAATGGTCGCAAAGAAATACGGCCTCAACCGCGAACAGCTCGACGAATTCGGCTTCCGTAGCCATCAGCGGGCGATCGCGGCGACACAGGCCGGCGCCTTCGACGACGAGATCGTGCCGATCGAGATCACCGACGCGGAAGGCAATACCGCGGTGCACACCAAGGACGAGGGCATCCGCTTCGAGGGCACTTTGGAAGCCATGCGCGCCGTGAAGTTGCTGCAGGAAGGCGGCCAACTGACCGCCGCCACGTCCAGCCAGATCTGCGACGGCGCCTCGGGCGTCATGGTCGTCAGCGAGGCCGGTCTCAAGCGCCTCGGCGTCGAGCCGTTGGCCCGCGTCCACCATCTGACCCTGATGGGCGGCGATCCGGTGATCATGCTGGAGGCGCCGATTCCAGCGACGCTGCGAGCGTTGGAGAGGGCCGGCATGTCGATCGACGACATCGACCTCTTCGAAGTCAACGAAGCCTTCGCCTCGGTTCCGGTCGCCTGGCTTCAGCAGACCCACGCCGATCCCGACAAGCTGAACGTCAACGGCGGCGCCATTGCGCTCGGTCACCCGCTCGGCGCGTCGGGAACCAAGCTGATGGCGACGCTGATCCACGCCCTCAAGGCGCGCGGCAAGAAGTGGGGCCTGCAGACCATGTGCGAAGGCGGCGGCCTCGCCAACGTCACCATCATCGAACGCCTGTAAGGCACAGGCCTTCCACCCTCCCCTTTGTATGGACTGGGGAGGGTGGATTCGAGCTCTTGCGAGAAGACGGGTAGGGAACGCTGACACTTCCCTGATCCGTGAAGCGATCAATTGAGACATTGACGAAGCGCCAGCGTTCCCCACCCTGACGGCTTCGCCGTCTGTCCCTCCCCAGAAGGGGAGGGAGGAAGTTATTCATGACCTTCCTCGCAACCGTCCTGACCATGTTCCCGGAGGCCTTCCCTGGTCCGCTCGGCGTTTCGCTGATCGGGACAGCGTGGCGGGAGCGGGGGCTATGGGGGCTGGAAACGGTGGACATTCGCGGCTTTTCCAACGATAAGCGCGGCTTTCTCGACGACACCCCCGCTGGAGGTGGCCCGGGACAGGTTATGCGGGCGGATGTCATCGCCTCGGCGCTGGATAGCGTGGAGGCGACCGGTCGTCCGTTTTTGTACATGAGCGCTCGCGGGCGTCCTCTCACCCAGGCCAGGGTCAAGGCATGGGCGCGGGGTCCCGGCGTGATCGTCCTTTGCGGGCGGTTCGAGGGCGTGGACCAGCGTGTGATCGACGCGCGCGGGTTCGAGGAGATCAGCGTGGGGGATGTGGTGCTCGCCGGCGGCGAGGCGGCGGCCCAACTGGTGATCGAGGCGTGCGTACGGTTGCTGCCCGGCGTTCTGGGCGAAGCCGGCAGTTTGAGTGACGAAAGTTTCGAAAACGATCTTCTCGAACATCCGCAATATACCCGCCCGCGAATGTTCGAAGGACGCGAGATACCCGAGGTTCTGCTTTCCGGCCACCATGGCGAGGTGGCCAGATGGAAGGCGGCGCAGCGGGAGCAGACGACGCGGGAGCGGCGGCCGGATCTTTGGGCGGCGCATCTCGCCAATCAACAGGCAAAGGGCGGCAAAGCCCAGTAAATGAAGGAGTTTTGAGTATGAACGTGATCCAGACGCTCGAGAAGGAAGAGGCCGACCGCCTGCTCAAGGGCAAGAAGATCCCAGCGTTTCAACCCGGCGACACCGTGCGCGTGAACGTGCGCATCAAGGAAGGCGAGCGCGAACGCGTGCAGGCCTATGAAGGCGTGTGCATCGCCCGGTCCGGCGGCGGGCTGCAGGAAAACTTCACGGTCCGCAAGATCAGCTTCGGCGAGGGCGTCGAGCGGG
>JANXTX010000338.1 GCA_025352165.1 Caulobacteraceae bacterium | reverse complement strand
CTCGGCAGCCGCCCGGCGGGGTAGACAGCCCATAGATCGGTCCGCGGCAGGTCCCAGTCGGGCAGCAGGCGGACGATCTCCCCGCTCCCAAGTTCCGGTGCGAATACCCACTCGGTCGCCAGCGCCAGGCCAAGTCCGGCGATCACCGCGGCGCGAAGCCCCTCCGCGGCGCTGACTTCCAGGCGGCTGTTGGGCCGAATCGAGGTTTCCGACGTGCCTTGGGTGAACCGCCAGTCGCTTCCGCCGGCTGGTTGACTGAACACGATGGCGTCGTGCTGCAACAGCTCGGCCGGGCGTCGCGGCGCACCTCGCCGCGCCAGATAGTCGGGACTTGCGACCAGGCTGCGCCGGCTCTCGGCGATCTTGCGGGCGCTCATTGCGGAATCGGCGAGCACTCCGGTGCGGAAGGCGACATCGATGTTCTCTTCGAGCAGATCGATACTGCGGTCGTCGAGCACCAGCTCGAGCCGGACGCCGGCGTTCGCGTCCAGGAACGCCGCCAGATGGGGAATCATATGCAGCCGCGCGAAGGTGACTGGCGCCGAAACTCGCAGCCGACCCTCCAGTCCATGGCCAAACGCGCGCGCCGCGGCCTCGGCCCCGTCGGCTTCCTCCAGCGCGCGCTTGGCGCGCTCATAGAACGCGGCCCCGGCCTCGGTCGGTGAAAGATGGCGTGTCGAGCGGACCAGCAGACGTGTTCCCAACTGGGCCTCCAGCGCCGCGACAGCCTTGGAAACGGCCGGCTGCCCCGTGCGCAGGTCTCGCGCAGCAGCGGAGAACGACCCCGTCTCGATCACCCGGACGAAGGTCGCCATCACCTGGAATCTGTCCAAAGGCCTATTCCCCGCGAGCATGAGTGCTATGGCTGCGGGATATCTGTCGCTTGTGCGCCCGGCAAGCGATAAGACCTGGGGCGAATTGAGCGCCCGGAGAGCGAGCTCGTGGAATGACCTTGCAGGCCGAACTGCGGAACCTGAGCGAAGCCATCGCCCGCTCAGCCCCGCGCCAGGTGCTCGACGCACTGGCGCGGGCGGATGTCGAGATCGCCGGCAACGGTGTTGCGCGTCGCGCCGCCAGGGCCGGGGATCGCGCCCCGGGTTTCATCCTGGCCGGCGCCGACGGCCAGACCGTGTGTCTCTCCCGACTGCTCGCCCAGGGTCCGGTCGTCCTGAGTTTCTATCGTGGCGACTGGTGCCCGTTCTGCGGTCTCGAGCTCCAGGCTCTGCGGGAAGCCCTGCCCGGTATCCGTGAACTCGGCGCCAACGTGGTGGCGATTGCCGCGGAGGCTCCCGCGGACGGCCAGAAGTCGGCTGGACCCGCGACGCCCGGGCTGGTCCTGCTGTCCGACCCCGGTTGCATGGTCGCCCGAAGCTATGGCGTCGCCTATCAGCCACCGGTCGAGCTGCGCCCGATTCTCGAAGGCTTCGGCTATCGCGCGCCGCTCGCCGATGACGGCTGGTGGCTGCCATTACCCGCGACCTACGTGATCGCGCCCGACGGCGTTATCGCGCTGGCCTTCGTCGACACCGACTTCCGCAATCGCCTCGACCCCGAAGACGTCATCGCCGCCCTCGCCTGCATGCGCGCGCGATTTCCAGAGGCGCCCGAATAGGCGCGCAGTTTCTCGGGGGCCCGGTCAGGGAGCCCTCGAACCGGGGAGGTACCTTCGATCCGAGAGCTCCCGCCGCCCTGACAGGCAGGGCGGGTCCCACCGACATGGATCAGAACGCGGCGATCGCGGAATCGGTTCAATTCAAACGCGAGGCGCACTGCATCCCGTGATGAATTCTGAAAAGTGCGGAACCGAATTCACTGCCGCCCGTTAAACTGTTCGCTGCGTCAGACCCCTCCCCCGAGACTGGGCGCAGCCCGGACCCGGCCAACCCCGTCCCCCGCTTGGCCGGGTCCGTACGTCTCGGTTCGGGATCCGCCGCGGTCTTCCGCCGGGCCGCCGGGACGAAAACACGACGCTGCGGACGCGACTGTTCGCCTGGTCGAAGTGACCCACTCTGGCTCAACGACAAGCTTGCGGATCGACTGCAACGCCTTCTTGTTCGCAAACATAGGCAAAGACACCGCGACTACGCCGCTCATCACTCTCTCGGCGCTTGCGCGGCGGGACATTGATCCATGGCGGGCGGCCTCCGAACTGACCGGTCCGCCGCGAGACTCGGCGGCCCGAAGACTGGCCGATCTACTCGCCCGGAAGCCGCGCACACAGCCTCCAAGAATTCGTCGACATCGGAAATTCGGTGATAGTGTAAATGGGGGACATGATATCAATTGCCGTATAATTCCAACGCCGGTTCCGTCGCGACCGGGGACCTCGGCTTCCGGCCGCGGGTCTCGTGCGAGAGCGTGCGCCCGAGCGACTTCGCCAGGTCCTCCACCCAGCGCCTGGCGCCGACAGGCCGGCCGGTTCATCCCGCCCGCGAACCGATGAAAGCGGCGTACCGGCGGTGCGCCTCGCCCGCCGCGCGGGAGAGGCTCTCTTCGTCGCCGGGATTGAAGATGAAATGGATGTGATCAGGCATCGGGCAATAGGCCCGGCAGGCGACGTCGCGACGCCTGGGTTGCTCGCTCATGAGGTCCGGATGGAGCGCCTCGTCACCCGGTTCGAGGAAGATGCCGTCCTGCCGGTTGCCGTGTTGCGTCCCGTGACGCGGAACGCCGGGTATCGTCATTCGCGATCGGCGCGCCATGGTCTCTCCCTCCGAGCAAACGTCGGGATGATCAGGCTAACCAGGACGGGGTTATTTGGAAAATGATATCATGTCATCGATGTACCGGAACCCTGTCACCGGAATATAATTTCAATATTCACGAAGAGTTCATTCTATTTTTCGTGATTTCGCGCGCTACTATGAATCTTGATGAGAGTCCGGCTTGGACATGAATGACCAAGCGCGCGCCGCTGAGGAACGACCTTGAGAACCGCCCTGTTTGCATTTGCCGGAGTCGCCTCGTTGGCGATCGCGTTGAATGGCTCCGCCCTCGCCCAAGACGCCGCGCGGCCGACCAGCCTGTTTCAATTCAACCAGACCACCGGCTATGACCCCGGCGCCGGCGTGATCACCGACAGGCACGGCGCAATCTACGGGACGACCGACGGCGGTGGCACGGGGCCCTGCTCCGCGGGAGCCGGCTGCGGAACGGTCTACGCCCTGTCACCCCCGGCCCCTGGCGGTAGTGGATGGACGTTCAGTAAGCTCTATGACTTCCAAGGCGGGCGAGACGGCTCCTTCCCCTCCGCGCCCCTGGCTCTGGCTCCGAATGGGTCATTGTACGGCTACACAACGGGCGGCGCGTATGGCACGGTATGGGAGCTTCAGCGGCCGACAAAGTTGGGCGATTCCTGGAAATTCCAGATACTTTACACCTTCACTGGCAAGGCCGACGGGAATCTGCTGTCGGTCTATCCTGCTCTCGTGTATCGCGACGGCGCGCTCTACGGCGTGGCCTCGGGTGGGTCTTTGGTCTGCGGGCAGTTCGGTTGCGGCAGCGTCTTTCGCCTGACGCCCAACCCCCGCGGCGGCGAATGGCTTGAGAAGACCCTCTACGAGTTTACCGGCGCTGGTTCCGACGGGCAGCCGGACGCGATCGTCGGGTTTGCCGAGAATGGTCCGTTATATGTCTCGACGACACTCGGAAACGGAGAGGTCGCCCAGTGCTCCCCGCCCGCCTCGACCGGACCATGGACCGAGCGCGTGCTCACCCAATTCGCGGGCGGCGCGGATGGAAAGAGTCCCTCCAATCTCGTACTGGCGCCGGGCGGGACACTTTATGGCCTAGCCAATGGAGCGAGCACGGGAGGCCTTACCTTTCAGTTGACGCCGCCGGTCACCGCCGCTGGAACTTGGACCCGGACGAAAATCGCCGCCATTTCATATCATCGCTACGGTCCGTCGTCGCTGGCGCGGGGCGCGAACGGGAGCCTGATCGGCGTTATCGAAGGCGATTTCGATTTCTTCGCCGGCAGCGCGTTCCAACTCACGCCACCCGTGTCCGGCGGAAGCTGGACCTATAGAGAGCTGTGGAACTTCAATAACGGGCCCGACCGCAACCCGCTCGGCGTCGTGACTGGCCGCGGCGGCAATCTGTTCGGCGTGCTCTACGGCGGAGGCTACTCGGGCGGCTTGGTATTCGAGTTGAGGAAGCCTTGAGGCAGCCCGCGCTGGCTGCCGCCGGGCCACGATCCCGGAGCGGCGCCTCACATTGACGACCCAGGACGCTTTGCCTACGGCTTGCATACTCTGGGTATTGTTTTTGACGCGAATGCCCCGCCATGCCGCGGATCCTGGCCGAGAGGCTCACCAAGATCTGTCGCGTCGTCGAGCGTGAGCCCGGGAGCCCTGGGCGCTGTCAGGGGACTGTGGCGGAGATGATAGGTCAACGCCAACGCGACGCAGTGCTTGAAGGGCTCCTCCGCCACGGAATCGCCGACGGAAAAGACGATGGCTCTGTCGCCCTCGAATAGAAAGATCTCCGGATAGAGCAGCCGAAATGTCCGGATCAGCGTGGTCTTGCAGTGGAAGTAGCAGGCATATTGCGTAGACGATCGCCTCAGCGCGTTGATCCGCACCGTCGTGCCGACGCGCGGCGCCGCCGGCAGCCAGGCCGGCTCGCCCCATTTCAAGGTTTCGATCAAGGCGCCGACCCGCGGATGTTCGGAGACGCTGGCCAGGACCAATTCACGCAGCCGCAAGAGAGATGACCGCATCGGCTTGGCGTGTGCATCGAACGCGGCCTTCACGGCGGGGTCCCTGAAGGGTGTCGACATCTTGTTGCCTCCAGCACGCGCGGCGAAGCCGTTGCCATGCGCCTCAAACCGATTTAGCCGGCGGTTATTGTGAAACTTCCCCTCGATCATCCGCAATGGGCCTTGTTGACCACCACGCATACGGACCTCGCGGGGGAGATTTGGTGACAGCTTACCGATTGCCACAATACAGGCGGGAAGGATATCAGGAGACGCTATATGTATTGGTGAGCACCTTGTTTCGATGGCAGGTGCGCACTTAAACGTCCCTATTCTAAGCGGCTATATAAGTATAGCCTCCCTCGATATCGCTGCTAGACTGTGAGGGGGCCGAGGTCAGCGTTAGCGGAGGCGCGCAAGGCGGCTGATGCTGAAGCCGACCGTCGCGCGGAAGCTGGGCGCACAGCCTCCACGAATTCGGCTACATTTGGAATTCGGCGATATGGTATCAATTGCGCGGATTGAGTGACCGGTTCGTTGACCTGACGCGGAACTCTTGGCCGCGCCAGGGACGTTCCGCCCTCCCCGCCATCATGGGTCTCCGTCTCCGTCAGGGAGCCCTCGAACCGGGGAGGTATATTCGATCCGAGAGCTCCCTCCGCCCTGACGGGCAGGGCGGGTCCCACCGACATGAGCATAACGCGGCGATCGCGGGATCGGTTCAATCCAAACGCGAGGCGTACCGCATCCCGTGTCGAAATCAGAAATGTGCGGAACGAACTTCGCTGCCGCCCGTTAACATGTTCGCTGCGTCAGAACCCTCCCCCGAGACCAGGCGCAGCCCGGACCCGGCCAACCCGTCCCCCCGCTTGGCCGGGTCCGTAAGTCTCTGGTGATTGGAACATATTTCAGTTGCTGGACAACGCCGGCCCCACGCCCGCCGGACTGGTCAGGTCTTGAACCGGGCGATGGCATGCATCTTCGGATCGCGCGCGAAATCAGCCGGGGCAATGAATCCCGCGCCGTCCCATTCGATTTCGATCCCCACGGTCTCGAAGCATCTGGCGACATATTCGGAACAGATGAATTCGTCTTGCGGGGCCAGGAGCTTTGGCGTCCTGGTTCTGGTGCGTCCCAACAATATCCGCATGGCGATCTTCAGAATCTCGCCGCTGGCGAAAGGGTCTCCGAACCGATCGACGGCGAAGTCACCAAGGCGTCGCATGGCGTCGCCGTCCACCTGCTGGCGGGCCGCGAAGTCGTCATGGCGGGCCAGTATGATACTGCCGGGATATGGGGTGACGCCGCTGCTCGTGCGTTTGATGAACTTGGCCAGCGGTACCGCGTGCACGCCGATGGTGTGCACGCTCTCGAAGGCCATGATCCGGCCGAGTGACGGCCAGCCGTAGGCGAGCGCGACATGTGTCCATTGGCTGCGCGTGCTCCAGGATATCAGGCGCGACCCCGGATCGTTCGCGGAACACAGGAAGACATCGCCGTCGCGGATCAGGTGTTCGATCTCATCTAGCGGCAGCGGCGACAGGCTGGTCAGAACGTCGTCGCGGATGGTCATGATGGCATTATCCGTTTCTGTGCGCTTCAATGGAACCTATGAGGCCGCCAATGGTTCCGCCATGGAGGCGTCCCCGCTCTAAAGAAGGCAGCAATACCGATGCCGGTCCGGGTGTTGCATATGTCGGACATTCACTTCGGTGGCGAGGATACGCCGGCGCTGGCGGCGGCGACCGCGTTCGCCAGGGCCGAGCCGTTTGATTTATTGGTTCTGACCGGCGACCTGACGCAGTTTGGTCGACACGACGAGTTCGCGGCCGTGAAGGCGTGGCTGGCGGACCTGCCAGGGCCGATGCTCGCGACTCCGGGAAATCATGACACGCCGTGGATGGGGTTGGCGGAGCGGGTTGCGGCGCCGTTTCGCCGCTACGCCAGATCGGTCGGCCCCCCCGATGATAGTGGATTCGAGGGCGACGAGCTGATCGCGCGGGCGATCAACAGCGCTCGCGGCTGGCAGATACGGCTCAACTGGTCCAAGGGCCACGTGTCGCGATGGCAGGCGAACAAGGCGGTGAGGCGGTTCGGGACCGCGGCGCCGAACGCCCTGCGGGTGCTGGCCTGCCATCATCCGCTGGTCGAGGCTGTCGGCGGTCCAATGACTGGCCGCGTGCGCGGTGGTCACTTCGCGGCAAAGCAGCTGGTGGCCGCCGGTGTGGACGTGGTGCTGACCGGCCATCTGCATGCGCCATTCGTGCAGGCGCTGCCGTGTGGCGACGGGATGACCTATGCGGTCGGCGCCGGCACCCTGTCGTTGCGCGAGCGTGGCGCGCGACCGGGGTTCAATGTGATTGAGACCACCGCCGGTGAGCTGTCGGTGACGGCCATGGCCTGGGACGGTCGGGGCCTCGATGTTGAGCGAACCTGGCTCATGCCTCTGCGACGCAGCGTCGTTAAAGGATCCTGAAGGATGCAAGATGACGCCGCGGCCCTGCTGAAAAAACGTGTGTCGGCTGTGCTCAACACATCCAGCGGCGGCTGCGACGAGACCGCGCAAGCGAAGATCCGTGCGGCATTCGATCGGGCGGGCCTCGCCCAGGCGACCATCAAGGCGGTGACATCCGGCGAAATCGACGCGGCGCTTAACGAGGCGATCGCGGCCTGCGATGTATTGGTGCTGCTGGGCGGTGACGGCACGATCAGGGCGGCGGCGGAACGGTGCGGCGCGGCGGGAATTCCGCTGATCCCCCTGCCTGGCGGGACCATGAACATGTTGGCCAAGGCCCTCTATGGTCCTGTCGGCTGGGAGCAGGCCCTTGCCGCCACCCTGGCCGAGCCCCGGCTGCGGACCGTGAGCGGCGGCAAGGCGCGGGGCATGCCGTTCTATTGTGCTGCGATCCTGGGGACGCCGACCCTGTGGGCGGATGCGCGCGAGGCCATTCGGCGCGGTGATCTGGTCACGGCGGTTGTCCGATCGATGACAGCCATCCGGCGAAGCGGCGGCAATCGCCTGAGCTATCGAATGGGCGATGCTCTGACGGGAACGGCCGAGGCGGTGGCTGTGATCTGCCCCCTGGTTTCCCAGTCGCAGGCGCGGGATGAGCTCACCCTGGAGGCCGCGGCCCTGGACCCGGAGACGGCGGCGGAACTCTTTCGGCTCGGGATGCATGCCATGTTTGATGACTGGCGACACGATCCTTCGGTGGAGCTGGCGAAGGTCAGGACAGTCACCGTGAAAGGTCACGGGAGCATTCCGGTCATCCTGGATGGCGAGACCATGAAGATGGGCCGCACATTGACCATCACGTTCGACCCTATGGCGTTCCGCGCCATCACGCCCGCGGACCGGGCTTGAGGGCGGCGCGGGCGATCTTGTCGGATCTGGCCAGGCGGGTCGAGGTCCGGCTGTTGCTGACATTTGTGGCGGTCGCCGCGGGCATTTCCGCCTTTGCGGCCCTGACCGATGAAGTTCGCGAGGGCGGCGCGTTCGGCATCGACCGCACGCTGCTGCTGGCCTTTCGGCTTTCAGGCCATCTGGACGTGGCCTCCGGCCCCCGGTGGGCACGGGAGGCCGCGCGGGACGTGACCGCGCTTGGCGGCTTCACGGTGCTGCTGCTGGTCTCGATTTTTGCCACGGCGATGCTGCTGATCCACCGGCGGCGACTGCAAGCCCTGGTGTTCGCCTCGACCGTCTTGCTGGCGCAGGGCCTCTCGGAGCTGTTGAAGGCATGGGTCGGGCGGCCTCGACCAATGCTCGTGAGCCACCTGGATCTGGTCTATTCAAGCAGCTTTCCCAGTGGCCACGCGATGATGACGCCAGTGGTCTACCTGACCCTGGCCAGTGTTTTGGCCGCCAGCGCGCGGAGGCGAAGCGAGAAGGTGCTGCTGCTCTGCGCCGCGGTTCTGTTGACCGTCGCCGTCGGGGTCAGCAGGGTCTATCTGGGTGTTCACTGGCCGAGCGACGTCCTGGGCGGCTGGTGCCTCGGTGGGTCTGTTGCGTTGGCGGTAACGCTGGCCCTGCGGCGCGCCGCGCCCCATCGACGACCGGTTGCGACGTTCGCGCCCTTTCCCTGACCAGGCGGCGGGGCGCGGGTCATGAACCGTCCATTGCTCCCGCTCGGCGGAGTTCCATCATCCACACGCTGTCGATGCCCAACCAGCGCATCGGAGTTGGATGGGGCGCCAATGACGTGTGGCAACCCAAAACGGCTCTTCGCCGCTTCGCCCTTGGTGGTCTGCCTGTCGAACAGCGTGTGCTATATGCGGGCGCACGCTTATAACCGCCGCATCGGTTGGGCGCCGCGTGGGGGCGCGAATGCCCAGCCAAGTTTCTAGCGTCTGGCGCGTGCAATGATACGGGACAAAACCAGACAACAGCCGACAAAAGCCGACATCGGGGGTTTCGGTGGGGGTTTCGGTGACAGTGCATATAACTCTGTCGCCGACGATGAAGGAGAGGGCGACGGCGGCGGTAAAACGCACTGTCACCGCAATCCTACCGTATCTTGAACACCGTGCCGCCGCCGTTCAGGCCGCCCGTGAACGTCGTGCCATAGAGCGTCTTGCCAACCAGCACCAATGTCGTCCACGGGGTGCTCCCGTCCGCGCCATTCGCGAAACTATAGTACACGGTTTCGGCGCCGGTCGTCGGGTTCACCTTGTACACGCTCCCGTAGCTGGCGGTTCCGCCAGTATTTTCAGTGCCATACAGTAGCCCGGCGCGGGACGTCACGCCGCCGATCGGGCCCCCACCGTCTGGAGGCGAGCCGCTGAAACTGTGCAGCACGGTCACCGCGCCGGTCGCAAGGTCCATTTTGAACACGTCGCCGCCACCGTTCGCGCCGCCCGCGCCGCCGCCATAGGCGGCCCCATAAAGGGCGCCGTTGTACACAGTCAGCCCAGCCTGGATATCGCTGCCCTCGGCGACGGCGAATTCATGCAGAACGGCAAAGGCCCTGGTAGCGGGGTTGTAGGTGAACACCACGCCATTGCCGAGGCCGCCGCCGACCGTGGTTCCGTAGAGGATGCCCGCATTCAAAATCATGCCCGCTCGGGGCAACACGCCATCCGTCTGGTTGAAACTGTGAAGCAGGGTCAGTTTGCTGGTTTTGAGGCTGATCCGGAAAATTGCGCCGTTGCCGGCCGCGCCGCCGGAGAACGTCGTGCCGTAGAGGTAGGCGCCGATCGCCACCAGGCCGCTATAGGGATGCGAACCATCCGGCCCGGCAAAGCTGTGCAGCACGGTTTCGAGCCCCGTCGCCGGGTCGAACTTGAACACCGTGCCGGGACCTCCGAAGCCCGAGCCGTTGGCGCCGCCGCCATAGGTCGTGCCATAGAAGACGTGTTTGTAGGCCAGCAACGCTCCATACGGGGCGGCTCCGTCGGCGGCGCCGGTAAAACCGTAGAGCGGCGTTTCCACCCCGGTGTGTGGATCGAGCTTGAACAAAGTCCCGGAACCCCCGGCGCCGCCACCGGTCGTGGCGCCATACAGCGCGCCATTGTAGGCGATGAGGGCGCTCGGCCCGGCGCCGTCGCCGGAGGCGCCGAAACTGTACACCGTCGTCAGTCTCGCGGCCGTAGCGGCATGGGGGGCCGCGAAGATCGCCAAAGCGGCCAGGGCGGGGGCCGAAAGCTTCATCAGATTCATTTTGTCTTCCTGACGTTCAAACGCACTATCACCGTAGTCCCGTCACCGTATTCTCTGATAGGGCCCGTGTTGGTAATACTTTGGCCGGTTGTCGAGGCGAAGGTGCAGCCAGGGTACGCCCTGGCCGGCGGTGCTGATCCAGATCGAACCAATCCGCCGTCGAAGGCGGGCGTCGATCGCATCCGCCAACGCCGCCAGCAGTTCATGCTTCTGCTCCCGCGGCGCCGTGTTCAGGAACGCGCCGAGGTGGCTATAGGCGCTCCCGCCGGCCAAGGGCCTGGGTACGACGAGGACCGCATCCCCGCCCAGGTTGGCGAATGTCGCCACTGATCTTCCCGCATCAAGGGCGTCCAGTTCCGTCAGGAAAGCCTGCGGATCGGCTTGCGCGGTCTCCAGGATCGGACCATCGATGGTCACGTACTCAAATTGCCGGTTCATGGTGTCCCGCGATATCGGGGGCATCTCCCAGAAGAAGGCCCGCCAGGGGGTGCGGGTAAGTTCGCCGATGAAGAAATCCCGGAACGCCGCATCCTCGCGCCACCCGCCGACCACCTCGCCAAATGTCATGTCGCGTCCGTCGGCGACCAGCTTGACGGCCTCCAGGCGGGCCGTGGTGTTTGCCGACCGCTGTGCGCGCCAGGGGGCGTCGGGTGGCCTTTGCTCCGTCATCTTGCACCTCCCGAGGTCGCGGCTCTCCCGGTCAGCCCCCCGCCTGCCGAACCATCGGCGGGGTCCAGCCCGGCGCCAGCGCCTTGGCCGGGTGGCTGGCTGTCACGTGTCCCATGAAGGGCGGAAAGATCTCGTAGCCCAGCAGGGTCCGCGCCTCGGGGGACATCTCGCGGACCCGCTCGCGGGGTACGCTCAGAAAGAAGTTCTCCTGTGGCCGCGCCCAGGGCTCGCAGTACTGGTTGGTGAATGACAGGCGCGGGGCGCCGCTGACGTTCGCGCCCGCTCCGTGAACCAGGGTGCCGTGGAATATCGCGATGGCGCCCGGTGGCATCTCCAGGCTGAACATATCCGCCATCAGCGGGTGGTCGACCCCGGCCTCGGAGGCCATGCGCACCGCCTCGACGTCGTCCTGACCCCAGGTGTGGCTTCCTGGAATGATCAGGGTGCCGCCATTGTCGGCGGTGAAGGGATCGATCGCCCCGATCACGCTCATGCTGATCGCCGGCCGGGGCCGCGGAACCCGATAGAATCCATCGTCGAAATGCAGGCTTTGGGCGACCTCGCCGGGATGGATGCAGATCGAGTGGCTGGCGCTCAGCAGATAACCGGGCAACAGGAACGCATCGAGGATCGTCAGCAGGCGCGGATCGGCGGCGATCTGCTCGAACAGCTTGCCGCGTGCAATGAGCGTATAAACCCGCTCCGTCGTCTGGCCCTCGAACGGATTGCGACCCCGATGCGCGCCGACAAAGGGCGCGAGCCCGGCTCGAAAAGCGTCCAATCCAGCCTCGTCCAGGAAGCCCTCGACAATCGTATAACCGTCGCGTCTCAGTCGCTCGATGTGGGGCGCCGGGTCAAAGCCGGAATGCGATCTTCGCGGTCTTGAAACGCTTGGCGCCACCGGGTCGGAGCTGTTCAAGGTGTCATCCATCAAAGAGGCGCTCCCGTGGTACGGCGTGACTATACCACCACTATCCGGACACGACTCATACCAGCGCCGCCACGATCCGACCGGAGGCGTCCCGCCTCCGCGACCACCGATATTGCCGGGTCGCACCACCGGGCCGAGACGGACCGGATCCTATCGATCAACGTCAATCTTGCCAGGAATCATATAATTGGCCAAGCTGGATCCGCGAGCTCGCTCCGACCCATGGGCAATGAAATCCGCGCCGCCGACGTCTCATCGCGGCTGAGGTCAATTCCATCGAGCGAGGGAATGGAGAGTAGAAACGCCTTGAAGTCGCGCGGCGCCTTGGCCGGGTTGAGCCTGACATTCTCATCCTTGGCCATCACCACCGCGGTTTCCCGGCCTCGCACGCTGATTGTCTGCGGGCCATCCTCGACCGCCCGGCGAACAACCTGCGAAAGTTGATTCTTGGCGTCGGCGAGGGTCCAGATCATTGCACATTCTCATGGCCACCTTGTTTGGCGATTTAGCGTGGCGATGAAGATGTCGCAATGAAGGCCGGTCGCGCGCTGTCTATTCTTGGCGGGGTACCCCGCCTACCGTCATGGCCGGGTTCTCATCCCGGCCACCCATCGTCCCGCT
>JANXTX010000189.1 GCA_025352165.1 Caulobacteraceae bacterium | reverse complement strand
AAAGAAACGGGGGAGGATCAGTCGGCACGGTTCTTGATCCTCCTCCGCGAAGCGGGGGAGGGGGACCGCGAAGCGGTGGAGGGGGCGCGTGAGCAACGAACGCAACGATCAATCCAACGCAAACTGATCAGCGTCGCGCTCAGCATCAGCCTGGCCCTCCTCTCCTCCGCCCCCGCTCTCGCCGCACCAGTCAACATCAGCGCCAAAACCCTCGACGGCGGCGCCTTCAGCCTGACCGCCGCGCATGGCGACGTGGTGATCGTCAATTTCTGGGCGACCTGGTGCGGCCCTTGCCGGGTCGAGCTACCGGCCTTCGACGCCTACTATCAGGCCCACCACGCGAACGGCCTGCGGATGATCGCGATCAGCGAGGATGGCGCCGGCAAGACCAGCGAAATAAAGCGCGTAACCGCAGCCTACCACTTCCCCATCGCCCTCGACCACGATGCGAAATACCCCGCCTCGATGCAGCCGTCTCAACTGCCGATGACGCTGATATTCGACCGCGCCGGCCAACTGCGGTTCGACAGCCGCCGGACCAAGGGCGGCGCAATCGACGGTCTCGCCCTGACCAGGATCGTCGACCCGCTGCTCGCCGAGCCTGGACCGAAGTCCTGAACATGGGCAGTGACAGGCTTGTGACACACCCCGCCGGTTGCTAGAGCGTTCGGCCGCTGCCCCAGTGGCGAAATGGTAGACGCGGCAGACTCAAAATCTGTTGTCCGTGAGGACGTGTTGGTTCGAGTCCGACCTGGGGCACCAGACTTCGCGCCGGCGGCGCTGTGACTTGGCGAGCCTTAGCGCCGTCGAGATTGCTATATTTGTATTGCGTCCCCAGATATCCATCGTAGGCCGCCCTCCAGCGTGGATCAGCGGATCGATCGGCAGGCTGCGGCACGATGCTCGCGACGAGAACGCCGTGCTTGGTGATGATGATCGTCTCGCCGTTCTCGGCGTCGGCAATAACCCGGGAGAAGTTCTGATTGGCTTCGCGGACGGATATCTCGCGCATTTCCATCTCCTGTAGCACATTGCAACATATGGGCCCGACATCGCGGATACAAGGCGCTGATGGTAACTCGAACGGGCAGACATTCCCGAGTCTTGACCTTATTCGGCCGTTCAACGTGGAATTGAGACTTCATTCCGGGTATCGCGACCCGCCCGGCTTACATCGGAGCGCCCGTCAGGCTCAGTGAGGTCTTGGGGCCCACGTCGGCGCCTGCGCATGATGTCGATCCTATCGTCTCGCGAGGGGTTGACAAAATGCAATCACATGGCAATTTGCAAATCATTGGCCAAGCCCACGCGCCTATGAGGTTCTGATGCCAGACGATCATTCCCCGTCCGTCCCCGTTGTCCGTCATGAAAGCGGACGCTTTGGCCCAGGCAATACTGGACGCCCTCCCGGCGCGCGGGGCCGGCGGGGGAGCCATGTCGTGGACGCGATCCTCGACGATTTTATCGCCAACAAGAACAGTGCTCTCAAAGGCGCGCGTTTCATGAATGGGGCGGCCTATCTGAATACCATCGTCAAGCTGCTGCCGGCCCAGCATTCGATCGGCGCGCCCGACGTGCGCGGCTGGTCGGATGCCGAAGTGGACGAGGCCATGGCCGCTGTCCGCAAGATCTTCGCCATCGGTGGTACGGTCCGCGATCAGATGATCCAGATTGAGGCGCTGATGTTCGACCAATAGCCTCCGCAAGCCCTCGTCCACCGTTATTAACGGTGATTTACGGTGAACTCAGTCCGCCACCCACGGTCGGATGGCCCCCGCACAGGGCGTTGGGCGAAACTATGGCTACGACGTGGAAGTGGGGTCTTGTACCCTGAGAATTGCTGTCCGGCCGGCCTTCACAACATCGCCCGTCAGGCTCAGTGGGGCCTGGCCGGCGCGAGAAGCAGTTGTGTCGGCGCCGACGCGGCGGCCGCGACCGACCCGAAAGCCGCCGCTCCGTCGCCGCCAAGGCCCGCCATCGCGGCGACGAAAGACGTCGCGGATGGGACGATGGCGGCCGCCATGGGGTCGTGGATGATCGTGCCGCCATGTCCGTCGCTGGCGGAGATGAAAACCGAGGTGCGATAGTCGCCCTTGAGGTTGATGTGCGCCGTGTGAGTCCCGTCGGTGACAGTCAGCACGCCGCCGGCCTTGTTCCCTGAGAAGGTTGCCTCGCCCGCGCCGACGAAGCTGATATCGGCCAGATCCAGAGATGTCCCACCGGTCTTGGAAAAGCCGGCTATGATTCCGGTGTAGCCCTGGGACTTGCCGAGCTCCAGGATTCCCGTCGCCCCCGTGAACGTAACATTCTCCGTAAATGTGGTGGCGAAATCGAGGGTCGCGCCGTTGACGGTGGCGACGCCGGCGCCGCTCACGGCCGAGTTGACCGTTACATTGCCGTTGAGCGCGGCAATCGTGCCAGTGTTGTTGATGGCGCTCTGAATGGTCAGGCCGCCCGCGCCGCTGGCGATGATCTGGCCCGCATTGGTGAGGGTGTTACCCCCCGTATCGATGATCAGGGCGTTGGTTCCGCTGGCGTTGATGACTCCGGCGGCCTGGTTGACCAGGGTCATCAGGCCGCCACCGAGAGCGCCTGCCCCGGAGATGGTATTGTTGACATTGGTCAGGGTGGCGGCGCCGGTGATCTGATTGGTGTTGGTGTCGGTCAGGGTCAGGCTGCCACCCCCGCTCAGGGTGGCGCCGGCGGCGGAAACGGTCATGCTCGGCGTGGCCACCGATATCGCGCTCGCGTTGGAGATTGCACCCGACAGCGTCACGGCCGCCCCGGTGATGCTGACGCCGGCCGCCGACACAGTGGCGCCGGAAAGCGTGTCCGATCCACCAACGAACGCAATCTTTCCCGCACCCCCCAGGGTCCCGGAGAAACTGTCGCCATTTCCTGTGAACGTCAGCGTGGAACCGGCCGCGACGGCTACGCTGCCCGCGCTCTGGGTCCACTGCCCGGCGTAGTTCAGATTGCCCGCTACGCTGACCGCCGCGCCGGTTACAGCCACCTGAGCGATGGTCAGGCTGGCGCCGGAGCCGAACGCGGCCGTTCCGCCGGAAAGCACCAGCCGTCCGGCTCCGGCAAGTGTTCCGGAGGCGACCAGAGTCCCCGTACTGCTCAGTGTCGAGCCAATAGTTAGGGATCCGACGTCGGTAAGGGACTGGCCGGCGCCAATTGATCCCGTTCCGGAAAGCACGAACTGGGCCGCGGCGCCGATCTGGAGCGCGCCGAAGTTGTTGAAGGTGGTTGTCGCCATGCTGCCCGACACGGTGACATTGCCGCCGTTGAACAGGCCGGAAAGCGTTCCGGCGCCAGAATCGAGAACCAGGGCGCCGCCGCCGCCAAGCACTGCCCCGTCAAAGAATGAACCGGCCTCTACGACCAGCACATCGGTGGCCGATCCGAACGCCACCGCCGTGCCGGCCGCACCCGCGATGGTCCCAAAATTGGTGACCGTGGCCCCGGCGCCCGCCGCGCGCACCCCCTGGTAGCCATAGATGGTTGCGCGCGCGCCGTGCCCGGCCGAGCCATTGACCAGGCTCTCGGCGCCCTTGAGGTAGACACCGAAGCCGCCGGTGTCGCCCAGGCCGAGGATCGTACCCAGATTGGTTACGCTTGCAGAGCCGGCGACGGCGACGCCGGTGTAGCCCTCGATGACGGCCTGATGATCGTTTACTGACCCGTTGGAAACCGCGCCGCCACCACGGAGGTCGACGCCGGCCGCCGAAGCGCCTCCGGCCAGGATGGTCCCGAAGTTCTTCACCGTGCCAGCGCCGGCGTGAACGAGCACGCCGGACGCGCCCTCGATCGTCGCCACGCGATCAACGCCGCCGCCATTGGTGACCACGCCGCCGTTTCTCAGGTAGACACCGCTGGCCGCGCCCGTCAGGCCGCCACCCAGAACGGTTCCGAAATTGACGACCGTCCCGCCCTTCGAGATCGAAACGCCGGTATAGCCCTGAATCCGGGCGGTCCGGTCCAGGGTCGAGCCGTTGGTGAGGCTGCCGCCCGAGTTCAGTAAGGCTCCGTAGCCTAGTGAACTATTCAGATAGGCAAACTCGCCGTCGAGCTCGCCGAAATTGGTTACCGTACCGGCCCCGTTGGTGATCGCCACGCCGCTGCCGCCGGTTATCAGCGCCTTCGTGTCACCCGCCGAGCCATTGAAGACCACGCCGCCCGCGGTCAGATAAGCGCCCCCTAAAACACCGCTGTGAATCGTTCCAAAGTTATTGACCGTGCCGGAGAAGCCTATGCGGACATCACCGCCGATCAGGGCGCTGGTATCCCCGGCGCCGCCATTGGTTACCTGACCGCCACTACCGAGGTAGACATAGCCCTCGATGGTCGCATAGTTGTGCACCGTCCCCATCCCGCCGCCGATCATGCCGACACCCTGGCCGGCCAGAAGGGCGCTCGTGTGATTGTAGTCGCCGTTGACGATGGTTCCCGCGCCAAAAATCTCCACGGCGTTGGTATCGCCGTGGGCGATAATGGTTCCGAGGTTCCGTACCGAAACGGCGCCGTACGCCCGGACTCCGCCGACCCCGGTGATCATTCCGGTCGCCGCATTATACACCCCACCGCCGCCGGTGGAAGCTGTCAGGAGGATGCCGTAGTGGCCGCTGGCGAGGGAGTTGATGACGCCGGAATTGTCGATGAACTGACTCGACATTGCCTGGACGCCGGTCCCGCCGACCCCACCGGTCGTGGTGATGTTCAGGTAGCCGTAGGACGGCGACAGGGTGTAGCCCGCCGCGACATAGGTTGAAATGGTCTTGCCAGTCATTTCTGCACTCCCCGCGCCCGTCAGCAGTGCGAACGCACCGGCGCAGACGCGACTATGTCTGCCTATCGTCAGGCCCGGAAGTTGCTTTGACATGCGTCTGGTTGCGTCTGGTTGCGTCTGGTTGCGCGGCGCCGCGCCGATTGAAACGCTCGGCGCAGTCGGGAGTGCGGGACCAGCTTAACTCGCCGGAAATCACAAGGACCGGGATCCGCGTACAGCCACTTATACCAACTCGCGCAATCGTCGACTCTCGTTTGGACCGCCGGCTTCCTAGCCGGCAGCCGATGGAACATCGGCCCCTTTTTCAATTCTTCAAAAGCCTCGCGGCGAGCGATGAAGCAAAGTAGCGAGCTTGCGCCGGCTGCCGGCTAGGAAGCCGGCGGTCCAAAGGTCAGCATTAACGCGAGTTGGTATTATTTGTAGATCTTGCCCATCTTCACGACCTCGAAGTCCGATCCCTTCACTTGGCCGAGTTCGCTGTTCAGGACACTGTTGTTCCATCGCGGATCGGGGGCGCCGCTGATGTACCAACTCGAGCCATAGTCGGCGACCATCATACCGTAGGTCTTCAGGGCCTGCAGAATGGCCCTGGCCTCGGTGCTGAAACCGGCGGGAATGATATAACTTGCCTTGAGACGCACGCGCATTCCCATCGGCGGCAGGTTGGGGCTGGTTTGCGTCGATGCATAGTGGTTGGCCGGGAGCACATAGGCGCGACGGCTTGTGCCTACGGTGAAGCGCAGGGCGTGTGGAATCACTCCGCTCGAGGCCTCGTCATAGCGCGCAAGTCCGGGGAAGATCGGCAGGCCGGCGGCGTCGGCGCTGGTCCAGCCGGGTTTGGCGGTAGGTCGAACATTGTCGGAATCGAGGTGGAAGATCGCGCCGCCGTCGGCATTCCAACTGCCGTCGGTCCGCGGAAAGGCGCGGTCCATTTCATAGAGAAGATTGCTGTCTTTATCGATCACCAGCACGTGTCGATCACCGCCGAACCTGGCGCCGCCGGGCTTGTAACCCTCGATCGGGGCGCCGGTGGGCACGGGATAGGGTCCCGGATCGCTTTCGCTCCGATAGGCTTTGAGATGGATGACCACCGGAGTCGGCGAGCCCGAAACGACGACATAGGGGATGCCGATAATCGAGCCGGCATAGGTCCCGCTGCCGAAATCGGGATGCAGCCCGGTGGTCAGGCCGATCGAGCCGATCAGGTTGGCCGAATTCGGGTCGACCGGCATCTGGCTGATGTCGGTGTTCCAGGTATTGTCGACCGGGAACGGCACGTCGCCGTTGAGACTTGCGTTATCGCCCAGGCTGGCATCGGCAACGGTGCCGTAGACGAATGCCGGTGGCGCCTGCGCCATCAACGGCGCGGCCAGCAGCACCGACGCCGCCAGCGAAATCAGGGTCGCCTTCATGGATCCACCTCGATCGGCTTCGCCACCCGGGCGGCAGAATGCCAGCGCCACCCGTGAGGTAAAGAGCGAATGAGGTCAAAAAGGCCAAGCGCGCGGTTTGGTCGCGGCGCGTTGGGCTGGACGATCAAAACCGGACTCGCCGCAGATGATTCATGAAGAGCCCATAGGCCGTTCAATCAGGCAACGGCCCCCCGCCGATCAGGCGAGGGGCCCAGCTTGCTCAGTAGACGTTCGCCATCACCCTGGCGATGCGGCCGTCACGGGTCGACATCAGGACGACATTGTTGCCCAGATAAATGTAGCGGAAGCCGTAGGGCGCCGGACCGAGACCATAGATGTATGGATTGGTGACGATGTAGCCGCGGAAGATTGGCGGCACCATCGCGCCGACACGCCAGTTGTAGCGGTACCACTGGGGATCGGGCCGGAAGTAACCGCGGCCCGGAATGAACCAGAAGCCGGTGCGAATGCCCGCATAGCCATTGAACTCAGGGCGACCGCGCCACCAGGATCGATTGCCCGGCGCCCACATATGCGTGCGGTCGAACGCCGTCCGGTCGTCCTGGCGAACATCCTGACGAACATCCTTTCGGACATCCTGACGGACATCCTGACGGGCATCCTGACGGGCGTCGTGGCGCTCATCACGCACCGCCGCGGGACGGTCGTGGTTGTCCCCATAGGCCTGGGCCAGGGACAGGCCTGGAACCGCGATGGACGCGATAGCGCAGGCATTCAGCAAAAGCTTCTTCATGATCTCTCTCCTCACTCGGTCAGGAGCCGACCTGGCTCCAATGTCCGAACTCTAGTTCGGCCTCGATTAACCTGATCTGAGGCCGTTGTTGTGCGCCGTTCAGAATTGAACGGCGCCGCCGGGTCTATGCCCAGACAGCTGTATATAGGTCGCGGATTTCCTGATGCGTCGGGATTCGTGGATTATTCGACGGGGAACCAGACTCCAATGCCTGGCGCGCCATGGTGTCGATGCTGTTGAACCAGGTGTCCCTCGAGATGCCGTAGGCTTGTGGCGAAGGCACCCGCAGGTCTGCGTTAAGCTGGCGCAACTCCCGCAAAAGGGTTTCGACGGCGTCGTCAACTGACGAATCAGCCTGCGCGACGCCCATGGTCCTGGCGCAGACGGCGTAGCGTTCCATCGCGCCGGGGGCCGAGAACTCGGTGATCCGCGGCAACAGCATCGCATTGCTGAGCCCATGGGAGACATGAAAAAAGGCGCCGATGGGCCGGCTCATGCCATGCACCAAGGCCACCGACGCATTCGTAAAGGCGTGACCGGCAAGCATCGAGCCCAGCATCATCTGCTCGCGCGCCTCACGATCACCCGGATCGGCGCACACCCGACGGATATTGGCCATGATCGTCTTCATCGCCGACAGCGCAAAGGTGTCGGAAAGGGGATTGGCGCGCCGGCTGACATAGGCCTCGATGGCGTGGGTCAGGCTGTCGATGCCGGTGTCGGCGGTCAGCCGGAGGGGCTTGGTCAGGGTCAGCTCATAGTCGACCACAGCCGCGACCGGGACAAACGCCGGGCCTGCGCAAAGCATCTTCTCATCGGTTTCGCTGTCGGTGATGATCGCGAACCGGGTGACCTCGGAGCCGGTTCCGGCGGTCGTCGGGACCGCGATGATCGGCAGTCCGCCATTGGTAACGCTGAGGGGCGCCTTGTAGTCCCGCACGCGGCCGCCATGAGCATGAAGGATGGCCATCATCTTGGCGGAATCCTGCGGGCTGCCGCCGCCAAGACCGATCAGGCTGTCATAATCGCACGCCTTGAGGTGCGCGACTCCGACATCGATGGAAACAGTGGTCGGGTCCGGCACGGTATCGGTGAAAACGCCAGCGGTGACGCCTGCCTCGCGCAGGATGGCTTCCACCCGGCCGACGAGCCCTTGCTTGAGCAGAAAGTCGTCCGAGACGACCAACGGACGGCGAACACCGATTTGCGCCAACACAGCGGCCAGTTCGTTGATCGCGCCACCACCGATGGAAACAATGCGCGGATAGACGACATTCACGACCAAGGCTGGACTCCTCGTCATATGGGGTTTGGACACAGCGAAAAAATTACACCGCCGCCGCGCGGGGCTTTGGCATATAGCCGCTGACGAACCAATCAGCCCTTGCTATTCCCAGGTCAACCGGGCGGACTACTACCGCGTCGGCAGCCGACGGCGAACAAAGAAAATATCGAACCACGAAGGACAAAAAGGACACGAAGGAGCCAACCAAGGGTAAATGTGGCGCTTCGCGCGAAGCCCATTCCAACTTTCCCTGCTATCTTCTTCGTGTCCTTCGTGAACTTTGTGGTAAAAATCAGCTTCACCCGATTGACCTATGGCCCATGCCCATCCCAGGCGATTTCAGCCGCCGGATGTGGTATCGGGACCGATGGCCGAAGAAACCGACAGTGATACCCCCCGGAACCGCGCGGAACGCCGCGCCGCCGGCAAGTCCGCGATTCCATCGACGGGGAACATCACGGCGAGGACCAACCAGATCAAGGCCGAACGGGCGGCGGCGGCTCGCTCAGCGGCGAAGTCCAAGCCGCAGTTGCGAAAATAGGGACTCGATCAGTCTTCAGCACCCGGCGCGTGTCGCCTGAGCGAAACAGGTCCCTGCCTAGAATTCCACCTCGAGTTCTTCGAGTTCGGCGGGCTCGGTCAGCGCCTCGGCGATCCATTCCCGCATGAAAGGCAGGGCGAGGATGTGGTCGCGATAGACTTCGCAAACGGGGTCGAGCGCGACATCGTAGGTCTGGAAGCGTGTGCAGACCGGCGCGTACATGGCGTCGGCCATGGTCGGCTCACCGAACAGGAACGGACCGCCGGACCGCGCCAGTTGCTCGCGCCAGATTGTCGTGACGCGGTCGATGTCCGACTGGGCGCCGGCCCAGATCCTGAAGCTGGGGTGGTGCGCGTGCAGGTTCATCGGCAGGGCGGCCCGCAGATTGGCGAACCCCGAGTGCATCTCGCCGCAGATAGAGCGGCAATGCGCCCTGTCGGCGCGTTCGGCGGGCAGCAGGCCGGCCTTCGGCGCCACCTCGTTGAGGAATTCGGCGATCGAAAGGGTGTCCCAGACCTGGATGCCGTCATAGGTCAGGCACGGCGTCAGGAACGATGGCGACAGCAGCAGCAGCTCGGCACGCGCCGCCTCATCATCGGGCGGCAGCATCACCGTCTCGAACTTCAGGCCGGCGAACTTGCAAAGCAGCCAGCCGCGCAGCGACCATGAGGAATAGTTTCGGCTGCTGATGGTCAGCGAGGCTTTGGCCATCGGAACGGGCTCTCGTTTGCGCGCGACGGCGCGTTGCAGCCCGGTTAGAGCCTGACGCAATGGACGTCCAAGATAGCCGCATCCCGAGAGGTCGCGGCCGGTCGAATGCCGCTGCATTGGGCGCCGCCGCCCTCTCGGCGCCCGCAAGTCGACCGTTGCCGAACGATGGGATGCTGCGGTGCAGTACGAGGCCACCGGTCGGACTGTGCTCACGCTACACAAAGTTTCCCAGGTGGCTGGTCGGATGGAAGAACCCCGCAAACCCATGCGCTACAGAGCCTTTCAGGCCCAGACCGACCTGCTGACTCCCGCCCGGATGGCCGCGTCCTGGGCCACAGCGAGTCTGGCCTATGGTCCGGCGTGGTTGCGTCAGGTGCCAATGCTTTCACAGGCCGCGGCGAGCTGGGAGATGCTCAGCCGGGCCGCGCTCACCCACAAACGACCCGATTATGGCTTCAGGAGCGTGCGGATCGACAACGAGGACGTCCCCGTGAACGAGGAAAGGGTGGCCGGCACGGTGTTCGGCGACCTGATCCGTTTCCGCAAGGAGACCGACCCGGCGCAGCCCCGCGTCCTGCTGGTCGCCCCCCTCTCGGGTCACTTCGCCACCCTGCTGCGGGCGACCGTCGAGACCCTCCTGCCCGAGAACGACGTCTACATCACCGACTGGCGCAACGCCCGGGACGCGCCGCTCGACGAAGGCGCCTTCGGGTTCGACGAGTATGTCGCCCATGTGATCAACTTTCTTGAGACCATCGGACCGGGCGCGCACCTGATCGGCGTCTGCCAGCCCTGCGCCCATGCCCTGGCGGCGGTGTCGATCATGGCCGAGGACGACAATCCGGCGACGCCCGTCAGCATGACCCTGATGGCTGGCCCGGTCGATACACGGATCAACCCGACCAAGGTCAACGACCTGGCCACCAGCCGGCCGATCGAGTGGTTCGAGAAAGAACTGATCTCCACCGTCCCCTGGCGCTATCCGGGCGCGGGCCGCAGGGTCTATCCCGGGTTCGTCCAGCTGACCGCTTTCATGTCGATGAACATCGGCCGCCACGTCGAGGCCCACATCGACATGTTCACCCACCTCGCCACCGGCCGCCTGGAGGAGGCGCTGGCGTCGAAGACTTTCTACGACGAATACTTCACCGTGCTCGACCTGACGGCGGAGTTCTATCTGGAGACGGTGTCGCGGGTGTTCCAGCAGCAACTGCTGCCCAAGGGCGAACTGGTCTGGCGGGGCCGCAAGGTCAATCCCGGCGCGATCCGCCGCACGGCCCTCATGACCGTCGAAGGCGAGCGTGACGACATCTGTTCCGTCGGCCAGACCGTCGCCGCGCACGACCTCTGCGCCAACATCTACGCCAACCGCAAACGCCACCACCTGCAGCCCGGCGTCGGCCACTACGGCGTCTTCAGCGGCAAAAAATGGTCGAACCAGATCTACCCGCTGGTGAGGAATTTGATCCTGGCGACGGATTGAGGGTTTCGGGGCGGTCGGTGCAAAAGGTATCCGTGTGCTGCAGATATGGTAGACATCCACCAGGAGTTTGGGCGTGAGCGATCCACAAGCGGACGAACTGGCAGTTCGCGTCGCCCGTCTGATCGATACGACCGACGTGATCGCTTAGCGCCTCACGCCTGAGCAAAAGACTATGACCATCGACGAAGAACTCTACGACGAGCACGGACTGCCGAAGTGATCGCACTGCGGTGACGGATATATTGTACCGTCGCCGGAATGACCGGAATGCAGATGCAATTTTGCGAAAATTAACCGTAATTAGAAATTTCGATCAAAACAAATTTTTATCAACTATAGACTTGTTGTTATACTCCGCCTACCCGGCGATCCGGAAGTCTGTCGGGCTGATGACGCGGAAATTGTCGCTGACGGTATCGCGGAATTGTCGCCACCGTCGCGGGACGGTGTCGCGTAGGAAAGCCAGCATGGCGGCGGCGAATTCTCTGA
>JANXTX010000184.1 GCA_025352165.1 Caulobacteraceae bacterium | reverse complement strand
CCACGCTCGCCCGCGCGGGCGGCGCGGGCGCCACCACCGCCATCCTCTCCGCACTGGCCGCCCTGTCGTCGGTGGCCGCCCTGGTCTTCGGAATCCCGTCCCTCGCGCACGGCCTTCTCGGTGCCCCCGCCCTCACCGTGATCGCGCTCGTGCCGCGGGCCATCTTCGAGGTCGTCGGCACCGCACCGCTGGCCCTGGGCGCCTGGCGCCAGGTGCGCGCGAGCGCTCGTCGGGTGGCGGAGGCGCTGGAGGGGTTTCGGATTTTTCCATCCATCCCGGAGCTGCGCCTTGTGGCCTGCTCCTACTGCATGTTTGGCCCCTGTTCGTCTATCACTTGGGAGTGACGTCACTGGTCGTCAGCACTCAGGATCGCACCGGCGGAGCCGCAGCATGGATGACCTTTCTCGCTTCTGCTGCCTCAATTCCGACTGCCCCGAGCTTGGCAAGCGAGGGACCGGAAATCTGACTGTGACCAGCCGCTACGGCTCTCGCAAAGAACGACCCATGCTCCGTTGCCGCGTCTGCAAGGGTCGCTTCTCCGAGCGCAAGGGGACGCCCCTCTTCGACTCGCGTCTGCCGCCGGAGACGTTCGAAGGCACTATCTCACGGCGCATCATTCTGCGTGGACAGTCTTTTCCGCAATTCCTCAGGCGTGAGCTTGAGGAACTCCCAGAAGCTCAAGTCGTGCAACTCCAGGCCCAGCAGACCGTACGGCGTCTGGTCCTTGCGGAGGCCGGTCCGAAAACGGCGCAGGTTCCAGTACAGACGCTTCAGGTCCAGTAAACCCTGCGTCATCTTGCGGTGCCGCGATTGCTGCATCCGCACCACGCTGTTGACGCATTCCACCAGGCTGCTCGCACGCCAGACCCCGCGAAGCACCGCGCCGACCCGCCGCGATCCTTCGCGCCAATCCGAACAGGACTTCGTCAGTTGGACCGTGCGGACCAATGCCCAGCCTCGGGTGGCGGCCGACCGACGCCAAGGCTGGCGACGCAATCCTTCCAGGTCCAACAACGCCGACAGAACGTCGGTGGCCAACCCCAAGTCGGCCAACCGTTCTGGCACTTGGTCCAGGAACGTGAAGCTCTCTCGTCGGAGCAACAACCGCCGGGTCTTGGCCCACGCCGCGGCGCTGAGGTGCGGCAGCGCCGCCGCGACAACCGTCTCGGCTTGGGCACGGTCGTTCAGACGACCTTCGGGGGTAAAGAACTCGAACGCCGATCGGGCGTGTTTCCAGGCCGTCTCGGCGGCCGTGGCTTGATCCCAGAGCCGCGTGGCCTGGTGCCAGAGCCGGTTCAAAGGCGCGCCATGACCCCGGCACGATTGGCCCTGACGAACACGCCGATCGAACTCCTTCTGGACCACATCGGCGCGATCCAAAGCCCGCGAAGCCGCGCCCCAAGTCTTCCTCAACGCACGCCCCCCTTCGCGGAGCGTATGGAAGACGTCGAGTGTGTCGTCGAGGTCGGGAAGATGTTCGGCGCGACGGCGAGCACGCTCGATCTTCACTCCTTTCCCCAAGCCCGTCCCGTCGTCCCGGACCACGGACCTCAATGCCGGCAGTCGGGCGAATTCCTCCGCCCATGTCAGGCCATCGCGTGCCTCGACCATCCGCCCCGTCATCCAGCAGAGGCTCTCGGGCTCGATCACCATCAGGACCGGTCTTCGACCAAAAAAATCTCATCGGCCGTGCCCTGTTTGACCCGGGGCCGGGCCACTAAGTCGAGCACCTCCAGCAACGGGCCGGCACGCTCGCCGGCCTCACGAGTCGCCCGCCCCAACGTCGCAACGCTGGGAGTGGATTCCGACCCTTGCACGACTCGCAACAGCCTCCGAGCCACGCTCAAGCTGACCCCCTCTGCCTGGGCGACGGTGGCGAATTCGTCCTGCGCCTCTCGAGTGATCTCGACCGCATGTTTCAGACGCTCTTGGAGGGCTTGGACCTCCGCCTGCCGCTGTGCGAGTTGCTCCTGAAGTTCGTCGATGCGGGCCTGGGCTGCGGCACCGCCCACGGCGTTGGCAACCTGTCCGGCCTCGCGGTAAAGCGACTGCCGCGATTGCTCACGGTCCTTGGCCATCGCGGTGACGTCGCCGTATTGACCGCAGAGGACGGCGAACGCACTGGCGATACGTTGCGGGATCGTGGGCATGGGGGGCTCGCTCCGTCGAGGCCGATCGAGAAGTCACGACCACGATTGCACACATCCCGACGGGAATTGTCCACCAACGACCCCAGACAAAAGGCGCTTTTGAGATGGTCCCTGAGAAGTTCGCCAACCGTGACGGTTGAGACCTTCAGGCTCCCGTAATGGAGCATGATCCGACGAACCACACCGGCGTCATTCTTGAAGAAGCCCGAACAGGTATCGGTGTCGAGTAAGAAGCTCATCCCTCAATCTCGGGCCAAGGGATCTTCCTCTGCTGACGATTCCATTCCAGGTAGCGGTCGAGTTCCTC
>JANXTX010000092.1 GCA_025352165.1 Caulobacteraceae bacterium | reverse complement strand
GCAGAGCCTCAAGCACCAGAGCCATGTTCCGCGATCGTTCACGGACCTGAATCACATCGCCAACCTTGACCCGATATGACGGGATGTTGACGCGCTTGCCGTTGACCAACACGTGGCCATGGTTAACGAATTGCCTGGCTGAGAATACCGTCGGCGTGAATTTGGCGCGATAGACGATCGCGTCAAGCCGTGATTCCAGCAAGGCGATCAGGTTTTCGGACGTATTTCCCTTACGCCGAGCAGCGTCGTCATACGTGCGCGAGAACTGCTTCTCGGTCAGGTTGCCGTAATAGCCCTTGAGCTTCTGCTTGGCGCGAAGCTGAAGGCCGAAGTCCGACACCTTGCTCTTGCGGCGTTGGCCGTGCTGGCCGGGGCCGTAGGCCCGCTGGTTGATCGGCGACTTCGGCCGACCCCAGATATTCTCGCCCATGCGGCGATCAAGCTTGTACTTAGCCGAATGTCTTTTAGACATGGTTTCTCTATATCTCTTCTACCGACCCGGGCCGGCGCCTCCCCATATGGAGGCGCAATTTCAACGGCGGCCGACGCGTCACCCGTCATAATTTTTCTCGCCGCCCAGCAAGCCGGACGGCGGAAAACGCGGCTTATGGTTCAGGCGGACAGCCAAGTCAATAAATTCAACCCTTGCCATGTTTCCGGGCATAGTGTCCTGCGAATGGACCCGTAGTGTGGGTGGGCGTTTACAAGCGTGCGGCAACCGGTGTTGCCTGACGCACAGGTGACCCGTCCAAGGCAATGTGGGTCCAGCGGAGGACTGCTGGGGCATGCAATACAAGAACCGCGCGTTTTACGGCCTCGCCAAATGACGACGCGGTCCCATGGAGCGCCCAATTGAGCGCGGACAACTTGTCATGGGTTGTCACTCTTGTCGCGATGATGGCCGCGGGTCTGGTGGCGGGATTCGTCGCCGGATTGTTCGGAATTGGCGGCGGGTTCATGGTCGTGCCCGCGCTCTTCCTGGTCCTGCCGCTACTAGGCGGAGAAAAGGCGCAATATGCCCACATCGCCATTGGGACATCCGCGGCAACCATCATCGTTACTTCCCTTCGATCCCTGCGCGCGCATGCCAGACGCGGCGCGGTCGAGTGGGAGGTGCTGAAGACCTGGGCGCCCTGGATCGTGCTTGGCTCCATGCTCGGCGTGATCCTTGCGGGTCACGTCGACGGACGGGGCTTGACCCTGATCTTCGCCAGCGGGGTTATGCTCATGTCATTGAACTTCATCGTGCCAAAACTGGGCGACCGCGTGATTTCACAAGAGATGCCGACGGGGGTGCTACGCGCGGGAATCGCCGGTGGCCTGGGCGGCTTTTCTTCGTTGCTTGGGATCGGCGGCGGCACCATCGCCATAATGGTCATGACCGTGTGCGGCCGTTCCATTCACCGAGCCATCGCCACGGCATCGGGAATCGGAGCGTTGATCGCGATCCCAAGCATGTTCGGCTTCATGCTGATCGGCCTGCACCAGCAAGGTTTGCCCTGGGGTTCTATCGGATATGTCGATATGCCCGCGGCCATTGCGATCGGCTCCATGTCGGTTCTGACCGCGCCGCTCGGCGCCGCTGCCGCGCACAGCCTGCCCCCGGCCCCGCTGAGACGGCTGTTCGGCGCCTATCTCGTGTTCGTTTCCGCGCTGATGTTCCGGAATGCGATGAAAATGTGAGGACAATCCCACTGCGACGCAATCCGCGGCCAGTGGTTCCGAGTGGCAATGCAAGGAGGATCCCATGCTTGATGACGAAACCGCAGACGACATGTTGCGCCGGGGCTACTCACGACGTCAACTGGCAGGAATCGCCACCGTGTTTGGCATTGGCGCCGTTTCGGCGATGTCCGGACGACCGGCCTGGGCGTCCGCGGGAACGCCGGACCCGGCTCCGGCCGCCAAGGTAAGAATCAATGCCAACGAATGCTGGACCGGCCCTCTCACGCCGGGCGCGGCTGCCGCCGCGGCGATCATCGCCTCCAGCAACCGCTATGCACCGCATGACGAAAGGGGCGAGTTCCTCAGGGCCGTGGCCATGGTCGAGGGCGTCCCCACGGACCATATTGCTCCGTGGCCCGGATCGAGCGATCCGCTGTGTCGCGCCGTCGTCACCTTTTGCTCGCCGACGCGTGGCCTCGTCACGGCAGACCCTACGTTCGAGCTGGCCGGACGCACCGCTGATTGGCTTGGCGCTCCGGTTAAGCGTGTCCCGCTGACCCGCGACTTTTCCCACGACGTGAGGGCCATGCTGGCGGCGGATCCGGCGGCAGGGCTCTACTATATCTGCACGCCCAATAATCCGACCGGTACAATCACTCCCCTCGAAGACATCGAGTGGCTGATCGCTAACAAGCCCCCTGGATCGATGGTTCTGGTGGACGAGGCCTACACCCATTTCGCGGGCGTCCCGACCGCGTCGTACATGGTCAGCGCCGGCAAGTCCGTGATCGTCATGAGGACCTTTTCCAAAATCTTCGGAATGGCCGGCATGCGCATGGGCTATATCATGACTCAGCCCGAGATTATCGCGAAGCTGATGCGCTACGACGGTGGCATGCAATCGGGCGCCCTGCCGCTTCCATCACTTGCCTGCGCCACCGCCAGCCTTACAGCGTCCGACCTCATCGCCGCTCGCCGCAAGGAGATGCAGGAGGCGCGCGGTCTCGCACTGGATCATCTGAAGAAACATGGAATTGCGGTGCTTCCGACTCAGGCGAACATGTTCATGGTCGACTGGAAGACTAAATCGGCCAAGGAAATGCAGTCAGCCTTCCGGAGCCAGAGTGTTGAGATTGGCCGCTCCTGGCCGATTTGGCCGACCATCTCACGGGTAACCGTGGGCTCGATGGCCGAGATGAGCGCATTTTGTGCGGCACTGGACACAGCCTGGACCTGAGTAGAGATCAGGTAGGATCGTCTTTTCGACGGGCGGCGAGCTTCGCCAGCACCCGCCCACGCCCCTTCGAGAGGGCGGTGACGACACCACGTAACGTACGGACTTCCTGTTCGGAAAGCTGCGCCCTGCCGAACGCGACGCGAAGATTGCGTTCCATCGAAGCCCGCTTCTCGGGAGGGTGGAAGAAACCAGCCGCGTCCAGCTCGCTCTCGAGTTGGGCGTAAAAGCCATGCACAGAGGCCTGCTCCGCCGGCGGCGGGCCTTCCCGGAAAGACGGCGGAGGGCCGGCATCCTGTGTCAGGCGCCATTCATAGGCATTGATGGCCACGGCTTGCGCCAGGTTGAGGGAGTGGAAACGTGGGTCGACCGGCACGGTGACGATTGCCTGGCATAGGGCGACGTCGGCGGTCTCAAGCCCAGCCCGCTCCCCTCCGAACAGCATCCCTGACGCCCAGCCCTCGTTGTAGACATGCGTGAGTCTGGCGACGCCCTCCCTGGGGGTCAGGACAGGCAGCAGTGTCTCGCGCGGCCGCGCCGTCGTCGCCAGGACCAATTGTAGATCGGCAATCGCATCCTCAAGTCGGTCAAAGACCTTTGCGCCATCCAGAGGCCAGTCGGCTCCGGATGCGCTGGCCCAGGCGCGGTCCTGCGGCCAACCATCGCGGGGCCGGACCAGCCGCAGGTTTTCCAAACCGAAGTTGGCCATGACCCGGGCGACCGCGCCGATGTTTTCCGCCAACTGAGGCTCGTTGAGAATGACACAGGGAGCTTGGCTTTTCATTCGCTAGCCAATAGCGGATTTCATCAAGCGGGCGGATATGCTGTTTCCGCAGCCCCGCATTCGGAGACTCGACAAATAATGAACCTGGCCCGCCGTCACGTCCTGATTGGCATGGGAGCGGTCCTTGCCAGTTGCGAGCAGCCATCGGCTCGGCGCGCCGGCCCCCTATCAATGGATAAGGGCCGTCTCGATCGCGAATTCACCGCCATTGCGGCGCGAGCGCGACCAGCACTTCTGAATGCAGGGATCGCCATCGTCTCGACGGGCGAGACTTGGTCCGCGGACGATCGCACTCGGATGCCATTGCAAAGTGTCTTCAACGCCGCGCTTGCCGGCGCCGCGTTGGCTGAAGTTGACGCCGGACATCTGCGGTTGGACGAACGGATCACCGTGACCGCGGAGGATCTTTCCCCCCTCTCAACCGCAATGAATTCGGCATGGCCAACACCGCCGGATGGTCACGTGGTGACAATGCCGGCGATCGATCTGATCGCGCTCGCGGTCCAGCAAAGCGACAACACCGCGGCGGACGTAATCATGAAGCGAATCGGAGGGCCGGTCGCGGTCACCGGTTGGCTGCATTCAAAGCAGATCGATGACTTTACGGTCGATCGCTATGAGCGAGAACTACAACAGGAACTGGCGGGAATGCCGCCGTTCCGCCCCGAATGGAAAGACAAGGCGACTTGGCTTGCGGCCCGCGATTCGGAGCCTTCCGAATCACGTGAGGCGGCGGCGAACGCCTATTTGGCAGACCCGCGCGATACGACCACCGTTCCGGCCGCGCTTAAGTTCCTGCGCCTCCTGGCGCTGGGTCAGTTGCTGGCGCCCACGTCGACAAATCTGCTGCTGAGGCTGATGACACATACCGATACCGGCCTGAGGCGATTGCGTGCCGGATTGCCCGCCAGTGCGACCCTTGCCCACAAGACCGGCGCCGCGCCTACCGATCTGGGGCGCACGCCCGCGGTCAACGACATCGGGCTTGTCACCCTCGCCGACGGACGTCAGTTCGCCATCGCGGTCTTTCTTGCCGGCTCAACTGCGACAGAGGCAGAGCGCGACCAATTGATCGCGGACACCGCAAGGCTGGCTATCCGTGCGATCAGCTAGGCCAGCGACTTCCCCCTGAGCGTTGAAGCCTCTATAGCCTGCGCAAGGCGAAATTCGGACCGGCCGAGCCCAGCTGAAGCGTTAACACATATGAGAGCCGTCGCCCGCCCATGAGCAAAATCAAGGTCGCCAACCCAGTCGTCGATCTAGACGGCGACGAAATGACCCGCATCATCTGGCGGATGATCAAGGACAAGTTGATCCTGCCGTTCCTGGATATCGAGATCGACTATTACGATTTGGGGATGGAACATCGGGACGCCACCGACGACAAGGTGACGATCGATGCGGCCGAAGCGATCAAGCGCCACGGGGTCGGCATCAAATGCGCAACGATCACGCCGGACGAAGCGCGCGTCGAGGAATTCAAGCTCAAGAAGATGTGGAAGTCGCCGAACGGCACGATCCGCAACATACTTGGCGGCGTGGTCTTCCGCGAACCGATCCTCTGCAAGAACGTACCACGTCTGGTTCCTGGCTGGACCCAGCCGATCATCATCGGCCGCCACGCTTTCGGCGACCAGTACCGCGCGACCGATTTTGTTGTTCCCGGCAAGGGCAAGCTGACCATCAAATTCGAGGGCGAAGATGGACAGGTGATTGAACATGAGGTGTTCGCCTATCCGGGCGGGGGCGTCGCCATGGCGATGTACAACCTTGATGAATCGATCGCGGAATTTGCGCGCGCCAGCCTGACCTACGGCCTGGCGCGGCATTATCCGGTCTATCTCTCGACCAAGAACACCATCCTCAAGGCCTACGACGGGCGCTTCAAGGATATCTTCCAGCACATCTACGAGACCGAGTTCGCCGAACAGTACAAGACCGCCGGCATCGTCTACGAACATCGCCTGATCGACGACATGGTGGCCTCAGCTCTCAAGTGGTCCGGCGGGTTCGTGTGGGCGTGCAAGAACTATGACGGCGACGTCCAATCGGACCAGGTGGCTCAGGGCTTCGGTTCACTCGGTTTGATGACCTCGGTGCTAATGACGCCCGACGGCAAGACCGTCGAGGCCGAGGCGGCCCACGGAACCGTTACCCGCCACTATCGCCAGTTCCAGCGTGGCGAAAGCACCTCGACCAACTCGATCGCTTCGATTTTCGCCTGGACACGCGGATTGAAGCATCGCGCAAAGCTCGACGACAATACGGCCCTCAACCGTTTCTCCGAAACGCTAGAAAAAGTCTGCGTCGACACCGTGGAAGCCGGCTTCATGACCAAGGATCTGGCTTTGCTTGTCGGCGATCACCAAGGTTGGCTCACGACCGAAGGCTTCCTCGACAAGATCGCGGAGAACCT
>JANXTX010000087.1 GCA_025352165.1 Caulobacteraceae bacterium | reverse complement strand
CCTCCGGGGTCCCCCTCCCCCGTAAAGAAACGGGGGAGGAACTATCTGGTTGTCGATCCTCCTCCGCGAAGCGGGGGAGGGGGACCCCGAAGGGGTGGAGGGGGCAAGGGCAATGCGCCGGCCCAGGGCCAGGAAAGCGTTGAGACTCAGCTTGATTCTTAGATGACGACCAATCATCCATCCGCGAAATGTGCCATGAAGCGCCGTAAAACGCGTGTGAGAGGAGACCCTGTATGCTGCTGATCGACAAGGCCGATGGCGTCGCGATCGTGACCATGAACCGGCCCGAGGCGATGAACGCCATGTCCCGGGGCCTGCGCGCCGCGCTCGACGAGGCGTTCGTCGGCTTGCGCGACGATGACAGCATTCGGGCCATCGTCCTGACCGGCGCCGGTGAGCGCGCCTTCACGGCCGGCCTCGATTTGAAGGAGCTCGGCATCGAAGGCATCGGCGCCGCCAATGCGACCGCGCCGGCCTCAAACCCCGTCCGCGCTATTCAGCAATGCGGCAAGCCGGTCATTGGAGCCATCAACGGCGTCGCAATCACCGGCGGCTTCGAGGTCGCCCTGGCCTGCGACGTGCTGATCGCGTCGACCAACGCCCGCTTCGCGGACACCCATGCCCGCGTCGGCATCGTGCCTGGCTGGGGCCTGTCGCAAAAGCTCTCGCGTCTGATCGGCATCTATCGGGCCAAAGAGCTATCGCTGACCGGTAACTTTCTCGACGCGCAGACCGCTCTCGCCTGGGGCCTCGTCAACCGCGTCGTCGCGCCTGAAGATCTGATGCCAGCCGCGCTCAAGCTGGCCGGCGAGATGGCCACCATCCCGCTCGACATGCTGAAGTTCTACAAGAAGCTGATCGACGACGGCTTCGACCTGCCGTTCGGCGAGGCGATGCAGCTAGAACATACCCGCTCCAGCGCCCGTAATGTCGGCGTCACCGCCGATCAGGTCGAGAAGAACCGCCTCGAAGTGCTCGCCCGCGGGCGTAAGCAATAGTCCGCGTTCCAGATCTCAAGAATCCAACCAGAGGAAACCATCCATGACCCAGGTCGCCGAACAACCCCAGTCCGCTTTCGCACTGAACCCGCAGGATGAACTGCACGACCTGCGCATGTCGGCCGGCGCGGTGCCGCTGCTTGCCCACGTGCGGCGCTTCATCCAGGAAACTGTTGATCCGATGGCGGAGGAATTCCACAAGCTCGGCGAAGGCCGCGCCGACCGCTGGAGCTACACGCCTGGTCAGCTTGAGCTGCTCGAAGCCGCCAAGGACAAGGCCAAGCAGGAAGGCCTGTGGAACTTCTTCCTCCCGGACGCCGAGACCGGCGAGGGCCTGAAGAACCTCGACTACGCCTACATAGCCGTTGAACTCGGCAAGAGCCCGATGGCGTCCGAGTGCATGAACTGCGCCGCGCCCGACACCGGCAATATGGAAGTGCTCGAGCGCGTCGGCACTCCCGAGCAGAAGGAGCGCTGGCTGAAGCCGCTGCTCAACGGTGAAATCCGCTCAGCCTTCGCCATGACCGAGCCCGACCGCGCCTCATCCGACGCCAAGAACGTCGGCATGGAAGCCCGGCTGGTCGGCGACGAGTGGGTGATCAACGGCGAGAAATACTACATCTCCGGCGCCGGCGACCCGCGCTGCAAGATCATGATCGTCATGGTCAAGACCAATCCTGATGCCCCGGCCAGCACGCAGCAGTCGCAGATCCTGGTGCCCATGGACACCCCAGGGGTGCAGGTGCTCGGTCCGATGTGCGTGTTCGGCGAGGACGACGCCCCGCATGGCCACATGCACATCCGCTTCACCGATGTCCGCGTGCCGCACGAAAACATCTTGCTCGGGGAAGGCCGCGGCTTCGAGATCTCGCAGATGCGCCTGGGCCCCGGCCGTATCCACCACTGCATGCGCTCGATCGGCCAGGCCGAACGCGCGCTTGACCTGATGGTGCAGCGGGGCCTGACTCGTCAGGCGTTTGGCAAGCCGATCGCCATGCTCGGCGGCAACATGGAGATCATCTCCCGCGCCCGCATCGAGATCGAAGCCATGCGCCTGATGGTGCTCAAGGCCGCCAAGGCCATGGATGTGCTCGGCAATCGCGGCGCCCGGGTCTGGGTGCACATGGTCAAGGCCATGGTGCCCGAGCGCGTGTGCAACATCATCGATCAGGCCATCCAGATGCACGGCGCCACCGGCGTCTCGCAATGGACGCCGCTGGCGCGCATGTACACCGGTCAGCGCACCCTTCGCATCGCCGACGGTCCGGACGAAGTCCACCACATGGTCGTCGGCCGCAATGAGCTCCACTCGCCCGACCACCAGACCTCGGGCGTCGTCTGGCGGAACTAGTCAGGGTAACGGGCGAGGGGAGGAAACTCTCCCCTCGCGCCAACCTTCCTCTCCGATCCCCGGGGCCGTCGCTATTCGCCAGTCCGTGGACGGCGGCCGTTAGCAACGCGAGCATCGTCGTTGATCCCTCACCCTCTTCCGCCTCGAAAAACTATCGCATCCAGGTTTCCGTTCAGCGCCGACAGGTCGCGAATGTGTCCCCGGTCGCTCAGAGCGGCGTAAACGTGACGGCGACGTCCTGGCCGCCGGAGAGTCGGAAGAATCCTGCAAATGTCAGGTCGCGGCCCATGGTGACATCGAGGGTCAAAGGCTCATCGCGGTCCGCTACGCTGGCTTTTCCATTCAGCGTCAAAACCGGCCCGGTCAGTCGGCCTTCCAGCGCCACCTGTTCCTTGTTCGTGCTCAGCGAGGCCTGCACCGAACCGTCGTGGCCCATCGATTTGATGCGGATAGAAGAGCCTTCGATGTATTGGGCGAAAAGTGTCGAGTGGTCTTCGTCCCGCGGTTCGACCGATAACGGCTGGCCGGCCCTGGCCGTGAGGACGGTGGTGGCGACAAGCTGTTTCTGGGCGTCGCCGCCGAATGCCGCCGCGGTCTCGTAGAGGTATTTCCGTAGTGGCCCCGACGCCTGTTCAGAGATTCTTCCGACCGCATCAATCCTTGTTGCGGCGTCACCGGTCTTGAGGTTTGCCTCAAGGAGCAGAGCCGTCCTTGTTTGCGGAGGCGCAGGAAGGAATTTCGCCTGCATCTGCTCTATCGCCGGCAGCGCACGCGCGATGACACCCGATGGCGGCCTGCCCTGCTGGCCCTCGCGCTGATCGAAAATCGCGTAACCGCAAAGTGCAACCGGCAGGATCATGGCCGCCATGGCCCGCTCGTATCGCTTGTCGCTCGAGCGGAACGACAGGATACCCGCGCCAACGGCCAGGATGATTAAAACCACGCCAACATTGATGATCGTTGCGTCGACCGGAGTGGTGATGTCGCTGGCAATGGCCACCAGGGAAGCAATGGCGAAGATCGTCGCCGATGCGAACGGTGCGCCTCCGCTCTGGCGCGAGGAGTCCAGGGGCAGGGAAACGCCGGCGTCCTAGTGACGGACAATCATCGCAACGACAATCGCGGCAAGCAGGCCGGCTATGATGATCATGGCGCCAAGGACGCCGAAGACCTCCTGACGGATATAATGCAGCGCCCGCCTCATGTCCGGGTAGTGGTCCTCGGGCATCGCTTCGGCTTCATCGCCGCGGCGATCAAGCGAAATCAACCAGCGGATGAATAACGCCGCGGTAACAAAGCCGAACAGGAAGGCCACGATCATGTAGATGATCAGCGTTGTCTTATCCAAAATTCCCTCCCCGTCATTTTAAGCGGGTCGCCCTGGTTGATCCGGGCTCAGTGCGAACGTTCACTATAGACTGTTTGCAATCGCGCGGCCAACCGGGGCAGCACCGCAGCAATCCTGCACGGATCGGTCCAGCGGCCTGAACTGGCGACTACGGCCAGTTCCTGAAACTTTAAGACTAGGGAAAATGGTGCCGCCTAGGTGACTCGAACACCTGACCCCCGCATTACGAATGCGGTGCTCTACCAGCTGAGCTAAGGCGGCCCAAAGGACCGATCTCTCTCTAGCGCGCCAAAGGCCGTCCGCCAACCTCTGTCGATCAGCGAGCTTTGCGACCGCCCTGTGAGAGGAAACCCCAGGTGCTGGTCGAAGCAGGCGCACTCGCCGCCGGACGCAGGGCGTCACCGAAATCGCCATCGTCGACGATCGGAGGCAGGGGGCCTCCGGCTTCTGCGGCGCTGATGAAGGCCGCGCTGCCCTCATAGGCCGCGGGTAGACGTGGCAGGTCGGTGATGACGGCGTCACCCCGTTCATACCGTGGGTGCGCCAGTTCGCCGGTCTCGGCATAGAACGAGATTACCCGGGCCCAATCCGCCACGCCGTAATTGAACGCCTGTCCGGCCGTGTCCAGATCCGACCATTCAGCTTCCACCGGCGCCTGGGCGCCGCGCGCGATCCAGGCTCTGGCTTCATCGACAGCGCCACGGACATTGGCGATCCGGGCCATCAGTCCGGCCAGTCTCTGGGTTGCGGGCTCGCTCTCAAGTCCCAGGTTCGCGGGGGGCGCATCGCCGCCGATCAGAGCGGCCTCGGCGCGCAGGATCCTGCTCTCGCGACTGTCGGGGTTGAGAGCCGCCAGCGCCGCCAGCCTCGCGGCGCGTTCTCGAGGCGATTCGTCGGTGCGCAGATCACGCCATGCCATCCAAAGAGCCGGATGCGCCCTTGCCTTCCAGGCCGCTTCGATCAGCGGCGCGGCGCGGGTATTGCGTCCATCGCCCGTCAGCAGTTGCGCCACGAGCACCGTGGCCGGCGTGAAATCGGGCCGGGCTTTCGCCGCCGTTGTGGCAAGATCCAGCGCGGCCGGGCCGGTTCCCAGCGATGCCGCGCTGGCGGTCTGCAAGGCAGCGCGCGCGCGTTCGGCAATCAGCGGCGAGACGATCTTGCGCTCCTGCGCGCTGTTGACCAGCACCAGCGCCTCAGACCATTCGCCGGCCTCCAGCCGGGCGTTCAGCAACGCCCGCCAGGCCCATGGGGCGGTGTGCGAGAGTTCAAACGCATCCTTAGCATGTCGCAACGCTCCGGCCTTGTCGCCGACATTGAGTGCGGTCTGCATCAGGCCGCGATGGGCAGCGAGGCGCATCTCCGGAAAGCCCATCATCGCGTTGTAGGCGGCTTGCGCGGCGGCGCGATCACCCGATGCCTCCGCCGCCTGCGCCGCAAGAATCCTGACCAGTTGCGGGGTCTCGTCATTGAGGTCAGCCGCCCGCTGGGCAAGCCTGCGGGCTTCCGGTCCATCGCCGGCCGCCGCCGCGAGGAATCCACGGGTCAGCGCCTCAGCCCCCTGACGACGTTTGGTCTCCGCCGCGGCGCGCGTCGCCCGCGCCGGCGCCTCCACGAGCCATACGAGCACGCGCCAGAAGATTGTCGCGAGCAGAGCCAACAGGCCAATCAGCAGCGCGCCGGCGGCGGCGGTCGTATCAACACGCCAGCCCAACCAGGTCAGGCTGGCGGAGCCCGCGTCGCCCTGCAGGGAGATCGTCATCACGATCACGAAGGCAGCCAGTAGAACCGCCAGGGCTGTGCGGATCATGAACCACTCCCCGACACCGCGGCAAGATTGGCCATGGCCATCGCGCGCAGCGCGGCGATGTGACTGTCGATCTCGACGCGCCGCTGCGCCCTCTCTCGCCAGTCCGCCAATTCGCCGCGCCCGGGTTCGGGCAATGCGGCCAAAAGTGTAAGGGCGCCTTCGAGGTCACCCTCGGCTGCCCGCTTTTGCGCACGCGCAATAGTAGCGTCAGGGCCGGCGCCGGCCGAGTCAATCCGGCGGATGCTGACCACTCTTGAAAATGCGTAAGAGAGCTGGGCCATGAACCCGGCATCCTTCGATGGCATGCGCGCGGCCACCGCGGCCCGCGTGGCGATCTCATCGAGCTCGCCGGCCAAAGCGGCGCGCGTTGGGGCTCCCTGCGTCGCGAGCAAGGTCAGGGCCTGAACATGCGGCGATCCCGGCATCAACCGCTCGACCGCCGCCAGATCGTCGATGAAGGGATGAGGTCCCGCCGCCGAATCACTGAGCGTAGCGGCGGCGAGAGCCGCCGCGGCCGCATTCATCGTGCGCGCCTCGCCGTCCTCCAAGCGCCGCACCCGGCCGTCGAGCGCCGCGAGCTGTACTGTCGGCGGAAGTTCGCCGACAGTTGGAAGAGGGGGTGATTGAGGCGTTTGCGTCGCCGCCGCCAACGTTGGCGTCTCTGCGATAGTGGCATTCGATCTGGCCATCGTCCGCGCCGCCCGATGCGTCTGGTGACTGAAGACACCGTACACGATCGCCACCGTACCGGCCGCGAAGAGACAGGCCGCCGCGAAGATCATCGCCGCCCAGAAGCCGGCGCTGAGGCCACGGCGGCGCCCATGCGCCGCCGTGTCGCGGTTCGCTGCGAGCTCGGCGGAATCAGGCAGGACAGTCATTGAATCCCTCGATCGATCAAGAGATTTAGCAGTGCTTCCTCATTGGGCAAAGCGGCAGCGACAATTTCCCTCGCCGGAATGTCTTTCAACGGTGACGCCACGGCCTGTGAAAGGCAGACCAGGCGAAGGTTGGGGGCGGGGTTTCGGCGAAGAATGTCAGCCAGTATGCGCGCGCCTTTTTGTGAATGAAGCAGCACGGCATCCATCGATGCAACCCGCCGGGCCAGGTCTGGCGCGAGTCTCGCGGGGACGGTTTCGTAGACGACAAGCTTGCGCGCCGGAAGTTCGCCGATCGTCTCCGCCGCCGCCGGATGCAGGACGTCCCCGCGAATGCCGGTTCGGTGACGTTTGATCATGTCGGCCAGGGCTTTGACGTCGCCGTCCGCGGAAATGACCTGCTCGAAGCCGCCGTCCCGCGCGGCCGCGGCCGTTGCATCGCCGACCGTGAACACCGGCAGGCCTCTATCGGTGCAGCGCGATGTGAAGCCCTCAATGCCGTTGGCGCTGGTGAAGGCGAGAGCGCCGACGCCGGCCAGGTCGATCGGCGGTCCTTTCACGGTCCGCACTTCCAGCAATGGCGCGACAAACGGCTCGAAACCCATGGCTCGCACCCGCTCGGCCGTGGCCCCGGCGCCGGGTTGCGCGCGGGTGATCCACACACGCGCCGTCACGGCTCAGCCCTCCACGCCTTCTCCCCCCACGGGTGTGGGAAGCAGCAATGCATCTCCGCCAGCCTGCCGCACTTCCAGGCCCAGCGATAGGCCCAGCGCCCGCGCGGCATCCTCACCCCCACCTGAAGGGATTTCACCCTCGCGGCGGAATCTGAGTGCACCGTCAGGCGTCAGCGCTTCGACGGTCAGATGCAGGACTTCGCCGATCAGCCGGGCATGCGCGCCCATCGCGGTGCGGCAGGATCCCTCGAGCGCCTCAAGTGCGCCGCGCTCGGCGGCCACCGCCAATTGCGTGGGTGCATGGCGCAGGTCGCGGAGCCATTCGGCATCGGCATTGTCGGCCCGTGTCTGGATTGCCAGGGCGCCCTGGCCGGGCGCCGGCGGGCAGGCGAGGGGGTCCAGCCAGGATCGCACCCTCCCGCCCAGTCCCAGCCGGTTCAGACCCGACGCCGCGAGCAGGATCGCGTCCATCTCGCCACCGTCCAGCTTCGCCAGCCGCGTGTCGACATTTCCCCGAAGCGGGAACACTTCCAGGTCGGGACGCAGGTGCAGGGCCTGCGCCTGCCGCCTGAGGCTCGCGGTGCCCAGTCGCGCCCCTTGTGGAAGCTCCTGCAGGCTCGGGAAATGGACACTCAGGAAAGCGTCGCGGGGATCTTCACGTTCCGGGATCGCCGCGATGACCAGACCATCCGGCGTAATCGAGGGCATGTCCTTGAGGGAATGGATTGCCGCGTCGACGCGGCCCTGCAACAGCGCTTCTTCAATCTCTTTGGTGAACAGGCCCTTGCCGCCGATGTCCATCAGTCGGCGATCCTGAATGCGGTCGCCGGAGGTGGTGATGTGCACCAGAACCGCCGCCTCGTCGTCGCCAAGCGCCCTGGCGATCGCAGTCCGCATCATCCCGGCCTGGGCCAGGGCCAGTTTCGATGCCCGCGTACCGATGCGAATTGGTTGCCTGTTCATGCAAGGACGGCTACCCCACGTTGCCTCGCTCGGCAACCAGATGACCACACCGCACCTTACCGTTCTTGGCCTGGAGACCAGCTGCGACGAAACCGCCGCTGCGGTCGTGCGCGTGTCTGGTGACGCGCGCGTCGAAGTCCTTTCAAGCGTCGTGCTCAGCCAGATCGCGGAGCATGCGCCATACGGCGGTGTTGTTCCCGAGATCGCCGCGCGCGCGCATGTCGAAAGCATCGACGTTATTGCCCGAAAGGCGCTTGCCGACGCGGGGGTCGCAATGACGGAGCTTGACGGCATCGCGGCGACAGCGGGACCAGGTCTGGTCGGCGGTGTAATGGTGGGGCTCTCGTTCGGCAAGGCGATCGCGCTTGCCCTTGGGCTGCCGTTGATCGCGGTGAACCACCTTGAAGGCCACGCGGTTTCAGCCCGCCTGACCGCGGATATCCCCTATCCATTCCTGCTGCTGTTGGTTAGTGGCGGCCATTGTCAGCTGCTCGACGTAGCCGGCGTCGGCGCCTGTCGCCGGCTGGGCTCGACCATCGATGACGCGGCGGGTGAGGCGTTCGACAAGATCGGCGGCGCTCTTGGCCTCGAATATCCAGCCGGTCCCGCGCTGGAGCGGCTTGGCGAAGGCGGAGATGCGTCGCGATTTCCACTTCCCCGCGCCTTGCTGGGCCGGGACGGGTGCGACTTCTCATTTTCGGGCCTGAAGACGGCGGCCGCGCGGCTTGCCGCGGGCCTGGTCAGTGACATCGACCGTCGCGATCTGGCCGCCGCCGTCCAGGGCGCCATCTCCCGGCAGCTCTGCGAACGAACGGCCCGGGCGATGAAACTCTACGCACATGCCCAAGAAGGGCGTTCCCCGCGACTTGTCGTGGCCGGCGGAGTCGCGGCGAATCAGCGAATCCGCGCCGACCTGCGGACGCTCTCCGCCGCCGAAGGGTTTTCGTTCGACGCGCCGCCGCTGGCCTACTGTACCGACAATGCCGCAATGATCGCCTTGGCCGGCGCCGAGCGTCTGGCCCTGGGCCTCGTCGATGAACTGTCCGTCGCCGCTCGTCCACGCTGGCCGTTGGACGAGGCGGCCGCACGGCTCCACCCTACTCACGTGCCGGGGCGAAAAGGGGCGAAGGCATGACCATGGTAGGCGTAATAGGCGGCGGTGCGTGGGGCACTGCGCTGGCCCAGGTCGCCGCACGGGCTGGCAGTCAAGCCATCCTCTGGGCGCGCGAAGAGGAAGTGGTCAAGGCGGTGAACCTCGCCCATCAGAACCCGTTATTCCTGCCGGGCGTGCTGATTGATGCAAAGGTGACGGCCACCTCCGATGTTGCCGATCTCGCATCCGCGGATGTTGTCCTGGCAGTCGCGCCGGCACAGCACCTTCGCGGAATTCTGTCGATTCTCGCTTCGCACGCGCGCGCTGGACTGCCCGTCGTACTTTGCGCCAAGGGGATTGAGGCGACGTCGCTCAAGCTGATGACGCAGGTGCTGGCCGAGACCATCCCCCTGGCCGCGCCCGCGGTGCTATCGGGCCCCAGTTTCGCCGGCGAGGTCGCGCGTGGTCTTCCCACGGCAGTCACGCTGGCGGCGGCGGACATCGGTCTGGCCCGGGCGATCGCCGAGATTATCGCCACGCCGTCGTTCCGCCCCTATGTCGCAACCGACATGGTCGGCGCCGAGGCGGGCGGGGCGGTGAAGAACGTTCTCGCCATCGCCTGCGGTATCGTCGAGGGGCGCGAACTCGGCCGCAGCGCCCACGCGGCGCTTATCACCCGGGGGTTCGCCGAACTTACCCGTCTCGCGGTGGCGCTCGGCGGCCAGGCCGAGACAGTCGCCGGCCTCTGCGGTCTCGGCGACCTCGTACTGACCTGTTCGAGCCCCCAGTCGCGAAACATGGCGGTTGGCCTGGCGCTTGGTCGCGGCGAGACCCTGCAAGAGACATTGGCAGGCAAGCTGTCGGTGGCCGAGGGCGTCGCATCTGCGCCCGCCGTTACGGCGCTGGCCACCCGTCTCGGAGTCGAAACACCGATCTGCGATGCCGTGCGGGCCATCCTGGCCGCTGAGATAGAGGTCACTCCAGCTATTGACGCCCTGCTCGCCCGCCCCCTCAAATCTGAAGGATAAAACTCGATGGCCCTGTTCGCCCTGATGTGTTTCGACAAGCCGGATTCGCTGGCGCTGAGGATGGCCAATCGGGAAGACCATCTTGCCTATGCGCGCGAACACATGTCGATGATCCGCGTTGCGGGCCCTCTCCTTGATGACGCCGGCGACATGGCGGGTTCGATGTTCCTGATCGAGGCCGAAGACTCGGCGACGGTCAACGCCTTCAACGCGGCCGATCCCTACACCCGCGCCGGATTGTTCGAGCGGGTCGACATCAGGGGGTGGCGGGTTACTCTGGGCGCGCTCGCTTGAATCCCAATCCGGCCCGTCCGCTCGCCGGAACCCGTCTCTGCGATCTCGCCGATCTTGCTGATCCGGGCGCAAAGGGATTCATTTATCGACGCGACGAGGCGATGTTTCTTGGTTTCGTCGTGCGCGACGGCGATTGCGTGCACGGTTATGTCGACCACTGCCCGCATGCCGGCATGCCGCTTGCGCTGCTGCCCGGACGTTATCTGACGCGTGAGGGGGACATGATCCTCTGCAGTTCACATGGGGCCCTGTTCCGCCCTGGTGATGGCCTTTGCGTATCCGGCCCCTGCGCCGGAAAGTCGCTCAAGCCGTGGACTGTGCGGGTGCAAGGCGACACCGTCTATTCCGCTTGAGGGGTGAGGCTTCAGGCTGCCGGGCTAGACCAGCCGCCGACCGGTGATGCGTTCCAGCACCCGCAACGGAGAGATTGACGGATTCACCATCCCCTCGACGGGAAGATAGAAAGTCTGTTCAAGGGCGAATCGACCTGAAACGGCGGCGTGGATGACGCTGTCGGTAAATACGAGCCAGCTTTCGCCCGCGGCAAACGATACCACGCGACGCGGGCCGGTCCGCTGATAGGATTCGTCCAGCTTTCCGCGATCATGCAGGCCAAGCATCAGGGCGTCGTAGGGGGTGCGGCGCCCGCGCGTCAGGCCAATCCGCTCGAGCAGCCACGCCTCACCGGTCAATGGCCGGCGAATCCGGTCGGCCCATCGTCGCGCATAATCCTCGAAGGCCTCGCCCACCTGCCAAATCCGGGCCTGACCTGCCGGGTTTATGTTGCTGAAAACCCTGAGAATGCGAGCGCCCGCCGTCGGCCGCGAGGTAAACGCGTCGGCGTGCAGACGTCTGTCGTCCTTGCGCGGGCTGATCGCTGGCGCGCCGGCGTCTCGCGTGCGCAGGCTGGTGCGTCCCATGCGAAGGTGGGGCGCATACTCCGGCGCGGAATCAACAATCAGCGCGCTCGCCCACTCGGAATAGCGCCGCATAAGCCCGACAATAGTCTGGTCATCAGAAGCCGCTGCAGCCGCCCCGCGCAATATCCCGGCCGACGGATCAAAACTGATATTCTTTGATCCGCCCGTGGCGACACCGTCCGTCACGCGCATCGCTTCGATATCGGTTAACGCGAACGCGGTCGGGCCTGCCCGGACAACTTCCCCGGCCTCGAGTTGCGACGCGCGATGGCCCGCCGACACCTGTTGCGCCCTGGCTACGCCGCCTTCTGAAGCGACTTGTGCAGCAGGGTGATGGCGGCTTCCCGGTCGATGCGTTCAATGGCGGCGACTTCCCTGGCCATCCGGTCAAGCGCCGACTCATAAAGCTGGCGTTCGGAATAGGATTGCTCCGGCTGACTGTCCGAACGGTGCAGGTCGCGCACAACCTCGGCGATGGAAATCAGGTCGCCGGAATTGATCTTGGCTTCGTACTCCTGAGCGCGGCGGCTCCACATTGTACGCTTCACGCGAGCGCGGCCCTTGAGCGTGGTCAGGGCCTGAGAGACCACATTGCCTTCCGCCAGCGAGCGCAGACCGGCGGTCTTGGCCTTCTTGGTCGGCACGCGGAGGGTCATTTTTTCATGATCAAAGGTAATGATGTACAGTTCGAGAGACGAACCGGCGACTTCCTGGGTTTCGACACCCTGGACTATCCCAACGCCGTGGGCGGGATAGACAACATGATCGCCGACCTTGAAGTCGTGTTCGTTCTTGGCGTTCATTTCTTCAGCTGTTCCTTCATCTGTGCAACGCCCCGGTCTCCCACCCCCGGGGCGACAAGAGCGACCGACCGCGAAATGCGCGGGACCGCGGCTTCGAGGCTGTGGAATCCACACGACGGCGACCCGCTCGGCCGCGACCGTCAAGGAACGGTAACACAAATTTGGGCTGAATTGAAGAGTTTGGTCGCGGCTGTGCAAAATGTCGCGGCTGCGACCCGCGTCAGGACCCCTTGCCGGGCTTCTCGCTGAAGTACTTCTCCAGCTTGCCTGTTTCCCGTTCCCAATCCGCGGCGTCAGCGGGCGGCGTGCCCTTCACCGTAATATTTGGCCAGACTCGCGCGTATTCGGTGTTGATGCGCAGCCATTTGCCATCCGGGTCATCCTCGGTGTCGGGTTTGATTGCATCGACGGGGCATTCGGGTTCGCAGACTCCGCAGTCGATGCACTCGTCCGGGCTGATGGCGAGGAAGTTCTCGCCTTCATAGAAACAATCGACCGGACATACCTCCACGCAGTCCATGAACTTACATTTGATACAGGCGTCGGTGACGATGTAGGTCATCTAGCTCTCATGGGGGTGGCGCGAAGCGCGCGTTTTTCAGCCGCGCGCCGTGATTGTCAATGGCGCCGCTCTGTTGATGCTATCAGCTTTCCTCCAAAGGCGAATAGAGCAGGCGCGCCTCGGCGGTTGGGCCGCGCCGCGTTCCCATACTGTCTACGCGCACCGCGGTCAGTCGGCCGGCGATCGCGAAGACCAATTCATCCCCGGTCTTCACGGTCCGTGAGGGCTTGTCCGGTCGACTCAGAACCCCGCCGCGTGTGAGGTGGATGCGGCCGGCCTCGACCACTTGCGCAGCCAGCGTCCGCGTCTTGAAGAACCGCGCCCGCCACAGCCAGACATCGATGCGGCAGCTCTCTTCAGCCATTCACCTGGCGCTTTCGGGGCCGGCGAGGCCGTCGCCTCTGGGTCTTGGGTACGGTTCGGATGGCGGCCAGCGCGGCGAAGGGTGAGGTTGCCGGTGGGCCTGCTGTTTCGATCGCCGGACTTGCTGCTCGTCTTCTGCGCCACGCGCGCGGCACGCCAGCCTCGGGTTTTCCCGTGGGGAGATAACCTAAAACGCGCATCACCGCGCCAGCATGTTTTTCGGTCCATCCAAGCGCCTCGCGGGCCGGATGCGTCAGCGTCACGGCGCCGTTCGGCGCGGCAGTCTGGCGCAGACATTCGGCCAATTGCTCGAGGGCCTCCACGCTCTCTGTCAGCGTGCCGATCGCAATCCGTCCGGCAAGGCTATTGGCGCGTTCGCCATCGGCTATCGTGGCAAACGCGAACGTGAACGCTCGTGCCTCCGGCGTGAACTGCGCGGGCATGTAGAGGCAGTAGGTCCCAATCCTCACGCCAAGGCTGCGTAGGCGGCGACGTTCGCCTTGGCTGAGCGAGCGGACATCCGCCTCGACCGGCATTCGTGAAATCACCCCGGCCGCCTCGATCAGGCGGTAGGCCAGGCCACGCGCAAGGCCCTTGATCGCTCCTTCGCTGACGGCGCCCATCAGTTGCTTGAGAGTCGGTAACCGACGCCCCGCCTCGGCGGCGACGAAGGCTTCGAGGCGTCTTGCGGCCCTGGCGCGCGCCGCCTCCGGCCCGAGCGTGCCGTATAGTCTGACAGCCGGCGCGAATGGTTGATCGCCGGTAAGGACTCCCACGGCTTCTCCGCGCCAGAGGATGGCGCCCCGCGGGTCCATGCTGAACGCATCGTCCCCGTCAGCCGCGAGCGCGCCCAGTCGTCGCGCCACCTCTGGCGAGACCGCCCGCTCGGCGGCCGCGCGCAAGGCTTTGCCTTCGAGTGCGCTGGCTGACTTTGCCGAGTCGAACGCCAGACCCCGCAGGCGCCCGACATAGTGGCCTTCTACCGTCACAGCGCCGTCGCGGGCTACACCGGCCAGCAACTCTTCCTGCCGTCCAAGACCTCGCAGGAGGGCGCTGGTGCGGCGGTCTACGAACCGGGCCATCAACTTCTCGTGCAGGGCGTCCGAGAGACGATCCTCCAGCCGCCGCGTGGTTTCCCGCCAGTGAGGTGGATCGGCGAGCCAGTCGGGACGGTGGGCTACATAGGCCAGCGTGCGAACGCCGGCGAGGCGAGCGGCGAGAGCGTCGATCTCGCCGTCGTTGCGGTCCAGCGACTTGAACTGTCCGGCCATCCAGTCATCTGGAACGCGGCGGCCGCCCGTACTCAGCGGCTCGAACAGTCCGCGCACCAGTCGCAGATGTTCATCCAGAGTGGTCTTGCGAAAATCCGGTGTCTGGCAGGCGTCCCAAAGGCGGAACAGCACCGAGCGATCCTTGCATCGGGCCGTGATTGCCGGGTCGGATGACAGATGGCGAAGCGTGATCTCGTCCAGGGCCTCCGGTGAGGCTGCGAGGCCAATCCTTGGCGGGGGCGCGCTTAGCGATCTCAGCAGGTTGGCCAGCGACTGAAAGTCGAGATTGCCGTTTCGCCACTGCACCGTCGAAACCGCTTCGAATGCATGGTTCTCGACCGCTGCAACCAGCGAATCGTCCATTGGCGGACAGCCACCCGTTACGCCGAAAGTACCGTCTCGCCTGTATCGACCAGCCCGCCCGGCAATTTGTGCGACTTCCTGCGGATAGAGGTCGCGACCGCGGCGACCATCGAACTTGTGCAATCCGGCGAACGCGACGTGGTCGACATCCATGTTCAATCCCATACCGATCGCGTCCGTGGCGACCAGGAAATCCACCTCGCCGGATTGATAGAGTTCTACCTGTGCGTTGCGAGTGCGCGGTGAGAGGCTGCCCATCACCACGGCGGCGCCGCCCCGCTGCCTGCGAATCAGCTCGCCGATCGCGTAGACGTCGGTAGCTGAGAACGCCACCACGGCAGTTCGCTTGGGCAATCGGGTGATCTTCCTGGGGCCGGCGTAGCTTAGGGAGGAAAAGCGTTCGCGTGTCTGAATCTCGGCGTCCGGCAAAAGGCGGCGGATCAGCGGAGCCATGGTCGCCGCGCCCAGCAGCATGGTCTCAAACCGACCGCGTGCATGCAGCAGGCGATGCGTGAAGACGTGTCCGCGCTCGGGGTCGGCGGCCAGTTGAATCTCGTCGATCGCCAGGAATTCGACATCCCGCGTCAGCGGCATCGCCTCAACGGTGCAAACGAAATAGTGCGCGCGTGGCGGTATGATCTTCTCTTCGCCGGTGATCAGCGCGACCGAGCGCTCGCCACGGGCCTTGACGATCCGGTCATAGATTTCACGCGCCAGCAAGCGCAGCGGCAGCCCGATCATGCCCGAGGCGTGACCCAGCATTCGCTCGACCGCCAGGTGGGTCTTGCCGGTATTGGTCGGTCCCAACACCGCGACCAGCCGCGACGGCCCCTGTCCCGAAGGGCGATGGCTCATGATCAGGGGATTTGGGCGAAGAATCGCCGACTTGCAACCAGGTTAACGGAGGTTTGGGAATGTCAGAACAAGGCCGCAACGAATCATGACCGAATCAGTGACATTGCCCAATTCAGCCTTTGTTCTCCCCAACATATTGTATATGATCGAGAAACCGACACAAGTGAGATGTTGCCGGTTGACGGGCGTTCGCGTTGCGGGCTTGACGCGCAAACCGCGATTGGGGTATCTGCCCGCCTCCCTCGCGGCCCGTACAGGCCGCGTCTTCGTTTTAGTCTGATCGAAAGTCTGGCGCCATGTCACGCCGTTGCGAATTGACCGGAATTGGCCCGATGGTGGGTCACAACGTCAGCCACTCGAACATCAAGACCAAGCGCAGGTTCCTGCCCGCGCTCAGCCCTGCCACGTTGCATTCCGATAGCCTGGATCAGAATTTCCGCCTGCGCATTTCCAATGCGGCCTTGCGGACGATCGATTTCCGTGGCGGCCTTGACCCGTTCCTCCTGAAGTCCAAGGACGAAGCCCTTTCGCCGCGCGCCCTGAAGATAAAGAGGCAGGTCAAGGCCAAGCAGGTCGCACAAGCCGAGGCCTAGTCGGCCAACAGGCTCCGATCCGCCGATTGAATATCGGTACAGCCGGTCAGCGTCATCGCGACCAGCAACTCCTTGCGGATAATATCCAGAGCGTGGGCCACCCCCACGCCTCCGCGCGCACCAAGCGCAAAAGCCCAGGCGCGCCCGATCATGCACGCGCGTGCACCGCTCGCCAGCGCCTTGAGCACGTCCAGGCCAGAGCGAACACCGCCATCCATCAGGACTGTAAGGTCCGATCCCACCGCATCGGCCACCGACGGTAGAGCCCGGATGCCGGAATGTACGCTGTCGAGTTGCCGGCCGCCGTGGTTTGAGACCACGATGCCTTCCACACCCGCGCTACGCGCGTCGCGCGCATCAGCGGCATCTAGAACGCCTTTCAGCAGGATCGGGCCGTCCCAGCGCTCCCGCACCCAGTCGATGTCTCGCCAGGTAACCGACGGATCGAAATTGGCGGCGATCCAGCCCCAGAATTCACCGAGCGATTTTACCCCGGCGCTGGCGCCGACGATGTTTCCCAACGTGTGCGGCCCCCCACGGATTTGCACATCCAATAGCCATTCGGCGTGCATTATTCCGTCCAAGGCGCGACGGACCCGGTCGCATGAGGTTGTTGAGGCGAGCCCGCTTCTGGCATCGCGGTAGCGCGCTCCGGCGACCGGCAGATCGACTGTGATCACCAGGACCGGGCAACCGGCGGCTCGAACCCGACCGAGTAACTCGGCCATGAAGCTTCGGTCGCGGATCATATACAGCTGAAACCAGGGGGCGACAGTCCCGGCGACCTCTTCTACAGGGCAAACACCCATGGTTGAAAGGCAAAATGGCAGGCCGGCATCGCGCGCCGCTCGCGCGGCCTGGACTTCCCCGCGCCGCGCATACATGCCCGCGAGGCCAACAGGCGCCAGCACAACCGGCATCGACAGCGGCTGACCGAACAGTTCCGTGTTCGTAGATATCCGCGAGACGTCTCGCAGAACTCTTTGTCGGAGCGTGAGTGCGGCCAGATCGGCGCTGTTGGCCGCCAGCGTCGCCTCTGCGTAGGCGCCGCCGTCAATGTAGTCGAACAGCACCTTCGGCAATCGCTTCCGGGCAGCGTCCCGATAATCGGCGACGCAGGCCGGTTTCACGTCACCGCCTCGCGCACCCGGCGCGTGCTGGTGGCCTTCATCGGCGGTCCGCCCTGCACCGTCGGTAGCGGGGCGAGCAGGCTCGCGCTGGCCCTGGTCACCGCTCGTGGCTCTTCTTCGAACAACGCGGCCAGTTGCTCGGTGATCGCGCCGCCCAGCTGTTCCACATCAACGATTGTCACCGCCCGGCGATAATAGCGTGTCACATCATGGCCGATACCGATCGCAATCAGCTCCACCGGGGACTTGCTTTCGATTTCGGCGATGACGCGCCGCAGATGGCGTTCGAGGTAGTGACCCGAGTTTACCGAAAGGGTCGAATCATCGACGGGCGCCCCATCGGAAATCACCATCAGGATGCGACGCGCCTCACTGCGACCCAGCAGGCGCTGGTGGGCCCAAAGCAGAGCCTCACCATCGATATTCTCTTTTAGCAGTCCCTCGCGCATCATCAGCCCGAGGTTCTTGCGGGCCCTGCGCCATGGCGCGTCCGCCGACTTGTAGATGATATGCCGAAGGTCGTTCAGACGGCCAGGTGACGAAGGTTTGCCCGCCTTCAGCCATTCGTCACGCGCCGCGCCACCCTTCCAGGCGCGCGTTGTGAAGCCAAGCACTTCCGCTTTCACGCCGCACCGCTCGAGCGTGCGAGCCAGAATGTCGGCGCAGACGGCGGCGACCATGATCGGTCGGCCTCGCATTGAGCCGGAATTGTCGATCAGCAGGCTGACAACGGTGTCGCGGAATTCGGTATCTTCTTCCTGCTTGAACGAAAGCGGTGCGGTCGGATCGACGATTACGCGCGTAAGGCGGGCAACATCCAGCATGCCCTCTTCCAGATCGAAGCTCCAGGACCTGTTCTGCTGCGCGAGCAGCTTGCGCTGCAGGCGATTTGCCAGTCGGGAGACAACGTTTGACAGACTCGCGAGTTGCTGGTCGAGGTAGGCGCGAAGCCGGGTCAACTCGTCAGGCTCGCAAAGATCCTCCGCTGCGACAATTTCATCGTGCTGGGTAGTGAACACCTTATACGCGGGCTCGGGACGCCCTGTATCCTTTGCGTCGGGCCGCGCCGGACGGTCACCTTCATTGACTTCCAGGTCTTCGTCGGACGGATCGGCGCTGTCGTCCTCGGTTTCGGAAAACTCGCTCTCGTCGGATTCCGACTCTGCCTGGCTGCGCTCGCTATCATCGAGCGTCGCGCTCTGCGGAGACTGATCTTCCCCCTCTCCTTCGCCTTCGCTTGGGGACTCGGCTTCGCCTTCCTCGCTCTGATCGTCGTCAATATCGTCTTCCGACGCGTCAGACAGGTCGTCGCCCATTTCCAGATCGCGAACCACCGCGCGGACAATGCGGGCGAAGGCTTTCTGATCCTCAACGGCGCCTGTGAGCAGGTCCAGATCCGCTCCGGCCTTCGTTTCAATCTCGGCCCGATGGGCGTCGACGAGCGCGCGCGCGGCAAGTGGCGGTGGCTCGTTCGTGAGGCGCTCACGCACCATCAGCGCGACGATGTCAGCCATCGGCGGATTGGCCGGGTCGCCCTGGCCGGTCATGCCTTTGCGTTGTACGGTCTGGTCCCAGACCGCCGCCAGATTGTCCTTTACGCCAAGCAGCGCATTGGCCCCGATCGCCTCGATGCGAGCCTGTTCAAGGGCGTCATAAACCCGGGCGCCCTCCGGGGATTTCGGTTTTGCCCTGGCATGAACTGAATCGTCGTGATGAGCGACGCGCAGCGCCATCTGGTCGGCTAGCCCCCGCAGTCGCGTCGCTTCGACCCCCGACAGCTCTCTGGGAGGGTGCGGCAGTATCGCCCGGTGGCCAATGAGGCTTGGACCGTCACCGGAAAACACGACTTCAAGGTCGGGCTGTTCAGCCAGCGACCGCGCCGCGTGGGCGAGCGCACGTTTGAATACTTCGGCGGGACTTTCTTTTTGGGCCATGGCGATCAAGGTCTTAGCGCGGGTGTCGGCGGCATAGAAGCGGAAACGCGTCTGCTGGCGTTTCCTGCGTTGTCAAACGAGCGCCACTATTGAATTGAGCCGCCTGGCGTAGGTGTGATCCGCAAGCACGCGCCGATGGCCGGCGCGCCCGATTGCCATCGCCCATTCAGGATCGGCGACCAGATGTTCCTGGATTGCATTGAGTTGGTCGATGTCATCATAGACAAGCACTTCACGTCCGGGATCGAAGCAGAGTTCGAGGTCGGCCTGCTGCTCGGTCACCACGGCGCAATCGGCCAGGCAGGGTTCAAAGTTGCGCTGGTTGAGGCCGTCCAGAACGTTGTATTCATTGCGAATGTTCAGTGCCGCAAGATGCCCGCCGTAGATTTGAGGCAGCGCCGCCTTCGCGATGCGGCGCGCAACAATCTCATGACTCACCTTTCCTTCCGCCAACCAGCCAGGCCCGTAGAGGACCATTGGCGAGCGCAGGCCAGAGACAATCGCACGGCGATGCCCCGTTGGATTGCCGACGAAGACCATGCTGGTCTTGCGCTCGGCGGACGTTCGTTCGACCATATTCTGACCTGTCGCGTGGGGCAGATATCGGGCAGGTGATGAGAACGCCTGTTCTCGATGCAGCGAAAGCAGCCCGCTGTCGGTATAGGCGACCAGATCGAGCAAGGCAGCCGACTTGTCCGCACCGGCGTCGAAAAGGTCGCCGACCCAACCGATCATTGGCGCTCGCCCTGGCAGCGACCCGACTTCCTCAAGAATTACGCGCGGAACATGATAGGCCCCGATCACGACAATCAGGTCGGGTGAAAAGAGTTCTGCGCTCCTGCGGATCCGCCGCGCAAGTGGGGCTCCTATGAATCGCGCAAGGCCGACTTTTTCGATCGCGGGGCTTACGGCGGGGTTCCGGCTGGCTGCGACCGCAACCTCGTGACCGTCGGCGCGCCACGCCGAAACGCAGTCCTCCAGCCAATTTGTAATGCTGGCTACCTTCCCGATAACCAGTATCTTCACGGATCAATGGCGGCGTGAGTCAACGCGAAGTCCCAGGCGTAGTGCTGAAGGAAGCGGTGAGCCGCCACCTGCGACCGTCAGGAGCGGTTGCTGCGTAGGGGCCTCCGATCGGGCCGGAGAACTCAACGAAATGGCGTTGCAGACTATCTGAAAAGCGCAGGACGCCGCGACCGTCCAGGTTCCATAGAGAAAAATCTCGCAGGGTTGGAAAGGCGCGTTGACATGCGGCGGGCGTGCGCAAATCTCGCCCGCCCAATCTCTCATGGTCGGTCAATGAGATGGTGCAGCCCACCTTTCCACCGACGGCGCTGAGGCGCCACTGGCCGATAGCTCCATCGGCGCTCACGCCATCGCCCGCGTGGACGATGGGCGCGCCCGCCGCAATCGCGGCGATGAAAATCGAAAAGTTCAATTCGCATGCGTCCAGGCAGTTGCTGCAAACCATAGCCGCATGTGAGTTTGAATCCAATTGCCCGACCATGGATCGCAGACGATCTTACGGCGGCCCGGGGCGTAGTGACCTGCCTGTGCCTGGGGGGCATTTGCATAGATAGGTTTGTGACTGCTGTTTTCTACCTTTTCTATCTTTGTTGTGCATGGCGGATTCGATACCAATTGAAGCCCGGTGTGGGTTCTAGGAGGAGAGCAAATGCTTTCGATATTCAGGTCGTCGGCGGCCGCAGTCCTGCTCAGTTCGTCATGCCTGAGTGGGGCGGCATTCGCTGCGCCCCTACATCAGCCCTTGCCGCCCGACAGCCTCGAACAGAATGGGACGCGGCAGGTGATGCGTGCACACCATCCGCTGCGCACGCTTCCTCCGGCACTGCCGGGCGGTGGGTTGCACCCGGACGCGCAATCCGGATCGAGCCGCGTCTATTCTGGAACGCCGATAGACGTGCTGACCTACCACTATGACACGCTACGGACAGGCTGGAACCAGAGTGAAGTCGACCTGACGCCCGCCGCTGTCGCGTCGAGCAGGTTTGGCCGGATCGCCACATTGAACGTCGACGGAAACGTATTCGCGCAACCACTGGCGATCTCGAATTTTACCATGCCCGACGGGACGGTGCGGAATATCCTTTTGGTCGTGACCGGACACAATTCCGTCTTCGCCTTTGACGCCTCGAATTATGCGGTGCTCTGGCATGTAAACCTGGGTCAGTCGCAATCGACGAACGATGTCGGGTGTGGGGATGTGCAGTCCGAGTACGGGATATCAAGTACGCCTGTGATCGTTCGAAGCGCCCCAAACGTCGCCACGATCTATCTGGTGGCCGCAACAGAACCCGCATCATATTCTTTCCATACGCAACTTCATGCGTTGGACCTGGGCACCGGTCTGGACAAGCAGGCGCCTGTCGAAATCGCGCCAACGGCGACACTTTCAAATGGCGGTACGATTAGCTTTGACCCGCAGAACCAATGGAATCGCGCGAGCCTCGCCTATGCCAACGGGACGATTTACATGGGTATTGGCTCGCATTGTGACAACAATGCCGGAAACATCTCAGGATGGTTGCTTCGGTATGATACAAATCTTGTCTTGAAAAAAGCCTTCAACACGATTGAAGTCTCTCAGGGGTATGAACTCGGCAGTATCTGGATGACCGGATTCGCTCCAGCGATCGACGGCGCCGGCCACGTCTATGTGGTCACTGGTAACGGTGCGTTCAGCCGCAAGCCCTCGCCGCGCGACTACGGCGAGAGCGTGCTCTCCTTTACGCAGGATCTGACCAGGGTCAGGTCGAGCTTCACCCCGGCCAGCTATCAGCGGCTCAACAATGCCGACACCGATTTCGGTTCCGGCGGCGTGATGCTGATTCCGACGTTGACGGGCCAGGCTGCCCCACCCTTGGCCGTGGCGATGGGCAAGGACGCGACGCTCTATTTGCTGAGTCAGCTAAACCTTGGTGGTCTTCACGCAAATGACGCCGGCGCCCTCCAGGCTCAACGACTGGGCCCCTCTGGCGGCGGCGTCTGGGGCGGCCCCGCCTACTACGGCTCTCCTTCTGGGGGACGTGTTTATATTCAGAGAGATTCTGACGTGTTGCATGCCTTTGGCGTCTCGACGACATCCGCGCCCTCGCTTACCCAGGTCGCATCGGGTACTTCGGCGGCGGGCTACGGTGGGTCCCTGCCTATAGTGTCCTCCAACGGGGCGGCATCCGGCACTGGCGTTGTCTGGCTTGTGCGGCGCGGGGCTACCGAACAGTTGGAAGCCTATGACGCGATGGCCCTTGGCACGCCAATTTTCTCTGCAAACGCCGGTTCGTGGTCGAATACCAGCTACGGCAATTCGTTCGTCACGCCGCTCGAAGCCAATGGTCGGGTCTACGTTCCAGCCTATAAGGTGGTCACCGTATTCGGACTCTCGAATTGATTTATAATTAAATACAAACTGTTATTCGGTAATTTGAACGCTTCCATAAGCTGTTGTTTCGGAATTCCGGTTAAATTCTCTAAAGTAAGGGGGGGGGATTCGGGCATCATGTCGGTCTCGACATGGTTTTTTGGCGTTTTGGTACTTGATATATTGACCTTGCATTAGCCTGCGGCAAATCTCGGGGTCGAAATTGTGTTGAGATGTGACTGCGACCATTTCGGATCAGGGGACTGGATTGCGCATGCTGGAGCAACCAGGCTAGCCATCGCGGAGGTGAACAGGCTCTGTCGCGCTGCGGTTCCCGAGATCGTCCCTGCCGATCTCACAATTGCGGCGATGTCATTTCCTCCTCCCCCACCAGAAACTGGGTCAACGACGATCACGCCGCCGTGGCCATCGCTGCTGCAAATGAACTTGGAGCTTGTGTAGTTACCGGTAAGATTGATCTGAGCCGTGTTTTTTCCGTCCGTTACGGTCAGCACTCCTCCGGTCTTGGTTCCGCTGAATGTTGCTTCATGAGTGCTGGTAAACCCGATGTCTGTGAGGTCTAGCGAATTCGTCCCGGCAGTTGAGAGTCCGCTTATTGCGCCCTTGTAGTTTTGTGACTGAGACAGCACCAAACGCCCGGTACTTCCGGTAAAACTGACATTCTCGTTAAAGGCCGCCTGGAAGGCCAGGGCGCCTCGGTTGATGACCGCTGTTCCAGCGCCTGTGACATTGGCGGTCACAGTTAGAACGCCACCGTTGGCAACCAGTGATCCAGTGTTTAGCACTGCGCTCTGGATTGTTACCCCTCCCGATCCGCTGGCCTCGATCGTTCCGGAATTGGTGATCGTGGCGGTTCCTGTCGAAATGATCAGTGCATTCGTTCCGCTGCCATTGATTACACCTGCGGTACGGTTGATGAGCGTTAGCTTTCCTCCTCCGAGGCTACCGGCTCCGGAAATGGTGTTATCGAAGTTGACCAGTGTCGATGTTGCGGTCGCGCCCTGGATCTTGTTTGTCGACTTGTCGGACAGGATGATCTGGCCGGTTCCATTGAATGTTGCACCTGTGGCGGCGATCAACATGTGAGCTGTCGTCAGCCCCATCGAGGAGGCGTTTGTTATCACCCCTAATACAGTCAACGTGCCTGCTGTGACTGTGGCATGCGCGATCGCTAGCGCGGTCCCGATCCAGGAAACGTTTGCCCCGCTGATCGAAATTGTGCCTGCACCGCTGATATTGCTGCCAAGGCTCGCGGAGCCAGTGAGGTTCAGAATGTTGCCGGCTGCGACATTCACGGTCCCTCCGGTCTGGTTGAATGACCCTGCATAGGTCAGGTTAGTATTCACGTTGGATGTACCAGCGGTGAGTGTCCAACTGGCAATGGTCACAGCGGCGCCGGTGGCAAAGTTTTCAGTCCCAGCCGTGAAACTCAAGGCGCCGGAGCCGGCGATGGTCCCGGCTAGAATGCTGGTTCCACCGCTAAGTACGAAGCTGTCCCCGGCGCCGATTGAGAGAGTGCCGTTCGACTGCGTCAAACCGCCGACAATCGTCGACGAGTTGTTCACCATGATCGATGTGGTCGCCCCAGTTTCGCTGAGCGATGTAATGCTGAGCGATGAACTGGTTCCGGTCGTGAGTGAACCGGCTCCGACCGAGACTGAACCTGTTCCGGTTAGAGTGCCTAAAATTGTTTCTGCTCCGTTGAACGCTATTGTCCCGCGACTCGAAATGCTGATGGACGCACCTGCCGCCTGGGTCAGCGTACCAATGATCGTCAACGTCCCATTGTCAGTAAGCGTCTGCACGCCATTCAGTGATGAACTGCCCTTCAGGGTAAAGGAGCTCGTTGGAGAGAGGACATAGGCGCCGAATCCGGAAACGATCGCGGCATCCGTCCCGCTAACGGTGCCTGTGCCACCCAGGTTTGAGATCGTGCCCGACCCGCCAACGATTTGCAGCGTGCCTCCCCCACCTAGAACCTGGCCAATGAAAACTGATCCTGACTCGACATAGATCTGGTCCGCGTTGTTCCCCAATATTACCGACGCGCTGGCGCCTTGAATCGTGCCAAAATTGGTTACGATGGTCGCGTTGGGTCCGCTTGCGTAGACTCCTACGTACCCGGCTATCGACGCGGCTGAATTGACACCGCTGCCGTTTGTCAGAGCGCCCCCGGATATGAGGTTCACTCCGTCGCCCTGAACGCCAGCGCTTCCATTGGTCGGACCTTGACCTCCCGTTCCGCCGGACCCGGCAGTGATGGTTCCAAGGTTCGTCAATGCCGAGCTACCGAAAACGACAGCGCCATCGCCTCCCTCGCCACCGGAGCCCCCCAAGGTTGTGCCGGCCCCGCCTGCTCCACCCTGATTTCCGGCAACAAGCGATGCCCGGTTCGTGAACGTCCCACCGCCCTGGACAATCAGGCCAGCGCCACCGGCGCCCCCCGTTCCTCCCGTGCTTCCCGAACCTCCGCTGCCGCCGGTTCCGCCGGAAAGCGTTCCAGAACTATAGAGGGCCAGCGTGCTACCGGCCACAGACCAGTAGCCACCGACGCCGCCCGCTCCACCCGTGCCGCCAATGAGCCGCCCGCTCCCGCCAGTTCCGCCCTGGCCTCCGGTGACAAGCCCAAAGTTTGTGACTGTGGCTGTGGATGAGGCCGTCAGGCCCGCGCCTCCCGCGCCCCCGTAGCCGCCGGCACTCCCCTTTGCGCCATCGCCACCTTGCCCACCGGTGATCGCGCCGTTGCTGTTGATCCTTCCCGCAACGCTCACCCCGACGCCACCGGCGCTCCCCGCAATGCGCCCTTTTACTCCCGCGGCTCCCGCGCCGCCGACGACAATGCCGATGCCGCCGTTGAACATGTAGCCTGGTTTGTTCAGGGTGATGCCAGTGGAACTCGTAGTGCCCTGGCCCCCAAGCACCATTCCGAGATTCGTGAAGCTGCCTGCAGCGGCAAGCGTGCCATAGTTCATTATGGAGGTTCCATTTGAGAGCGTCTCAGAGCCTTGAAGGGTCAGCGTCGCCGCCGCGCCGACCACGTAAGAGCCGAATCCGCTAACAGTTGCGCTCGTTGCGCCGGATAGCGTGCCAAGGGCGCCGAGCCCTGATAGCGTATCTGAACCGCTGGCGAGCAGGATAGTTCCACCTGCGCCGATCACCTGACCGATGAATTTCGACCCATTCTCTGCAATCAGGACGTCTTGTTTCGATCCAAATTCTATCGAATAGGTTGCGCCCTGAATTGTGCCATAGTTAATCACCGTGGCGCCGTTCAGGCCGATTGCGTCGATGCCGACCCGTCCCTTGATGAGCGCGGCAGGGTGCGCGATCCCACCATTGGTCAAGTTGCCGCCGGCGACCATTTCTATCCCATAGCCTTGTGCGCCCGGACCTGATCCTCCGGTCGCGCCGCCCTGCCCGCCAGTAATCGTGCCTGTATTGATAAGTGATCCGTAGCCGGTGAAGCGAATGCCTAATCCCCCGCTTCCTGCTACCCCAGTTGATTTTGCGCCGACCCCGCCGCTGCCACCATGACCTCCGAAAATGATGCCCGTATTTGTGAATTCCGCGCCGCCACTGATTACAACTCCCGAACCGCCATAGGCCCCGCTCGCGCCATAGGCCCCGAACCCGCCTCCGTCGCCGCCTTGTCCGCCGATGATTGTTGCGTTGTTGGTTAGGTTGCCTCCGGTCATATAAGCACCGGCTCCGCCGTAGCCGGCGCTGCCGTCATATCTGGCGGCGCCCGCGCCGTTTCCGCCACGGCCCCCCAGCAGACTTCCGAGATTTGCCGCCGATCCATTTGCGATGACCAGTCCGTTGCCTCCGTGCCCTCCGTCACCTGCAACATAGGCGCCGGCGGCTCCATTCGCGCCGAGGCCCCCAACGATAGTTGAGTAATTTATCAAACTGCCGTCTTCGAGGTTGATAGCAGTTCCGCCGGCGCCACCAAGTCCGCCGAACGTATAGCCTGGGCCGCCCGAGCCAAGGCCGCCCTTGCCTCCGGAAATTGTCCCGTGGTTGACGACATTACCGCCTGTTGACAGCAAGACACCAGTTCCACCTGCGCCGCCTCCATATGTCAGAGTGTTTGTGCTGACGCCCTGGCCGCCGCTCCCGCCGGCAATAGTCGCACCGTTGTAAAGGTAGCCGCTCGCGGCGATGCGAAGACCATCGTCGCCTTGGCCGCCGTAGGGATTGCCGACGCCCCCAATAGAGCCCGGTCCACCGAAAATGTTTCCGGCATTGGTCAGGCTACCCGAGAGGGTCAGTGTAGCTGAATTGGCAAGCGTCTCTGATGCGTCAATGGAATTGGAGCCGGTAAGTGCCCAGGCGCCGCCGGTGTCCAATACATAGTTGCCGAATGCTGAGAATTTGGCGGATCCTCCGCCCGAAAGCGTTCCCACTGCACCCAAGCCGGTTAATGTACCGTAGGTCCCCGCCAGTTCCAGCGTAGAGCTGATGCCGTCGCCGTTCGCGGATCCGGTAAGGATCGCGCCCGTTTCCAGGATAAGGCGGCCGCCAGTTGAGAAGGCGATAGCGGTCTGGCCTGTCCCGCCATCGCTTAGGGTCCCTGAAACTTCGATGGTTCCGCCGGACACAGTCAGGCCGCCCGTAATTGTATTGCTTGCTTCGAAGTCCCAATTGGCTCCGACAGCGAAGCTTACCGCCGCGAAACCACTCATACCGTCGATCGTGCCGACCTGCGACCCGGCCATCAGTTCCAGAGCGCCGCCACCTCCTACGATAGCCCCGTTGAACGAAGAGCCAGCCTCCGCCACGAGCAGGTCGGCACTTGACCCAAAGCTCAAGGCGGTTCCCCCGTAGCCCGCGATCAGTCCGAAGTTGATCACTGTGGTCGCGGCAGCACCATAGACGGCAACGCCCGTACCGCCCACGATGACCGATCCCGTGTGGGCGGTATCGCCATTGTTGACTTGCCCGCCTCCACTGATGACGACGCCCGCTCCCTGCTGCCCCTGAGCACCGTTTTTGGATCCTGTCCCGCCGGCCCCGCCCTGACCGCCGACAATCGAGTAGGTGTTGGTGATCGCGCCGCCTGCGCTGGTCGATACTCCGGCTCCACCGATTCCGCCCGCGCCGCCGGAAAAGCCGCTTGCGCCGGCGCCGCCGGCGCCACCGGCCCCGCCGGTGATCACGTAGCTATTGACGATCAGTCCGCCGCTGGCCAGCTGCAGTGCCGCTCCACCGGCGCCACCCGCCGCGCCGACCGCGGCTGTCCCCGTCGCACCGCCGCCGCCCTGGCCTCCGTCAACAAGTCCAGCGTTCGTGAATGTTCCGGTAGCAGAGAAGGCCCCGCCAATCCCGCCGACGCCTCCCGCACCCCCGGAACCGCTAGCGGTGTTTCCGCCAACTCCTCCCTGCCCACCGGCGATGGCTCCATAGTTTGCGACTGTCGTTGCGCCGGTCGTCTGCAGCCCCGTTCCGCCGGCATAGCCAGCGTGTCCGGTTCCGGGCGAGCCTGCTTTTCCGCGGCCACCAAGTACAAGCCCGCTAGCGGCATCGGTAACGGATCCGCCTGCCGCCAGTGTTATGCCCGTGGACCCGTTAGCCCCACCGGCCTCGATGAGGCCGTAATTGATCACCGTACTTGGTGCGGAAATGACAAGGCCGCGGCCGGAGATCAAGCTTGTGGAGCTGATGGTAACAGATGTGTAAGTGGATGAAAGTGTGTATCCGGCTGAATACGTGCCTGATATTAGCTTTGATTTAGCGTACCTACTCATTACATTATCCCGGATAATCTCGGTTTCGTTGTGTACCTGTCGAATGGGGTCGTTTTTTCAAAAAGTGCTTGGAGTATGTATTTGTCCCGCTTGCTTTCGCGAAGTCTTGGTGGCGAAGTTGCGACCTGCGGCACGTTTCAGGCCATTTCATGACTGCTAACGTCGGGTCGGTGTCGTTGTCTCAATTTCGCCAAAAAATTCCCTCCCCTTCGATTTGGACGCCCGTGTTTTGTGACCAGCTAGAGTCAGCCAACAACACCTTGATATTGAAAGCGTTAAAGGACGGCATCGGTCGAGCGCGCAATTTGCCGCACGCGGTGAATGAGAGTCTATTTCGTAGGGCCGTGCATTATCAGAATCTGAGTAAA
>JANXTX010000061.1 GCA_025352165.1 Caulobacteraceae bacterium | reverse complement strand
AAACCGGCCGGCGACGCGCCGTCCGCGCCATCGACGCCATACGCCTCACCCTACAGGGTCTGCCAATCCCAATACCCGCCTGACCGCCCGGGCGGGGCGTTCACGCCGACCTCGCGCCAATCAACCGGTTAAATGAGGGGGTGAGCAATTACCAGGATTTGACCTTCATTACGTATTTCGGCGCACCAAAGAAGACGTCTCTGCTGAAGCGCACGACGTTCCAGGGCAACCCGCTTACGGTTTGCCAGAACGGCCAGTAGAAGCTCTCCCTTTCTTGTTACCCTTGGGGCGGCGGGAGCAATCCAGCCGCCCTTTCTCTTGTTGTCAGGGTACGATGGTGATGGCGGGAGTCGTCGGCATGGACACATTTAGTTTGTAGCCGCCAGCCAGGCTCGCATTGGTAATTGTCCAGACGCCAGAGGCGTTATCGGAGAATTTCACGGTGGCGGGCCCCGCGGTGCCGAGCGGCGTAATTAGCGTCACATTGGTGATCTTCGCGGCGGTCGCGGATACAGCGCTGACCCCCCATGGTAGATTGCCGGCAGTCGAGCTGCTGCATGCGGAAATACCTGGTGTGATCGTCACAACAGTAATTTTTGCCTTTCCGGTCGCCGATGTCTTGCCCTTGAAGGTCAGATTACAATTCACGACCCCCCCGGAGGGCAGAGTGACCGCGGCAAGGCCCTTTGCAACAAAGGCGGTGCTTGTCGGAGAAAGCGTGTAGGCGGAAGCGGAATTGGTGAAGGCGGCGGTCGCAATGGCTGCGAGCGCCAGGGAGGCTAGCGGATTCATCTGTTGGGCTCCGTTTGAGGCTACGACGGCCCGTCCGACCGACGCCCGGCGATCATGCCCTTGCGCGGAGGCAATCCGCAACCCTTGCGCGTCTCCGGTGCAGGGCAATCGGGCGAAGCCACGTTGACCGGCCAGTGCGATCGCCAGCGAGGCGGCCGAAAGAAAGGACGCACCACAAAGACACGAAGGACACGAAGGATGGCTCGAAGAAGTTTGAAATGCTCTTCGCGCGAAGCGCATTCCAACCTTCGCTCTGCCCTCCTTCGTGTCCTTCGTGTCTAGGCAGTAACAAAAGCGTAAGTGATTGAACTTGTTTATGATTTCGAGTTAGGCAGCGACCTCGGCTTTTTCGAGTTGGACCTGATATCCCAGCTTAGATATTTGATCGACGAGACGCTTGACCTTGATGTCGGTTGCCCGCTTGTCGAAGTGGTTCGCGCCCAGGTCCTGATGGGCGACTCCATTCTTGATCATGTGGTAGATCGCGGTCAGCATCGAGGCGGCGACGGCGCATCGAGCCTTCTTGGCGCCGTGTTTGGCGCGCAGCCGATCGAACTGGGCCTTGTAGTAGCTGTCCTTCTTCTTGACCGCTCCCATGGCGCACTGGACCATGGTGGTCTTGAGCCAGTGGTCGCCCTTGCGCAGGCGTGATCGCTTGCGCTTGCCGGCGCTTTCGTTCTGTCCCGGGCATAGGCCCCCCCAGGCCAGAAGATGCCCCGCCGTGGGGAAGCGGCTCATATCCAGTCCGATCTCCGCCAGGATCATCTTCGCCGAGTCGGCTCGTATGCCGGGGATGCCGCACAGAAGCGCAATCAGAAATCGAAAGCCGGCATGACCGGCCTCCACCTCCTCATCCATCTCGCCGATGGCGTCATCCACCTGCTGGTCGATCTTCCCCACCGCCGCGTCCAGGCTGTCGTACTGATCCAGATGCAGCCGCAGCATGAACCGATGGTGGTCCGTCAGTCGTCCGTGCAAGGCGTCGTACAGCGCCTTCGGCCTGGCCTTGATCCGCCCGTCGGCCAGGGCCGCCAGCCGGCCGGGATTCCGCTCTCCGGCGATCATCGCCTCGATCATCCGCCGTCCGCTCACGCCCATGACGTCGCTGATCACCGAGTCCAGCTTGATGTTGGCCTCCTCCAGCGTCTTCTGGATCCGCTGCACGTGCCGTGTCTGTTCCCCCAGCAACTGCTTGCGGGCGCGAAGCAGCGACCGCAGTTGCTGGAAGGCTTCGTCCGGCACAAAGCTCGCCCGGATCAGACCACAGGCGAGCAGATCGGCAATCCACATGGCGTCATTGACGTCGGTCTTGCGGCCAGGGACGTTCTTTATATGCGCGGCGTTAGCCACGATCAGCTCGAACCGGCCATCACTCAGGATGTTCCATACCGGCTTCCAGTAGACCCCGGTCGCCTCCATCGCCACGTGGCTCACCCTGCTCTCCAGCAGCCACGCCAAGAGGTCCAGAAGTCCGGCCGTCGTCGTCGAAAACGACCGGCACTCCCGTTCAACCTGGCCGCCCTGCGTCAGGCGCACACAGGCGACGATCACGTCCTTGTGCACGTCAAGACCGGCCACACGCTCGTATATGATGTCCATCAAAGTTCCCTCGAAGTTCCTCCAGACCAGCGCCGTCGGCGTGGGGACCTCATCAAAAAGAACTCTAGGCAGCGCGCTCCGGGGGCCGCGAAGCCCCGTGGCTCAAGTGGGGGTGATCGAGGAACCTCGGGTCAAACTTTGTGACGGGCTCTTCCGCACCAAGAAACGACGACCTCTCCGCCGACGGCCTGACCAATATACGACCAAATCCCGCCTCCAAAAAGTTTCCTCAACGGGGGTCGGCCAAAGGCCGGTGCGGAACTTTGTGGTCGAATTTTTCTTGTCTTCGCCGCCAATTGCCGACCTCGCGATCGTTCAGCCGGTTGCCCTGCTGATCCTCCCTTCAGGTGTGGGCAACCGCAACTGGTTGTGCGCACAATTGCCCGAACCGCCCGACTCCCCTGGAGCGCGACCCTGCCAGCCGACCCCGCCGTCCGCCTCCCACTGACCGGTCTGCGCGTCCTCGACCTGACTCTGGCGCGCGCCGGACCGACCTGCGTGCGGCATCTGGCGGACTGGGGCGCGGACGTCATCGCCGTGAACCCGCCCGGCGATGGCCGCGATGTCATCGGCCGAGACGGTTCCGATTTTCAGAACCTGCACCGCAACAAGCGCTTCATCAGCCTCGACCTGAAGACCCCGTCAGGGCATGCCGCCTTCCTCAGGCTGGTCGAGCGCGCCGACGTTGTGGTCGAGAACATGCGCGCGCCGGTCAAACATCGCCTGAAAATCGCCTGGGACGATCTAAAGGCCGTCAATCCGCGCCTGGTGTATGGCTCGATCAGCGGCTTTGGCCAGGACGGTCCATACGCAGCGCGGCCCGGCGTCGACCAGATCGTGCAGGGCTCGGGCGGGCTGATGTCGATAACAGGCGAGCCAGGCCGCGGGCCGATGCGAACCGGCGTCGCCGTCTCCGACATGACCGCCGGCACGCTGCTGGCCATGGCGATCATGATGGCGCTCTTCGATCGCCAGCGCACCGGTGAGGGCCGTTATGTGCATACTTCGCTGCTTGAATCGCAGATATTCCTGCTGGATTTCCAGGCCGCCCGCTGGCTGATGTCCGGCGAGGTGGCCGGGCAAATGGGCAATGAGCATCCGACCTTCACGCCGATGGGCGTCTATCCCGCTTCCGACGGCCCGTTCAACATCGCCGCCTCGACGCCCGCCCAGTTCGCCCGTTTCTGTGAGGTCGCCGGCTGTCTCGACTGGCTGCGGGACGAGAGATTCCGCATTGTCCGCCGGCGCATCGAAAACCGCGCGGCGCTGAACGAGGCTATTTCGGAGGAAACCCGCAAGCGCCCGGTCGCCTGGTGGGTCGAGCAATTGAACGAGGCCGGCATCCCCTGCGGCCCGATCCTTGGCATTGATGAAGTTTTCGACGATCGACAGGTCCGGCATCTGGCTATGGCGACCCCCGTCCAGCATCCGCGCCTGGGCCAGACCGCCATGGTGGCCAGCCCGATAAACTTTGAAGGCCTTCAGACAGGCGTGCGCCAGGTCGCGCCCCTCACCCCCGCGGACACCGACGACGTCCTCACCGAAGTCGGCTATTCGCGGGAAGAGATCCAGCTCATGCGCGCCGAAGGCGTGATCTGATCCCTTCTTTGCGTCCTTGTGTCTTTGCGTTCAAACGGGCTTGACGGCCTGTCACAGCCGAAAATTTTTTTGCCCGGGCGCGCCTGGGTCAGGCGAGGGAGACCACCAAAATGGATCTGGGCGTCGAGACGCTGATCGGCCGCAAGGAAGGCGCGATTGGCTGGATGATCTTCAACAACCCCGCGCGCCTGAACGCCGTCTCGCTGGAGATGTGGCGGGCGATCCCGCAGGTGCTCGCTGCGTTCGAGGCCGACCCGGAAGTGCGTGTGGTGGTGTTCGTCGGGGCCGGCGATCGCGCGTTTGTCTCAGGCGCCGACATCTCGCAGTTCGAGGAACAACGCAACGACGCCGCCGCCGAGACGCGCTATTCGGACGCCTCGGCCGCCGCCAACGCCGCCATGACCGGCATCTCCAGGCCGACCATCGCCATGATCCGCGGCTACTGCATCGGTGGCGGCCTTGCCGTCGCGCTGACCTGTGACCTGCGCATCTGCAGCGACGACTCGCGTTTCGCCATCCCCGCCGCACGGCTGGGCCTCGGCTACGCTTTCGCCGGCGTAAAGCTGCTGATCGACGTGGTCGGCCCGGCTATCGCCCGCGAAATCCTCTACACGGCCCGAAGGTTTTCCGCCGATGAGGCCTTGCGGGTTGGTCTGGTCAACCGCGTGGCGACGCGCGAGAACCTGGAAACGCTCGTCCGAGATTACGCCGCCATGATCGCCGCCAACGCTCCGCTGACCGTCCGCGCCGCCAAGATCGCCGCCCGCGAGGCCCTGCGCGATCCGGCCAGGCGCCGCCTCGACGACGTCGACGCCGCCGTCGCCGCCTGCTTCGACAGCGCCGACTTCAAGGAAGGCCGCACCGCCTTCATGCAAAAGAGACCGCCGGAGTTCCGCGGGGCGTAGTTGGGATCCATTTCCTTACTGGGGGCGCCTTTGTGATAGATCGGATTCCGAACGATTCCCCCGAACGTAAGGGGAACAAATATCCCTTTCCCTCGCACTGTGCTTCAGTCACCATGTCTGGAGCGGCGAATCGCAGGGCGCACGGAGGCTAGGTTGCAGGTCGCGGGCCTTTTCGCGGGAATCGGCGGGCTGGAGGTCGGCCTCGGAGAGGCGGGCCATCGGGCGAGCCTCTTTTGCGAGATATCGCCCGCGGCGCGTGAGGTCCTGGCCGCTCGCTTTCCGGGGGTTCCGTGTGAGCCGGATGTACTGCGGCTTTCCTCGCTGCCGGGCGACGTCGAGCTCCTGGTCGGTGGCTTCCCCTGCCAGGATCTCAGTCAGGCGGGCCTGACGGCTGGTATAGACGGGTCGCGGTCAGGCTTGGTGGGCAGGGTGTTCGACCTATTGGACAAGCGCCCTGTCCCGTGGGTTCTGCTGGAAAATGTCTCCTTCATGTTGCAGCTCGATCGGGGTCGGGCATTGGCTACCCTGGTGGAGGCGTTCGAGGAGCGGGGCTACCGTTGGGCTTATCGCGTGGTCAACAGTCTGGCCTTTGTTCCCCAGCGCCGCGAGCGCGTCCTGTTCCTGGCGACTACGACTGATGTCGATCCGGCTGATGTGTTGTTGGTCGACGAGGTCGAGCCGCCGGACAGGTTGACGACGCTCGATAGCCATGCGCACGGCTTCTATTGGACGGAAGGCATCCGTGGACTGGGCTGGGCCCAGGATGCGATACCGACCATGAAGAACGGCTCGACGGTCGGCATCCCTTCGCCACCCGCCATTCTGCTCCCGGACGGCTTGGTCGTGACACCCGATATCCGCGATGCGGAGCGGCTCCAGGGATTTCCCGCCGACTGGACGGCGCCCGCCGAACGTGTTGGACGTGCTTCGATGCGTTGGTCCCTGGTGGGAAATGCCGTCACCACGCCGGTCGCTGCCTGGCTCGGGGGGCGGCTGTGCATGCCGTCCCGATTTGAAATGAGCCGAGACTTTCCGCTTGATACGATCAAGCGATGGCCGAGAGCGGCTCGTTTCGATGGCGCGCGGCGTCACGCTGTCCGCATCGGCGCCTTTCCGGTTTGGCGCGAACGTGAGGCGCTGGCCAATTTTCTCCTCTATCCCGGCAAGCCGCTTTCGGTGCGCGCCACCCGCGGGTTCCTCGAACGCACGATGCGGGGCACACTGAGATTTGCGCCTGGTTTTCAGGATCGACTGAGAGCTCACCTTGAGGCGATGGAGGGTCGCGTGTTGCAGCCCACCCTTCTAGCGGCTGAGTGACGAGGCTGCGGCGTCCGGGCCATGTCCACGCCGTTCTCATGTCGCGGCTGTCAAAGATCCTTGAAGCGCGTGGCGTAGATGTGCGCCACGCGGTCGATCATTGAAGCATAGTGATAGATGTCCCCGGGCTGCGGCGCGGGTGGCGCGCCGCGCAGATCGATCGGGCTGCCGTCATTGGCGGCGTCGACGACGACGATCGCCAGAGCATCGTAGCCGGTATCTCCGACCTTCGCCCGTTTCGGCAACTGCCGCACCTTGTCGATCACAAGACCGGCATCGCGCGGTTGTCGGTGCGAACTCCATTGCGGATCCGTCGCCCGGTGTTTCTTGTTCAGGTCCGGGCTCAGATAGCGTTCGGCGATGTTCACCATGACGAAGCCCGCCGCGATCGCCTGATCGGAGGCGCCATGCACTGTCAGGTGAGACGAATTCAGTTCATCGTACAGGCGTGGAAGCGCCCGTTGGTGAGCCGTCATGGCCGCTTTGGCCTCGAGCGCCATCAAGACTGACCCCACGGGCGCTCGATGAAGGGCCGGCATCGACAAGAGCGCGTTCTGTTCGTCGGCTGAAAGCACGATCTGATAGTCGGCGACCAGACTGGAAAAGTCGGACTGCGATCCTGGCCCGCCGCTCGATGGAGTACACAGCACCATGTCCAGGTCCTTTTTACGATCGTGGACGAAGTCTCGCATCTCATGATTGATGCCGAAGCAGACCCGGCCTTCCTGGACGTGGCGCCGGAGCAGTGGGCACGTGAGCAGCAGATCGAAAATGATCCCCCAGCATGCGACCTTGGAATGGTGATCACTACGCGAATGGTATTGCCACTGGTTCAAATGGCGATCCGTGCGCGTAGGGACGGACAGGCTGCGTACGAGGATTCCGGGGCCGTACATTCGTCTCCGATCCGCTTGGCAGCCATCAAGCTCGATTGATGCGCGGATCATGTCAACCTGAACGATCCGGCGGCAAGGCCGCTGCCGGTCATGTCACGGCGTTTTAGCTATTTCGAGGGACATCTTACCAGGGCTTCACGTCTTTCGGCGCGGCGCACGACTTCACCCGTTTGGGCCGCGCCACCGCGAAGTCGGTCAGCCAGCATTCGTCAAGCACCGAACAGTAGCAGGCGCGGGTCTCCAGATCCGAGCGGCTCCTCTCGACGGCGAGGAAGACTTCCTTTGAGGCCTTCGAGCTTATCTGGATGGGCTCAAGGCTCTCGCGCGCGGGCAGTATCGAGCCGGAAACACTGGCAAAGACCAAACCCCTGGGGAGCAACTTTCCAGCGGGAACAGCGTCGGCGCAGCAGGCGTGCGGCAGGCTGACCGGGTCGCCATACGACACACCTTTTTAGCCCATTTCGAACCAGTCGATCAGCGCCGGCCCCACGCCGCCGTTCTTCAACTCCAGTGAAAGCCTTGGCGCTCCGGTGGCCGGATCGACATTGCTGCCCGACATGGTCAGCATCGGCATGGTGTTGGCCGCGACCATCCGCTCGTTCTGCTCGACCATCTTCTCCATGGTCTGGCCGTGCTGGATCGAGACCACCAGCGAGATCACCGAGATCAGCACCACACTGACCCCGATGGTTACGTCTAGCCACTTGATGCCGCTTTCATGTGGGTGAGCGTGGCTGTGATCAGGGTCGAACGTCATTGACGAAGTTAAGCAGTAGCCCGTGATCGCGGCAACGGGCTGACGCCCGGTGTTGCGGTTGCGGTGCTGGATTGCCTTGAATTTGTCCTCGGAACTTCACCGTCAACCAATCGCGGGGTGGCCGCATGCAGTGGAGCCCCAGCCATATTCGCCGGGGTGCATGGCCATTCAGTCTAAGGTGTTTGCTTCCCAGTTTCGGTCTGATTGTGCGCGACGCAGGTGCGGTCGACATAGGCGGAGTATCCCGGTTGGCCGGTGGCCAGGGCGGCGGCCCGCGCGTCCTCGCATCTGCGGGCTTTGGTCAAGTTTTCCACAACCGCGACGCTTGCCAGGAACGCGCCGCTCTCGACGTGTTGCTGTCTACAGGCCTTGGTGTTTGAAGCGTACTGACAGAAGAAGACCGGAATATTGAGGACTTCACCTTGGTGCAAAGTAGGCCCGACGCCATTCGCCGGTGTCGCCGGTCTCATGTTATCGGTCAACTTGAGAGCCGCGGCGCCCAGACCGACGTTGCGTGGCGACTCCGCGATGACGTCGCAATCTGTTGGCCGGAAGCCCTCGCCTGAAATGCATCGCAGAACGACCCAGCCGTTTGCGCGATGTCGCGAAATATAATCCGGCGTGTAATCCTTGCGCGCCGGATCAACCCTCGGGGCGACCCAGTCTCTCCCGATAACCTCTTCTGGCGTCGCGCAACCCGACAGTGAGACGGCCAGGGCCCCGAAAAGCAGAAATCCGGACAGAAATTGCAGCAGTTTTTCGAAGGGCATTCGCACGGAGGTTACCATGGCTTCGAAGCCCAGGTTAACCTTCACCAGACTGTTCTGGAAATACCCGCCCCAGGCCGCGCGATACGAATTCACGGCGCCAGTCATATCTGGACGGCCCGGTGTTTGATCAGGATCAATGCCAGCGACTTTGGTGAAGGTTGTCCTGTTGTGACTTCATAAGCGGTAGATCTCAGGAAGGGCAAACAGCCATGAAGCAGACACTCCTCGACATCAAGATCGCCGATTTTCTCCCCCAAAAACGAATCGCGGTCGCTGGGGTATCTCGCCAGGAGGGGCGGCTCCCCGTGGGCAACCGGATCGCTCGCCAACTCAGGGCGACAGGTTACGATGTGTTCCCGATCAATCCGCATATGTCGGTCTTCGACGATGCCCCGTACTATCCGGATCTCCGATCAATTCCTGGCGGCGTTGACGGCGTGGTTATCGTCACCAGGCCCGAAGTTACGGAACGCATCGTGCGTCAGTGTCGCGACGCCGGGGTTCCCCCCGTGTGGATGCACCAATCGACAGGCTCGGGGTCAAGCGTCCCGGGGTCGAGCGTATCGGCGGCCGGCGTCGACATCTGCCGACAGCACGACATCACCCTGATCGCCGGCGCCTGTCCGATGATGTACTTCGCCGGCGCCGATTTCGGGCGCCGATGTATGCGAGGAATTCTGAAGTTCACCGGCGGGCTGCCCTCCTGAGGTTGCCGACGCCGAAAGGGTGACATCCAGTTTTCATGGCCGTTTGATCGCGTTGATGAATCGGACGGTGCGGATCAACAGGCGTCAATTGCGGGCCTGAACCCTGGATATCGGCGGGCTCGTCGATTGGCATTGCCGCATCACCATGAAGCGGACATTCCTAATGCGTGCTGTGGGTGGTGAACGGACAAAACCGGTTCAAGCGCTTGGAGGCATTTCTAACGCGAGAATTTTTTCCGTAAGCCGGTAGAGAGCCACATCGAGAAGTGAACTGTCGACCAAATATAATTCCCGCCGATAAGCACAATCGCCATTATCAAGGGTGCATGCCATTTCAGATCGAACATTTGACTAAATGTCTTTGGCGGAACGCCCGAAAATAGCACGTCTTGATTGAAAAAAACAAGAAATACAACGCCTATAAATAAACTCATTACAACTGTTCTATCGAAATCTATGTTGTAATTGACGGATATTTTACCATTGCCCGAGCAGACGTCAATGGTTCCAGCGCTTATATTGGTTAAAACGTTTGTTGTAAACACGCCCCGGAACAGTGGCGCGACGAAGGAAATTGAATTTCGGTCAATAGAAAAATTTTGTACCACGGCACCGGTTAGCATTTCGGAAATAAACGCCAGAACCTTTGCGTCTGAAATATCCGAGTATCCTTCGGTTTATATATTTACTTTGCCAACTATTGACGTTAAAGACATCCTAAACTCGCGAAAGTTCGAAAAATTATTATTAAATACTAGACAATTTGGATTGACCGAGTCGAACTGTTGCGGTTCGGGCCGGGAGGATACGGTGATTCATACACCTCTTGCGAGCACACTTCTTCCCGACACTGAGACAACGAATATCGCCAGCGTCTCCACGAACAGGTTCACATGCAACCCCCCTCTTTCGCAAAACGACGCGTCAGGAGTTCTGGCTCAACAAGCAGCGTGATGAATGACGGCTCTGGGTCGATTCTCACCGGCGGCCCTCGGTCAGAAAACCGACGTTCGTTCCGGTCCCACCTCGCCGCCCTGGAGCCGACCCTGCGAATGACCGTACGGGGTGGAGAACAGCCTCAGCTTACCGGCCCGAAACCTGCGATGTAGGCGAGAAAGATGACGGCTCCGATGTAGATCACGCAGGCGAGCACCTCGGCTGCCGTCCTGATCCAGTAGTGCAGAGGCTCCTCAACACGACGGATCGGCTCGCGCCTTAGCCCCGTCCACATTCCGAGGCTAAGCACAAATCGCAGCCGAAGGACGAGATACACAGACCTGCTCACCAAATAGACCGCCATCGCGAGGAAGCTTGCACGGACCAAGATCGGCTGGTGTAGGAATAGGGCGGCGACAAAAGCCAGCGCCGCGAGCGGGATGGCGACGAAGAAGACAAGAGTCTGCGGAATGCGGATCCGCCAGAAGAGCCTGCCCCCCTCTACAGCTATGTTTGGACTCCATAACCGCGATAGACCGCGCCGCCAGTCAGGCTTGGTGCTTGCCGCTGCCAAGGCCGATACACTCCTGCGACTATGGGAGCTAAGACGGTCGCACAGGCTGCGAGCGGCGGGAAGCGCCAAGCGTCTGCAAAGCGTCGATGCTTCGCCTTGACTTTCAGGCCGACTCCAGATCTTCGACCGATAGGCTCGCTGACTGTGCGCCGGGACTTAATCGTCAGATTGTCACCACTAGAAGGTGCGTGCGAGCATCGGCATCGGAGACTGGAGCACAGCCGCCGCCACCGGCGCCGCGGTCGCGGCTGTGCTTCCCCCAAGGCCAGCCATCGCCTGCGACATGCCCTGGACACTGGGTCCGGCGGCCAGGGTGATCGCGGTTCCACCGGCGCCGTCACCAGCGACGTTGAACGCGGTGTGGGAGTAGTCGCCAACCAGTTGGATCGTGGCCACCGCGGCGCCGTTGTTGGTGATGACCAGTTGATCGTGGGAATTGACGTTGGCGGCGGTCGCGGTGGTATTGATCAGGTCTATGACATCGCCGATCGTCGCGCCGTTGATTGTCGCCGCGAATGACGCGGGGCCGGTTAGCTTGAGGGTCCCGGCGGAGTCGGCGAACGCCACCGTCTGATGCGCGCCCACCGCGCCCAGCGAGACCACGCCTCCGCTGCCGACGCTGATCTGACCCGTGCCGGTCAGTTCGCCGTTAAGGACGAACGTATCGCCATTTGAAACGGTGACATGGCCGTCGTTTTCAAACACCTTGAACGTTGCCGTGAAGAGGCCGCCTGCCGCTGCCGCGGTGATATTGCCGTGGCTGACCAGGATGTCCGGAAACAGAAACTGGCTTGTCATGACGACCTGTGCGCCGTCGGAATTGCTGATGATGTTCGTGCCCGCGCCAAAGGTGAGGGTCTGTGTCTTGTGGCCGTACGAGAGGATGTCGATCGTATCGGCGCCGGTCGCGTTACCCACGTTTATGGTCACATTGTCGATGCCGTTGCCGTTGATCCCGGTCGGGTCGTAGAACTGCAACGTGGCTCGCGCGCCGGTCAGATTGATGACGCCAGGGCCGGTTCCATCGGCCCCCGTGAATACAACCCCGCCGTCGAGATTGAGGCCTGTATCGGCCATACCGAGGTCGACGGCTCCCTCGAACGTCAGGTTGGCCAGATGACCGAAGTTGTAGGCGAGGTTGCCGGTTCCCAGGGACACCACGCCACCCGATATAAGTCCGCCACCGCCCAGCACGGTTTGGACGCCACCGAATATGGGCCCCGTCCCCAGTTGCAAGGTTTGTCCATTGTTATCGAGCGTCCCACCGACGACAAAGATCCCGGCGTCGACGAAATTACCCAACGAGGCCACGGTGAAGTTCGTCGACAGGGTAACACTTCCCAGTCGCGACACGCTAATGATACCTGAGTTGCTGAATATCCCGGCGTCGTTGCCTTGACCGATCAATAGTTTACCGGATCGGACGCTAATCGCACCGGTGTTGGCTATGCTGATACTACTAAAAATTGAGAGTTGATCGCCGTTGGCTACGAAAATTTGGCCATTATTGGTGAATGTGTCCGAGTCGATCTGAAACTGCGCGCCGGATGCCGCAGCGCGTATCGTTCCGTCGTTGATGATATTTGTCAAACCGTGCGTGAAGCCTCCGGTCAGATGCGCCCGGTCCCCGGCGGTATCGCTGACAACCGTGAGATTGGCGCCGAGCGTAAGGGTGTTTTCGTGGCCTTTCGATGCAAGGACCACCAGGGAATCGCCCGAAAGGCCGCCGCCTCCCAGATGAACAACGGCATTGTCGAATGTCTGCGAGCCATCAAACATCAACGCCGCTCCGGCGCCTGTGATGAAGACCTTGCCTGCTCCTTTCCCCTTCGCCGTCACCACGGACAAACCGTTGGTGATTGTCAGTGCCGAGAATTGACCGCCGAGGTTCAGGTTTCCCTGGTAGGTGACCCCGTCCAGGGTCGCACCCTGCAACTGGCCGCCATTGGCGCCGGCGACCACTGTGCCGCCACTCACGACACCGGTGATCAACACATTTCCCGCGAGTGCACCGGCGCCAAGCGTCATCGTTGACCCCTGGTTCAGCAAGGTTCCCCGCAGATCGATTGAGCCGGCGTTGGCGATCACGCCGAGGTCCGCGAGACTATAGCTGCCCAGCAGGAACAGGTTGGATCCGGCCCCCACCGAGATCGAACCCTGGTTGACAAAGGCGCCGTCGAACCACGCGTTCGCGCCATTGCCGATATCTATGACGCCGGTGGCGCCATTGTTGAAGCCGCGGTCTTTGCCCTGCAACAGTTCGTTCACCTCGATCAGGCCGTTGTTGACGAAATTCGTCGCGTTGATGGTGAATGAACCCAGGACATGGCTGGCAGCCGCTATGAAGGTTCCATTGTTGATGGTCGTCTTGCCGCCTACCGTCGCCGAGGGGCCGGCGGCAGTCGTCGTCAGGATTGAGTTGGCGCCAAAGGTAAGGACTCCCGTCCCAAACACCGCGGCCCCGAAGATCGTCGAATTGTCGAACACGAGCGTGGCATTGTCGAATGTCTGGTTGCCAATAAAATCCAGGTAGGCGTCCTCACCGCGCAGCGTGATCAAACCTGCGCCGCCGCCGCTTGCCGTCGCTGTCAAGCCGTTGGTGATGAGGAGCGACTCGAAGTCCGCGGACAGGACCAGGGGGCCGACGATGTTGACGCCATCGAGCGTGCCGCCTTGTGAAGCCAGCGCGCCGCCATCCATCACCAGTGTACCGGCATGAAAGACGCTCCCGGGCGCCAACGCCAACGTCCCGGCCTTGAGGTCAAAGGTTCCGCCGACGCTCAGTGATCCTCCCACAGCCAGCGTAGCGCCCGTCGCATCGAAAACCACGGCGGCGGCGGCGGCGGTCGAGCCGGACCCCACGTTGACGGTATAGGAGCCCGCCACGGTGATATCGGCTTCCGTTGAAGCCCTGGGAACGCCGTTCGACCAATTGGCCGCGTTTCGCCATTTTCCGGTGACACCATTCCAACTCGAAATCTGCATACCAACCTCCTGCCAATACAGCGGACCCGTAAAGACAGGCCCATCAATAGCGTGTTCGTATGACAGTCGGTCGACCGGGGCGGCGCCATCCAGATGTCGCTTCCACGGCCGTCCGGCCAAACGAACATGGCGATGGGCCGTTATCCACGGGCGGCGGCGACTTGAACAGGTGCAGCGACACGACAGGTCGGTGCATGTCGCTGCACGCAATGGGCGAAGATCGTGGGAGGGCGCGGGCCAATGCTGGATTTCCGCGTTGACGGCTGCGAGGCTGAGGCGCGAGAATGGGACGACTCTCCTTGATCGGAAGATTCAGGCGGGTCTGGTTTGAGCCCAAACCAGGCCGGCCCAGGGGATGCGGGGCGCTATGAATGGTGTCGCCACGCCGGGATGAGCTTCTCTGGAAAGCATGATGATGGAACGATCAGAAAATGTCTTGAAGATAACCCAGAGGCTGATCCTGATGACCGTGGCGGTGATATTTGTTATTTCAGTAATATTTGGAATTACGCTGTACCTTGGAGAGAGATTTAATATTTCATTTCTATGTTTCGGTTGCGGACTTATCGGCGGGTTTATAAGTATTCAGCGAAGATTGAGAAAATGTCATGACGACGAATTGTTGTTGTTGTCGAAATCCTGGTTTCAGATCGTGCTGATCCCCGTCTACGGCGGTATTTTTTCGCTGATCCTGTATGTGGCGTTCCTGGGGCAAATCGTTACGGGGGCTGCGTTTCCACATTTTTACATTCCTGAATTCAGCAACCCACCCGACCATCTGGACATGCAACGCTTCCTGTCCGAAACATCTCCGGCATCAGGCGTCGACGTCGCAAAACTGCTCTTCTGGTGCGTCGTGGCCGGGTTTTCAGAGCGATTCATTCCCCAGATCATCAGCCGCAAGGGCTAAGGGTTTGGTTCGGGTGCGGGGTGTGATGTACCCGCTACCATAGGCGCCTCGCGACACTGCCGCGAGCAAAAGCGCAGGGCTGTTCAACGCTGATCAGATTGCTTTGTAGTTGAGGATGAGGTCGAGGCTGAGTGCGCCGTTCCAGAGGGCCTGAGCGATGTTTGTTGCGCCGTTGTGGCGGAGGATGTTGAGGGCGAAACTTCTGGCGCGGGCC
>JANXTX010000025.1 GCA_025352165.1 Caulobacteraceae bacterium | reverse complement strand
CTTCAAGTGGCTTGCCGGACACGCTCGCCAGCGCTCCTTCATAGCTTTCCCATCCGTCGATGACGCCGTCGACCATCAGCCGGATCGGGCAGTTCGGGACCAGTTCCGCCAGAGCCGCCGCGGTCTCGCGCTTTTCGAATGACGTGATCAGCGCGCTGGCCCCGCAGTCATTGACGATGTAGGCGACCTCGTCGGGCGGCAGATAGCGGTTCACCGCCGTCACATAGAGCCCCGAGCGGAACGCCGCCCAGACCCCGTCCATGAACGCCAGGTTGTTCTCCATCAGGATGGCGATGTGCCCGCGCCGCCCGATACCGCGCTCCTTCAGAAACCGCGCCAGCCGGATCGATCGCTCATCCAGTTGAGCGAACGTCACTGCCTCGCCGGTCCGCGCCGACATCAGCGCCGGCTTATGCGGCGTCTGGCGTGCGTGGTCGGCGAGGTACATGAGCGGGCTCCCTAAGCGACTATTTTCCCAACCTATATCCCTCCCTCCCCAGAAGGGGAGGTAGGTTTTAACCTTCGGCGGCGATCGCCCGCTGGAACCCGGGCCGGGTCTGCATGGCCTCGTAGTAGGGGACCAGTTTGGCCGGGAACAGATCGGTGATCCCGAGGTTCGTCGCCAGCTTCAGTGCATAGGCGAAAGAGATATCCGCCATTGTAAACCGGTCGGCGCAGACGAACTCGTCGCCGGCCATGCCGGCCGCCGCCCGCAGACGCGAGCCGAACCATTTGCGGTAGTCGTCCGCCGCCTGGGTAGCCCGGCGCTCGGGTGGCTCCAGGCGCGTGTAGCGCAGCACGATGGTCTGCGGAAACGTCAGCGTCGCCTCACCCATCACCAGGAAATTCAGATAGTCCGCGTAACCGGCCTCATGCGGTTCGACGACCAGATCGGTCGGGCCGTATTTCGTGCCCAAATAGTGTGGCATCGCCGAGCTTTCGGTCATCCGCGCCTCGTCGTCGAACATCACTGGCACCGTGCCCAGCGGATTGAGTGCGTGGTAGCCTTCGAATCGCGAACGGGGCGGAAATGGCATGATCACCAGTTCATAGGGAAGCTGCATTTCCTCCAGCGCCCAGAGGGCCCGGAACGAGCGCGCGCCCGCGCAGTGATAAAGCTTGATCATGATGCTTCCTGATTCCCCCGCCGATGGAGATTATTCGTGCCTCTGTTACCCTTAGTGCGATGAACGATCTCTTTGAAGCCGCTGGCCTGACACCCGAAGCGCCCAGTCCGCTTGCTGAACGGCTGCGTCCGCAAGGCCTGGACGAAGTGGTCGGCCAGGACCACCTGCTTGGCCCCGGCGGCCCGATCCGCCGCATGGCCGACGCCCATCGCCTTGGATCGATGATCCTCTGGGGCCCGCCGGGAACCGGGAAGACCACCATCGCCCGATTGTTGGCCAAGGCCGCCGGCTATGAGTTCCAGCAGCTCTCGGCGGTCTTCTCCGGTGTGGCGGACCTCAAGAAGGCGTTCGAACTGGCCAAGGGCCGCCGCGCCGCCGGTCAATCGACGCTGTTGTTCGTCGATGAAATCCACCGCTTCAATCGCGCGCAACAGGACGGATTTCTACCATTCGTCGAATCAGGCGTCGTCACGCTCGTCGGCGCCACCACCGAGAACCCGTCGTTCGAGCTCAACGGCGCCCTCTTGTCGCGTTGCCAGGTCTATGTGCTGCGTCGGCTTGACGACACGGCGCTAAACGCGTTGCTCGCCAAGGCCGAGGCGTTCGAGGGCCGGCGCCTCCCGGTGAATCCCGCCGCCCGCGCGGCGATGCTGACCATGGCCGACGGCGACGGCCGCTATCTGCTTTCGCTCGCGGAGATCCTCTTCAACATTGCGCCCGAGCTTCCGCTCGATCCCGGGGCCATGGGGCATGTGCTGCAGAAGCGCAGTCCGGCCTACGACAAGGACCGCGAGGAGCACTACAATCTCATTTCCGCCCTGCACAAATCAGTGCGCTGCTCCGACCCCGACGCCGCCCTCTATTGGCTGGCCCGCATGCTCGAAGGGGGTGAAGACCCGCTGTTCATCGCCCGCCGCCTGGTGCGAATGGCCAGCGAGGACATTGGCGCGGCCGATCCCCTTTCCCTTCTTGTCGCGACCGCCGCCAAGGACGCTTTCGATTTTCTGGGAAGTCCCGAGGGTGAACTGGCCCTGGCCCAGGCCTGCGTGCACATGGCCTGCGCTCCGAAGTCGGTGGCCGTCTACAAGGCCTTCGGCGCCGCCCGCCGTCTCGCCAAGGAGACCGGCTCGCTGATGCCCCCCGCCCACATCCGCAACGCCCCGACCCGCCTGATGAAGGACCTCGGTTACGGCGAAGGCTACAAGTACGACCCCGAGACCCCCGAAGGCTTCTCCGGGCAGAATTACTTTCCCGATGGCGTCGAGCGGGCGGTGTTCTATCGTCCAAAGGGCGAGGGCGCTGAAGCCAGGGTCAAGGAACGCCTCGATCGCTGGGCGGCGCTAAGGGGGAAAAATGGCGAGTAGCTGCAACCTCCTCGCTCCCCATAAGGGGGAGGGAGGATGAGTGCTTCCCTCACCCCCGATGATATCGCCTTCGCCCGCTCGCTGGCGATTTACGAGGACGCGCACGTTCTCGTCCTCAACAAACCGGCCGGGCTTTCCAGCCAGGGTGGCCGCATCGCCGCCAACACCCTCAATGACCTGCTCGCGGCTTTCGCGAAGTCAAACGGCAAGCGCCCGCGCCTGATCCACCGGCTCGACCGGGATACCTCCGGCGTGATCCTCACCGCCAAGACCCAGCCGGGCGCAGCGTTCCTCGGCAAGGCGATGATGGCACGCCGGATCCGCAAGACCTACTTCGCCATCGTCGCTCCGGGCGCGCCCGATCCGCGCGAAGGTCTGATCGAGGCGTCCCTGCGACGAGAATCCCAAGGCCGTGAGGCCTATACGCGCGTCTGTCCTCCCGATCATCCCGACGCCCAGGATGCCTCGACCCGCTATCGCACACTCGAAGCTGGTCCGTCGGCGGCATTGGTTGAACTCAGCCCGCGTACGGGACGCATGCACCAGCTGCGTGTCCATCTGGCGTCGATCGGCCGTCCGATTATCGGCGATCCACGCTATGGCGGCGCGCTGATGCTCTCCGGGGCGCCGGTTCCCCGGCTTATGTTGCACGCCGCCGCGCTCAGCTTTCCGCATCCCGCCGGCGGCGAGCGGAAGGTCACCGCACCGATCCCCGACGACATGGCCGCGATCATCGCCCAGATTGAGGGCGCACCCATTCACCCCAGGAACCAGGACGCCTCCCATGCTTAGGACGATCATCGTCGCCGCCGCCCTTGGCGCCGCTCTCGGTATGACTACCCCGGCCTTCGCACAGCTGCCGCCGGGCGTGTTCGCTGGCGAGCACGACTACAGGCTGGCCGCGGCCGGCGCTTACGCGCTTGATCCCACCCACACCGCCGTGATCGCCAGGGTCTCGCACATCGGCTATTCGCTGAGTGTCTTTCGTTTCGACAAGACCGAGGGGACCCTGACCTGGGATCCGTCGAAGCCCGACAGCGCCTCACTGACCGTGGCGGTGACCACCGCATCCATCGCCACTCCGGTTCCCGGCTTTGCGGAGGAACTCGCCGGCGACGCCTATTTGAAATCCGCCGCCTTCCCCAAGGCGTCGTTCGTTTCCACCGCCTTCCATCAGATCGATGCCAGCCACGGACGCGTCGACGGGCAGTTTACCCTGATGGGCAAGACGGTTCCACTCACCTTCGATGTTGAACTTCTCGGCGCAGGCAAGGGTTTCATGGACCATCCGCGCATCGGCATCGAGGCGACCGGTCATATCAAACCGAGCGATTTCGGCCTGCCGTCCCTGTTCGGATCCTCGATCCAGCTGGTCATCGACGCCGAGTTCGCGAAGACTTCCTGACCCGGCCGCCCGCGGATCGAGCCGGGTAGGGAAATTCGCTCGCGCCCGCGCTAGGCTCCCGCTCATGACGATCAGAAAAGACCGCGGCCGTCCCGCACACGCCGACATCCTCACCCCCGCCGAATGGCGGGTCGTCGAGGCCGTCCGGCACGGCATGACCAACCCCATGATCGCCTCGCGTCAGGGCGTCAGCCTCGACGCCGTCAAGTACCACGTCGCCAACTCCCTTCAGAAGCTTGGCTTCTCCAGCCGCGCCGACCTGCGCCGCTGGGACGGCGTGCGACGCGACAGCAACCTCCATCACAAGGCCATCGATATGAACGCCCAGACCACCCTCGGCCCTATCGGCCAGATCTCCCGCTCCGTGAAGGACATCAAGGCCGCCGAGGCCTGGTACCGCGACACGCTCGGACTGCCGCACCTCTACACCTTCGGCAACCTCGCCTTCGTCGACTGCGGCGGTGTGCGCCTGTTTCTTTCGGAAGGCGACGGACCGGCGGCGGAGTCGATCATCTACTTCCGCGTCGATGACGTCCGCCCGACCTGCGCCGCGCTCCAGGCCAAGGGCGTCGAGATCGTCAGCGCCCCACACATGATCCACCGCCACGCCGACGGCACGGAGGAGTGGATGGCCTTCTTCAACGACAACGAGGGCCGGCCACTTGCGATCATGTCGGCGATCAAGGGGTAGGGCCGGCGCGAGCGGTCAAATGCTGACACCTGAATTCTGCCATCCCTTCGGCAAGTTAGTAACCGCGAATGTCCGGAACTGAGCCGAAGCCTAACGGCATTCATCGACCTAATACGCTCTCTGAACCCGATCAGGCCGCGGTCACGTACACGAGGTTCGCGGCGCCACGAGGGCGATAACCTGTGTGGGCCGTCCGAGGCCCGAGTGGAGCGCTACGGCGCCCGAGCGAGCCAGTCCCGCCATCGCCACTATGAAGGCGTGCGGCGACGGCGCGCCGGGTGCGCTTGCCGCGGTCACGACCGTACCGCCTGCGCCATTGCTTGCGGCAGTGAAGACTGCATTCGTATAGTTGCCGGTCAGGTTGATCCGCGCCGTGTGAGCGCCATCGCTTACGGTCAGGACCCCGCTCGTGCTGGTTCCCGAGAACGTCGCCTCGGCGGAACTGACGAAACCGATGTCGCCGAGGTCCAGCGACGTCTTGCCTGAGACAGCGAAGCCGCTGATCGCGCCAGTATATGTCGTCGCCTCTCCCAATTCGAGCCTGCCCGTCGTACCGCTGAACGTGACGTTTTCGGTGAAAGTCGAGACCGCATCCAATACTCCGGCAACTATCACGGCAGTCCCGGTCCCGTTGACCGCGCCCTGCAGCGTGAGCCGACCGGCGGTTTCGAGGACGCCGTTGTTTTCCACCGTTCCCGTGATCTTCAGCAAAGCTCCGCTGACGATCATCAGGGAGCCGTCGTTGGTCAGGGACGCCGAGGTATTGTTCGAACCCGTCAGCGTCCAGACGCCTCCTTGATCGAAATCGTACGACCCGAAGCCACTGAACGTCATAGCCTCGGCGCCCGTGAGTGTCCCTGTTCTGCCAAGCCCGGTGATCGTTCCCGTTCCGTCGGCCAACTCCAGCGCGCCGCCGCCGCCAAAGACATTGCCAATCCACGTGGAACCGGACTCGGCGATTAGGCGATCGGCGGATGAATGGAACCATACCGCGACGCCGCCCGCGATCGTTCCAAAGTTCGTCACCGTGGCCGCGCCTGTCGCGCCCGCATAGACGCCGTTCCTTCCGTAAATCAGTGCGCCCGTTGCGCCGGTCCCACCGTTGGTCAGCGTGCCGCCGCTCTGCAGCACCACGCCAACCCCCTCCGGACCCGCGGGCCCGGAGCTTCCATGATAGCCGCTACCGCCCGGACCCCCGGCGCCGCCGCCGATCGTGCCCATGTTGGCGACGTTTCCACCCGAGGCCAGATAGATGCCCGCGCCGCCCGCGCCGCCCGCACCACCGGGTAGAATGTTATATCCGTCTGCGCCGGCGATCCTTCCGGTGTTGAACACGTGGCCGGCCGCCGTCAG
>JANXTX010000023.1 GCA_025352165.1 Caulobacteraceae bacterium | reverse complement strand
GGTGATCTCGAGTTCACCGCGCGCGGAAGGGGTCAATCGCCGCGCGAATTCCACCACACGCAGGTCATAGAAATAGAGCCCGGTGACTGCGTGATTGGTCTTCGGGCGATTGGGCTTCTCTTCCAGACTGACAGGCCGGCCCGTCTTGTCGAGTTCGACAACCCCATAGGCGCTTGGCTGGTCCACCTCATAGGAAAATATCGTTGCACCGCGCGCCCTCTGGGTCGCCGCGTCAAGAACTGCCTCAAGCCCCGCGCCAAAAAAAAGATTGTCACCCAGAACCAGGGCTGCAGCTTCGCCATCAAGAAAGTCAGCGCCGATCAGGAAAGCCTGAGCCAACCCCTCAGGTCTCGGCTGAACCGCATAATTCAGGCTCAAGCCTAGCTGGCCACCATCACCGAAAAGGCGCCGGTAATTTTCCAGATATTCAGGAGCCGATATGATCAATATTTCCCTGATCCCCGCCATCATGAGCACGGACATCGGGTAGTAGATCATCGGTTTGTCATAGATCGGCAACAATTGTTTGTTGATCGCCAGGGTCGCGGGCTGCAATCTGGTGCCAGCTCCTCCCGCCAGAATAATACCTTTCATGAGAACTCTTCCGGTGCGTTGGTCGGGGCCATTAGACCCAGGCGTTGCCCAGCGTACGTACCCTCCAGAATCGGACGCCACCAATCTTCGTTCTCGAGGTACCAACGCACGGTTCGTTCCAAGCCACTCTCGAATGTTTCAGAAGGCTTCCACCCTAGATCGTGCATGATCTTGCCCGCATCGATTGCGTACCGCTGGTCGTGACCCGGCCTGTCCTGAACAAACGAGATCAACTCCCTGCGCGGGGGGCCGCCCAGCCGAGGTTTCAGTTGATCGAGGCAGTCGCAGATCGCCTGGACAACCTGTAGGTTGGTCTGCTCATTGCTCCCGCCGACCAGATAGGATTGCCCCGTCTGCCCGGCCTCAAACACGCGCACCAACGCGCGGACATGGTCATCCACGAAGAGCCAGTCACGCACATTGAGCCCGGTCCCGTAGACCGGGATTGGCGTCCCCCGCAGTCCATTGAGAATTGCCAGCGGGATCAGTTTTTCAGGAAACTGGTACGGGCCGTAGTTGTTTGAACAGTTGGTTATTAAAACCGGCAGCCCAAATGTATGGGCCCATGCGCGAACAAGATGGTCGGACGCCGCCTTGGATGCCGAGTAGGGTGAGCGAGGATCGTATGGCGTTGTCTCGGAAAATCGCCCGATTGAACCCAATGAGCCGAAAACCTCATCGGTCGAAATATGATGGAAGCGAAACGCCACCCTCTCCGCCCCCGACAGCCCTTTCCAATACGTCGCCGCCTGCTCAAGGAGGCTATAGGTGCCAACAATATTGGTCTGAATGAAGGCCGACGGGCCATCGATGGAACGATCGACGTGAGACTCGGCCGCCAGATGAGTAATAATATTGGGCCTGAATTCTTCGAGAAGCGCCCTGACAAGATCCCCATCCCGAATATCGCCCTTCACGAACCGGTGGCGGGCATTTCCCTCAAGCGCCTCCAAAGATCGCAAATTTCCGGCATAAGTTAAGCTATCTAGCGTCAATACCGAATAATCGGCATATTTCACCAGATAACGGACCAGTGCCGAACCGATAAACCCGGCGCCGCCAGTGACGAGAATGCGAGAATTCACTGCTCTGGCCAGCTCAATCGCCGAGGCGTGTCAGCGGAGCGCCATCAAACACAAAGGGACTTATGAGTTCACTTAGCGGGGGCAAAAGGCGATCCTTTTCAGATAGTAGCGGACCAGTGTCCGGTAGTGGCCACGGAATCGCAAGCGCCTGATCATCCCATGCAAGCCCGCCTTCACATTCCGGAGCATGGAAGTCAGACACCTTGTAGAGCACCTCGGTTTCGGCCTCGAGCGTAACGTAGCCGTGCGCGTACCCGATCGGCACCAGGAGGGACGCCTCGTTGTCCGCGCTGAGGGTAATCGCGGTCCAATCGCCGTATGTTGGCGAACCGGCTCTCACATCAACAATCACATCCCAGATACTCCCCCGGATGCACCTGACGAGCTTCGCCTGAGCATGAGGCGGCCGCTGGAAGTGTAATCCTCTTAATACGCCTATCGCCTTGGAGCGCACGTGGTTGTCTTGCAAGAATATTGTATCAACGCCCAATTCTCGGAAGCGTCTTTGATTGTAAATCTCTACAAACCACCCACGATCATCAACAAATCTCTTGCTATAAATTAGCTTTGCCATAAATAACGTAATTGCTCACCCTCCTTTTCGGGGCTGACCGGGCGCTGAATTTTTCCGGTTGCGGCGCGTGTCTGGATGTGAGTCAAGGTATGGATGACTCCGCCAC
>JANXTX010000008.1 GCA_025352165.1 Caulobacteraceae bacterium | reverse complement strand
GCGAGTCGACGCATTTCGATACGCGCAAGCGGCGCCTCCGAATTCAAAATAACGTCGATAAGCATCTTACCGGTGGTCGTGGTCTCGCGAAGCCTCGCCGGCATCAAGGGTCTGGCCTTGAAGGGCCGCGCCGCCGGATTGTCCTCACCCAGGACGAAGATCGGATCGACGGCGTTTCCCCACATAAGGCGAGCCAGCGCCGGCGTAAGGCGCGCATCCTCAAGAATCTTGGCTGACCCGCCCGCGACGGTAACGCTCTGTATCACTTGATAATCAGTCGTCGGTGCGGCCGACGTGACCGTGGCAAAAGCCGCGAGGAGAACAATTGCCGATTTTGTGAATCTCATCTTCGCCGCGCCGTCACGTAAAAGTCGCTTCATGCAGGCACAGCGGGGATTTGATGAGGCAAATGGCTTGAAGCCCTACAGGTGCAACACCCTTCCGTAGGCGTCCAGCGAGGATTCGTGCATGGCTTCGCTCATCGTCGGATGGGGGAAGACGGTGGCGAACAGGTCGGCTTCAGTGGCTTCCATGGTTATTGCGAGAGCGAAGCCCTGGATCATTTCGGTGACCTCCGCGCCGATCATGTGAGCGCCGATCAGGGCGCCTGTATCAGCGTCGAACACCGTTTTCACAAAGCCCTCGGTCTCGCCAGCGGCAATGGCCTTGCCGTTCACGCGGAACGGAAAGCGACCGACCTTGACGGTGATGCCCTTTTCCGTCGCCTGTGCCTCGGTGAGACCGACCGAGGCAATCTGCGGCGTCGCGTAGGTGCAGCCGGGGATCGGCGCGGAAACGTTGGGCGTAGGAAATCCGGCGATGTGCTCGACGCAATGGACGCCTTCATGGCTTGCCTTGTGCGCCAGCCAGGGCGGTCCGGCGACATCACCAATCGCGTAGAGGCCCGGGACATTGGTCGCACCGTGGGTGTTGGTGACAACGTGGCCGCGGTCAATGGTGACGCCCAGCGCCTCAAGGCCGAGGTCCTCGACGTTTCCATCGATGCCTACCGCGACGATGGCGACATCGGCGGTGAGGACCTGCTTGGCGGCGCCGACCTCGATGTCCATGGTGACGCCTGATGGGGTCCTGGCAAGCCTGGTGACCTTAGTTCCGACATGGAACTTGATGCCACGCTTTTCGAAGGCCTTTCTGGCGGTTGTCGAGACTTCTTCATCCTCGACAGGAAGGATGCGCGGCAGGGCCTCAATGACTGTCACCTGAGAACCAAGCGCGCGGTAGAAGCTGGCGAACTCAATGCCAATGGCGCCGCTGCCGATCACCAGCAGCGAAGCGGGCGCGGTCGTGGGAACCAGGGCCTCGCGATAGGTCCAGATGCGCTCGCCGTCCGGAACCAGACCAACGGATGGGATGACCCTGGCCCGGGCGCCGGTGGCGAGGATCACGGATTTGGCTGTCAGAGTGCGCGATCCGCCAGCCTTCAGGGTCACCGCGACCTTGGGTGCGCCCTGCCCTTTTTCTAGTTGCGCGGTTCCCTCGACGACCTCGATCTTGTGCTTCTTCATCAGGAAGGCGACGCCGGCGGAAAGCTGTTTGGCGACCTTGCGGGACCGTTCAACTACCTTGGTGAAATCATACGACCGGCCCTCGATCGACAACCCATAGTCTCCGAGATGGCTCAGCTGTTCATAGATCTCACCGGATTTCAGCAGAGCCTTGGTCGGAATGCAGCCCCAGTTGAGGCAGACACCGCCCAGCGCCTCGCGCTCGACGATGGCGGTCTTCAGGCCCAACTGGCTTCCGCGTATCGCCGTGACATAGCCGCCGGGACCGGCGCCGATAACGATCAGGTCGTATGAATCAGTCACTAGAGCAGAGCCTCAATTGCGCCTTGCAGAGACTTCGGCTCAGCATTGGGTGGAAAGCGGGCGACGACGGCGCCCGAGCGGTCGATCAGAAACTTGGTGAAATTCCACTTCACGGACTCGCTGCCCAGCAAGCCTTTTTTCTGACCCTTGAGCCAGGCGTAGAAGGGATCGGCCTTTGGTCCGTTGACTTCGATCTTGGACATCATCGGAAAATCGACCTCATAGGTGAGCGAGCAGAAATTGGCGATTTCGTCGGCGTTGCCAGGTTCCTGACCGGCGAACTGGTTGCACGGAAATCCCAGCACCTCGAAGCCGCGGTCCTTGTACTTTCGATGCAGTTCCTCAAGACCGGCGAACTGCGGCGTGAAACCGCACTTGCTGGCGGTGTTGACGATCAGCAGCACCTGGCCGCGCCAATCGGCGAGCGGCGCCGGCTTGCCGTCCAGGGTCTGGACGGTGAAATTATACGCGTTCATCAGTGATGGCTCCCCCTGAATTGTCAGACGATCATGGTGATCGGATCTTCGATCATCGCCTTGAAGGCTTGTAACCAGCGCGCGCCAATGGCGCCATCGACAACACGATGATCGCAGGTCAGCGTTACGCTCATCACCGTGGCGACGGCGAGTTGGTCTCCGCGCGCGACCGGCCGTTTTTCCCCGGCGCCAACCGAGAGGATGGCGCCCTGAGGCGGGTTGATAATTGAGGCGAACGATTTGATGCCGAACATGCCAAGGTTTGAGATCGAGAACGTACCGCCCTGATATTCCTCGGGTTTCAGCTTTCGCGTGCGAGCGCGGGCAGCGAGGTCGCGGGCTTCCACGGCAATCGCGGCCAGCCCCTTGGTTTCGGCGGCGCGGATGATCGGCGTGATCAGGCCGCCATCGATGGCGACCGCCATGGCGATATCCGCATGGTGGTGCATGGCTATTCCCTCGGGAGAATAGCTGGCGTTGGCTTCAGGCACACGCTTGAGCGCTATGGCCGCTGCCTTGATGACCAGATCATTGACGCTCACCTTGATCCCCTCGGCCTCCAGCATGGCGTTGATCTTGCCGCGCGCAGCCAGCAGGACGTCGATCTCCAGGTCGATGGACAGCGGGAAATGCGGGACATCCCGGAAGCTGTCGGTCATCCGCCGAGCTACGGTCTTGCGCATGCCATCCAGCGGCACGAGGTCGTAGGAGCCGGGCGCGATACCCATCTGCTCGAGGGAGCGGACCGGAGACGACGGCGGCGGCGCCACCGCCGTCGGCGCTGATGCGACAGGTCGTTCAGGCGCTCCCTGACCTTGCCGGTCGTCGATGTCGCGCCGGATGATACGCCCGTGCGGACCGGTGCCGGTGACAGTGGCCAGATCGATGCCACGCTGTTCAGCCAGGCGACGGGCGAGCGGGGATGCGAGGATGCGGGAGTTGGTTGAGTCGGGCGCGCGTTGTTGCGGCGGCGCCCCCCCTCCGTCGGTTTCGCCGCCACCTCCCCCACGAGGGGGAAGGAGGACTGGTTCTTCTTTCTCTTTCGCCTCTAAGGTGGAGGCGGCCGGCAAGGCGGGAGGGGGCGATGCCGACTCCCCGTCGCCTGCCAACCGCGCGATCGGTACGTTGACCTTCACAGCTTCGGTTCCCTCGGGAACCAGCAGCGCTTCAATGACGCCTTCGTCGACGGCTTCGACCTCCATGGTCGCTTTGTCGGTCTCGATCTCGGCGATCACGTCGCCGGATTTGACC